>NZ_CP009630.1:969468-1292624 GCF_000959445.1 Burkholderia vietnamiensis LMG 10929 | reverse complement strand
CGAGCTGGAGCGGCAATACGCGGCGCTCGTCGAATCGGGGCGGTTGCGTTTCGCCGGCCGCGTCGACCATGCCACGCTGTTTGCCGCGCTCCCGCTCCATGACGCGCTGATCTTGCCGTCGATCTGGGCCGAGAATGCGCCGCTCGTGATCGTCGAGGCTGCGATGCTCGGCTTGCCGGCGCTCGTCCACGACATCGGCAGCCTGTCGACGTTCGGCGACGAGATCGGCCACAAGATTCTCTACCGCAACACGCCCGACGGCTTCGCGCGTGCGCTCGCCGAATTGCGCACGCATCTCGCTATCGCCGATCGTCGCTACGACTGGTCGCCTTACTCGGTCGAGTGCTACGCCGCGTCGCTGTGTGCGGTGCTCGGCATCGACGCGCACGCACCGCGCGCGTGTGCGCCTTGACGGTCGGCACACCGTTCTCTCACCGCCAGAAAGCCCGATGACCGCTGTTCGAAAAAACTTTGCGTTGTTGTTCGCGCTGCAAATCTCGACGTATGTCGTGCCGCTCGTGACGCTGCCGCTGCTGACGCGCGTGCTCGGGCCGCAGCAGTATGGGCGGCTGTCGTTCGTCCTCGCGGTCACCACGTATTTCATCAATCTGGCCAATTACAGCTTCGACCTGACGGCGACGCCGCGCGTCGCGCTCGCGGACGGCAAGCTGGAGCGCTCGCGCATCTTCTGGGCGACCGTCAGCGCGCAATGGGCGATCACGGTCGCCGGGTTCGCGGTGCTGCTCGCGTTGACGCTGCTCGTCCCGCATTTCGCGGCGGAACGCACGGCGCTGCTGATCGGGTTCGGGATGGCGGTCGGCGCGGCGCTGACGCCCGGCTGGTACTTTCAGGGCATCCAGAAGTTGAGCGTCTACAGCGTCACGGTGGTCGTGTACCGCGCATGCAGCGTCGTCGCGTTCTTCGCCTGGGTGCGCACGCCGGACGATCTGCTGCACGCGGTCGCGATCAACGCGGCGGTGCCGGTGCTGTGCGGCGTGACGTTGCTCGCGTACCTGTTCCTGCGGCGCGAGGTCGACAGCGTGCGCGTCGGCGTGGCCGATATCGCCGCCGCGCTGAAAGGCGGCTCGCAGGTGTTTCTCGCCTCGACGTCGATCTCGTTCTACGCGTCGACCAACACCGTGTTGCTGAGCATCGTCTCGGGCAGTGTCGCGGCCGGCTATTTTGCCGCCGGCGACAAGCTGATCCGCGCCGCGGTCGGGCTGCTGCAACCGCTGAGGGCCGCCACCTATCCGCACGTCACGTACTTGATGCACCACGCGCGCGACGACGCGTTCGCGTTCCTGCGCAAGCTGATCGTGCTGCAGGGCGCGCTGGTGCTGGCGATGTCGGCGACGATCTACGTATGCGCGCCGTTCGTCGTCAGGATGCTGTACGGCGATGCGTTCGCGCCGACGGTCGGCGTGCTGCGCTGCCTCGCGCTGGTGCCGTTCATGGCCTGCATGACCGACCTGTTCGGCGTTCAGACGATGCTGCCGATGGGCATGAAGCGCATTTTCAGCATCATCCTGATTTCGTCCGGCGCGCTGAACGTGACGCTGCTGCCGCCGCTCGCGATGCTGTTCGCGGAACGCGGTGCGGCCATCGCGGTGCTGATCGCCGAATCGGCCGTGGCGGTCGCGCTCGCATACGTGCTGTGCCGCGAACGCGTGGGCTTGCTGAACCTGTCGGCGCGTTCGGGATGACGCGATCATGCGCGGGGTGGGGTGGTAGGGAGAGCGGTGAGGGTGTGACGCGCCGGATCTCCATGCAGCCGCGGTGCTGCGCCGGAAAGGCGGCGCGCACTGCCGCCGCCTTTCCGCGATCTGCCGCCTACTTCGTGATGAGCGCGCCGGTCAACCCGGCGCTGATGGCCGGCAGCAGCAGGTTCAGCACGCGGCTCGCGCGGACCAGTCCGGTATTGTCGACGTAGACGATGTCCTTCGACGCGAGCGGAAACTGGTTCGCGAGCAGCATCGAAACGGGCGATTCGAGGTCGAGGTGATAGATGACCGGCGGGCTGTCGGCATCCTTGCGCAACACGAATACCTGTCCGGCGTTCGACGTCTGCTGATTCAACTGGCCGGCCTCGGACAGCGCCGCGCTCAAGGTGAGCGTGCCGTCGCGCTGCGGCGGCACGGCCAGCGGCTTGTTCACTTCGCCCATCACGTATACGGGATTGTCGTCGCGCGCGGCCACGTGCAGCAGGTCGCCCGGCTGCAGCATGATCGCGGCGGGGCTGCGGCCGGTCTTCGTCATCTGCGCGACGTTGACCGGATAGATCGTGCCGTTGCGCGTGATCGTCACGCGGCTCTGGTCGGCGCTCGGCGCAAAGCCGCCCGCGCGATTGACGGCTTCGACGAGCGTCATCGGGATGTCGTTGATCGCCTGCGAGCCGGGCGCGCGCACTTCGCCGTCCACATAGATCTGCTCCGCGCGGAACGACGCGACGCGCACGGTCACCTGCGGCTTGATGAACACCTTGCGGAGTTCGGCGTCGAGCTCGCGCTGCACCTGCGCGGCCGTCTTGCCGGCCGCGTGAATCGGCTGCGGCACGAAGGGAAACTGCACGTTGCCGTCGCTGTCGACGACGAAGCCGGGCGCCGCGTCGGACGGCCTGGTATTCGGCGTCGGCTGGCCGACCGCGGCCGCGAATTCGGGGTGATCCCAGACGGTGATCTGCAGCACGTCGCCGGGGCCGAGCTTGTAGCCGCTCGGCTTGCCGAGCAGATTGCCGGGGATCGGCGCGGCGGTATGACCTTTCTGGGCCGCATGGATCTGGCCGATGAGCGTCAGATCGATCTGCTTGACCGCGACCTTCATGTCGCTCGTCACGTCGCCGTTGTCGGCCGTCGTGACCGGCAACGCGGCCGGCGCGGTCATGTGCTGGCCCGGCGCCATTGCGCAGGCGGACAGCAGCACGGCAAGCGCCACGGAGAGCGCGACGCGCGTCAGCCGCAGCGGCGCATCGTTGCGCGTCGGCGCGAGCGTATCGGATAGCGAGTGGTTGTTCATGTCGTCATTCGCGATGGTAGACAGAAGAGCATTGCGCGACGTCTCTCAAGTGCTGCGTCGCTTCGGTTCGAAGCGACGCAGCACGGACGCCGACGCGACACGATGTTGCCCGGCGCGCGATCGGCCATTCGGCTTGCCGGCCGGCCATGACCCGGATTCGAATCAAGCGGGCGATTGCACGTCGTTTGATAAAGACCGTTAAATCGAGGTGAAGCGACGGACGAACGAGATGGAATCGCGCGCTCGTGAAACGGCACCGGTTCTTGATGTCATCGCTTGCGCGCACGTTTAACAACAGGCCACCCAACATAGCATGAGACCGGTCGGCGACCCAGTGGTCGGCGCACTGAGTGGCCATTAATGTAAGCCATCGCACTTAGTGGCCGGCGGGTTTAACGCATAGTGGCTCGGGTAAACAGAATCAATGGCGTTTCGTGGGCGGCGGCCGGCGCGTGCATGCTTCGCCGGCCCGCCATCCGGTGCGGCGCAGGCGCACCGGCGGGCCGTGCCCGGACGAGCCGCGCGGCACGGACGGCCATGCGCGTATCGTCGCCACCGGCCTGTGTGGGCAGCAATTTGGGAGCATATGCATGACATTGGATAGAGCCGCATCTAATGAATACCGGGACGGAGCGGGCACTATTTCCCGCGACGCGCCGCGGTTTGCGCTGACCGAATTGCTGGAGAACGTGCTCGATTATCGTTATGCATTTATTTCGGTCTTTCTGGGCTGTTTTTTTTTGGCATTGATTTATGCCGTTTCGGCTGCGCCGGTTTACTCCGTCGATACGCTGATTCAGGTTCAGGAAAACAAACATAGCGCGTTGGGCGCGCTTTCCGAAATATCGAACGCACTCGACATTCAGAACTCTGCGGTGATCGGCGAAATCGACGTCGCGCGTTCGCGCACGGTCGTCACGCAAGCCATCGAAGAAACCGTCGCGCAGGCCGAGGCGACCGTCGGCAACCGGATTCCGCTCGTCGGCGGGTTCGTCGAATCGGTGTTGCCGAAGGATGCGGACGGGCTCGTCATCGCGCCGTTCAGTACGCCGTTCTTCGCCTGGGGCGGTGAGCGGATCGAATTCCGCAGGTTCGACGTACCCGAATCGCAGATCGACAAGAAGCTGGAGCTCGATTATCTGGCCGGCAACCGGTTCTCGCTGAAGGACAGCGACGGACAGGAAGTGCTGAAGGGCGTAATCGGCAAGCCGAGCGAAGCGAACGGCTATCGCGTCGACATCGCGCGCATCGTCGCGCGCGCCGGTACGGAATTCCGCGTACGGCGGGTGACGACAGCCGAGCGCCTCGATTCGGTCCTGACGAAGCTGGCGGGCGCGGAAACGAAGCGGCAGTCGGGGGTCATGCAGCTCAGCCTCGAAAGCCGTGACCCGGTGTCCGCCGCGCGGCTGCTTAATGCGATCGCCGCCGCTTATCTCGACGTGAACGCAAGGCGGCGTTCCGAGGACGCCGAGCACAGCCTCGCGTTCCTCGAGACGCAACTGCCGGTGGTGAAGGCCCGCCTGGAGCAGGCGGAGCAGGCGCTGAATTCGTTTCGCAACGCGCAGGGCTCGATCGATTCGCAGGGCGACGTGAGGTTGCTGATCGATCAACTGGCGCTCGTCGACAAGGCGCGGCTCGAGGCCAAGCTCGAGTATCAGGACTTGTCGTCGAAGTACGTCGCCGGGCAGCCTCAGCTGACCGCCGTCGTCAACAAGCTGAAGACGCTCGATCAGCAGTCGGCCGAGTTGAAAGACAAGGTCGCGCATCTGCCTTCGCAGCAGCAGACCTATTTGCGGCTCGCCCGCGATGTCGAGGTCAACAACCAGCTGTACGTCGGCTTGCTGAACAACACTCAGCAGCTGCAGATCGCGAAAGCAGGCACGGTCGGCAATGCGTCGATCGTCGACAAGGCGGTTCCGACCGACAAGCCGATTCGCCCGAAGCGGATGCTCGTGCTCGCACTGGGCGCCGCGGTGGGCCTGATCTTGGGCGCCGCGGCCGCGCAAGGCTACGCGTGGTTCTTCCGGCGCGTGCGCGATCCGAAGCATCTCGAGGCGGCGGTCGGCGTCCCGATGCTCGGCATATTGCCGTCGTTGCCGCAGCCGGTCGATGGCGATGCACTCGGTCGCCCGGCGTCGGTCGCCGTCAGGGACGACCCCGACACGCCGCTCGCCGAAGCGCTCGCCAATCTCGCGTTGCTGCTGCGTTGCAAGACGGGCGTCGAGCACGGCCGCTCGAAGACGGTGCTGATCACGTCGCCGGAGCCGGGGCAGGGCAAGTCGATGATCGCCGCGAACCTGGCGTGCCTGTTCGCGGAAGACGGCCTCAAGACGTTGCTGCTGCGCGCCGACGCGCGGCAATCCGGCATCGAGCACGCGCTGCGGGTGAAGGCGGACCGAGGCTTGTCGGACGTACTGAAACAATCGCTGGATCCCGAGCGGGCGATTCGCCGCGTCGACGAGAACCTCGACGTGCTGCCGGCCGGAACCCACGCGCAGCCCGCGCGCAATTTGTACGGCGCCGACAAGCTCGACGCGCTGCTCGCACGACTGCGCAGTCAATACGACATGATCGTCGTCGACGCGCCGCTGACCCGTCCGGCCGCCAACGTCGCCATGTTGGCGCGGTTCGCCGACATCACGCTGATGGTCGCGCGGCAGGGCTCGATCGGCAGCGCCGACGTTGCGGAAGCGGTCGAGAACCTGCAACGGATCGGCACGAAGGTCGACGGCCTCGTATTCAACGGTTTCGATCCTT
Organism: Burkholderia vietnamiensis LMG 10929; assembly: GCF_000959445.1. Classification (NCBI taxonomy): domain Bacteria; kingdom Pseudomonadati; phylum Pseudomonadota; class Betaproteobacteria; order Burkholderiales; family Burkholderiaceae; genus Burkholderia; species Burkholderia vietnamiensis. The sequence goes on along the minus strand of NZ_CP009630.1, from coordinate 1,286,855 downwards.
CGCCGCTTCGCTACGGTTATTACGCGAACGCGTATCGCGATGCGAAGGGGCCGCGCGCGCAGCCGGACCGTCGCGACGTTGCGGCCGAGACGTTCCTGTTCAGGGCATGGACGCGCGTAAGAAAGGAACTGCTCGGCAAGGCTGCGTGACGGCGATCGCCACGGAGCGCGACACATGACCGATCGCTACGGGATGGACCGCGCGCGGCAGCCGGGCGCGCCTTACCGGCCGCAACGCGCGGCGCCGACGGTCGAACGCAACTTCGGGTTGCAGCAGCATGAATCAGCATGAGCCATGCATGAGCCAGCATGAATAGAACCACGGGAACGATGGGCGGCGGCCGCGGCGTCGCTTCTGCGAGCGGCGTGATGCTGCTGACGCTGTTCGCGCTCGCGCTGCTGTTCAATGCGGCGATGCCGGCGCTCGGCCTGAAAGAATCGAGCGCGCTGTGCACGCTGCTGTTGGCGACGGCGGCGCTGGTCGGCCTGGTCAGGTCGCGGCCGGTGTTCGCGGTGTCGATGCTGTACGTGCTCGCGATCGGCATGACCGCGTTCCTCGCCGGCGTGGGGCTGGAGAACGGCGGCTATCTGACGGAAACGGACGTGATCGGCGACGCGACCGGCGCGTTCAGCCGGCTGCTGTCGTTCTATGTGATTTTCGTGGTCTGTGCGCTCGTTGCGTTCGACCGGTTCCTGGACGAGCGTCCGGTGCGCGTACCGATCAAGGCGCGGATCACGTTACAGCCGCACAGCATCGCGATCGGATTCGTGCTCGCGGCGACGATCATCGCGATCGGCGTGCTCGCCGGGCTGACGTCCGGGTTCTCGCTGTTTTCCGGCATCAACCGCTATGCGCTGCGCAACGACTCGTCGAACGGGACGATGTTCAACCTGTTCCTGAACAACCAGTCGTTCATGGGCTTCCTGCTGGGCACGATCGCGACCAGCCCCGACAAGCGCATCCGGGCGGCCGCGATCCTGACGATGGCGGTCGATCTCGCGCTCAACGTGATGCACGGCGAGCAGTTCATGGCCGTGCTGCACATCGGGCTGTGCTCGCTCGCGCCGTTCATCGCGATCCATGCGATGAACGGCAAGCCGGTCGTGCGTTATCTGGGCATCGGCGCGGGCCTCGCGCTGTTGCTCGGCGCCGTGTCGATCATCTACTCGTATCGCGGTCAAGGGCTGGAAGTGGCTGACATGCTGTCGTCGCGCTTCCTGCTGCAAGGGCAGCCGTGGTACGTGGTCGACAACGACGCCCATATGTTCACCGCGCCACGGCTCGGCGGCACCGATGCGTTCTGGCGTTTCGTGAGTTCGCTGCGCTCGTGGACCATGCCGACCTTCTTCGACGAATCCGAGCCGAGCGGCTTGCGCGATCTGATGATGTCGTACACCGAGCCGAGCGTGCTGCGCGCGTACATGTTCGACGACGTCACGTTCACGATGGGGAACATGGCCGTGCCCGTGTACTGGTTCGGCTATGCGGGCGGCGCGCTGTTCGTCGCGATGACGGGGCTGGTGTATGGCGCGCTCGGCGCGCTGCAGATCCTCGTCGCGATGCGCGGCGGCGTCGTGATGCTGTGGCTCATCGCCAAGGTGTTCTCCTATGCGACGTTCGCGGTTCAGCAGGGCGAGTACTGGATGATGTTCGGCTCGCGCACGGCGTTTTACGCGTTGCTCGCGCTGATCTGGTGGTATTGCGTCGACGCGAGACATGCGCACGCCAGGTGAAGCACGGCGGGCGATGCCGGACGTGGCCGCCGCGCTCGTGTCGTCGTCGTCGCCACGCGGCGTGGCGCGACGAAGTTTTCAAAGCACGCTCGGCCGTGGCACGCAGGTGATCCGCCTGCGAACGGGGCGGGCGATTCCGTCTGCGTTGTCGGTGATCGGCGCCGGATGTTCCGATTCCCGTACGGGCAGCCCCGTGTGTTGAGCCGTCACCATTCCAGTCATGTCAACAGCGAAAGATCCGGAGCGATTTCAGCATATCGACGCGATGCGCGCGATTGCGGTGATCCTCGTCATATGGACGCATTACGCGGAGCGGTTCGTCGAGCTGGCCGGCTCGCAGCAGGCGCTCGACGCGCTGCAGCGGTCGGTGAACTTCGGCCGGATCGGCGTCGTGATCTTCTTCGCGATCAGCGGCATGCTGATTCCGACCAGCCTGCACGGCGACCTCGGCCCGGGCACGAAGCGGTTCGTCATTCGGCGCTTCTTCCGGCTGTATCCCGCGTATTGGCTCGCATTGCCGGCCGGCTACTTCGTTCACTGGGTGCTGTTCGACAAGACCATGGACCCGCACGGGATGCTGGCGAACGTGACGATGATCCCGGCTGCGTTCGGCGCGAGCCTGATCCTGCCGCATGGCTGGACGCTCGAGACCGAGCTGTATTTCTATGTCGTGTGCCTGCTTCTGTTCTGGTGCGGCTGGCTGCATCGGATGCTGCATTTGTGTGTCGTCACGGTCGCGCTGTGTGCGCTGTTCGCGTCGACGGTCGCGCTGCACGTGTTCCCGGCGGAAATGCTCAGTCAGTACAAGACGATGCCGTATCACCTCGGCATCATGTTCTGGGGCGCCTGTTTCCGCCAGGCCTATGACGCTCCGTCGAAACTGCTGCGTCTGCGGCTGGCCGCAAGCGGGCCGTTGTCCCGGCTGTCGATGACGTACCGGGCGGCGCTCGCGTACGTGACGATAGCGGTGGTCGGCGTCGCGCTCGCGGGCGCGATCGACGACTGGCGGCATCACAACGCGTTTCATCTGCCGATCTCGCTCGCATACATGATCGGCATCGCGGCGTTCGCGATGCTGGCGACTGTGCTCAAACTGCGCAACCGTCCGCTCGCGTGGATCGGCAAGATCAGTTACTCGGTCTATCTGTTGCACAGCCTTCCGCTGTTTGGGGCGTTCTGGTTGTGCCAGCGCTTTCATCTGGTCGGATGGCCGCTCGGCGTTTACATGATCGTGCCGCTGCTGCCGTTGATCCCGTTGTCGTGGGCCGGTTACCTGCTGTGCGAAGCGCCGTTCGTGAAGCTCGCGCATGCACTCACGTCGCGGCGCGCGAGCGGTGTGCTCGCGACCGGCGAAGCGAATGGCTGAGCGGATCGAATGGCGGATTCGTCGAGGCGTCGGTTGAGCGGCGCTCGATCGTCTCGCCGACCGCCACGCGCGGCCGATACGGAGAAACGTTTCGATATGCGCAGACCGGGATGCTTGTCTCGCGTGCTGGCCGGCATGACGCTGGCCGGCGCGCTCGGTGCACCGGCGCACGCGGACGATGTGTCGCGCGCGCCGGCACGCAGCGCGCGTCCCGCCGACAGCGCCAACGCTTACGTTCGTCCCGCGCCGAATGCGACCGACCAGGCGGACGAACTGCAACGCGCGCTGGACGCGCTGCGGCCCGGTCAGCGATTGACGTTCGTGCCGGGGCGTTATGTCGTCGGCCGTTCGCTCGTCGTGCGGCAGCCGCACGTCCTGGTATCGGGTTACGGCGCGACGCTGAGCGCAACCGATGCCGCCGATCAGACGATCGAGCTGCGCGGCGACGGCACGACGCTCGCCGGCTTCCGCCTGAGCGGAACGGGCGCGACGCGCCTCGATACACCGGCGTCGACCAAGGTCGAGGTCACCGGGCGCGACGTGCAGGTGCTCGACAACGTGATCGACGGCGGCGCCAGCGCCGGCATCTTCGTGTTCGGCGGCGCGGACGTCGCGATCGTCGACAATCGCGTACTGTCCACGCTCGCGGACGGCATCCACATCACGCACGGCGCGCGCAACGTGCTGGTCCGGCACAACGTCGTGCGCGACACCGGCGACGACATGATCGCCGTGGTCAGCTACGTTGCCGACGGCGCGTTGAGCCGCAACGTGCTCATCACCGGCAACGTGCTCGAAGGCAATGCATGGGGCCGCGGGATCACGGTGGTCGGCGGCGCCGACGTGACGATCTCGGACAACGTCGTGCACGACGTGCAGGTGAGCGCCGGCATCCTCGTCGCGCAGGAGGACAGTTACCACACCTATGGCGCGTCCAACGTCCGCATCGAGCGCAACGTGATCGCATCCATCCAGACCGCGAGCGGGCGCAGCGATCCGCGGCCGCTCACGCAGCAGGCGGCGATCGACGTCAGCACGTGGTCGGGCACGGTGACGCGCGTGGCCGTGATCGGCAACCGCGTGTCGCATGCGCGGTTCGACGGCATTCGGCTGTGGGGCAACGTGTCGGGTGTTCAGCTTGCCGACAACCGCTTGTCGGAGATCGGCGGGATGCCGGTGCGGGTCGGTCCGGGACGCGATTGCACGGCCGCCGACGCGACGGCCGCACCGTGTGCGGGCGCACTGCGATCACGAGCGATCGCGCCTGACGTGGTTGGCGCGAACGTCGCGCTGCTGCCGCATGTGCGCACAGTCGCCAAGCGCAACTGACGGCGGCAAGCACGGGTCGAGCGCCAGCGCGTAAGCACCGCTCGACCGCGCGCCGCTCACGACGCACGGTATCGCCGCCGCGCTATGCCTGCTCCGCAGGCAGCGCGTCGACCGGCCGGCCGTACTGATCGTCGAACCGCACGATATCGTCCTCGCCGAGATAGTCGCCCGATTGCACCTCGATGATCTCGAGCGGAATCCTGCCGGGATTCTCGAGGCGATGCACTTCGCCGACCGCGATGTACGTCGATTCGTTCTCGCTGAGCAGAAACGTCTCGCTGCCGCGCGTGACGCGTGCGGTGCCGCGCACGACGATCCAGTGTTCGGCGCGGTGATAGTGCATCTGCAGCGACAGGCGCTTGCCCGGCTCGACGACGATCCGCTTCACCTGGAACCGTTCGCCGAGGTCGATCGAATCGTAGTGTCCCCACGGCCGCTGCACCTTGCGGTGCTCGATCGCCTGCGGCCGCCGGTCGTTCTTCAGCCGCGCGACGATGTTCTTCACGCGCTGCACGTCGTGCTTGTTCGCGACCAGCACGGCATCGGGCGTTTCGATCACGACCACGTCCCTCATGCCGACGCACGCGACGAGCCGCCCTTCGGAGCGCACGAAACTGTCCTGCGTGTCCTCGAACACGATCGGGCCGCGCGCGACGTTGCCGTGATCGTCCTTCGGCATAATTTCCCAGATCGCGTCCCAGGTGCCGACGTCCGACCAGCCGGCCGCGAGCGGCACGACGATCCCTTCGATGCCGAGCTCGCCGTGTTCGGGCAAGCGCTCCATGACCGCATAGTCGATCGAATCGGACGGGCATGCGTCGAACGCGGCCGCGTCGATCCGGAAGAACGGATCTTCGGCGATACCCGCGCGCCATGCCGCTTCGCAACACGCATGAATCGCGGGCGCGAGCGCGCGGATCGCCTTCAACCAGACCGACGCGCGCGTGACGAAGATCCCGCTGTTCCACCAGTAATCGCCCGATTGCAGATAGCGCTCGGCGAGCGCCTCGTCGGGCTTCTCGACGAAACGCCCGATCGAATAGCCGCCCTGGCTACCGTGGCAGCCGTTGCGCGGCGCGCCGACCTGGATGTAGCCGTAGCCCGTTTCCGCGCGGCGCGGCAACACGCCGAGCGTGACGATCGCGCCTTCCTCTGCGTAACGCGCCGCGCGTGCGATCGCGTCCTGGAACGCGCCGACGTCGACGATCACGTGATCGGCCGGCATCACCGCGAGCACCGGATCGTCCGCGAACGCGCTCGCGTCGAGCGCGGCGAGCGTGAGCGCGGGCGCCGTGTTGCGCGGTGCCGGCTCGAGCAGGATGCGCGCCGGCGCGGCACGGTCGGTCACCTGCGCGGCGCTCAGCGTCCGATGCTGTTCGCTGCAGACGAGCAGCAGCGTGTCGTCGAGCGACGCGTTCGCGATGCCGTTCAGACGACGCGCGGTCGCCGACAGCGGCGATTCGTTCGACGTCAGCTCGATCAGCTGCTTCGGAAACTGCTCGCGCGACAGCGGCCAGAGGCGCGTGCCGGAGCCGCCGGCGAGGATCACGGGAAGGATGCGCGGCAGCGCGGGATCGGGGACTTGGCGAAGGGTGCGGATCATCGGTTGGCTCCGGAATCGGCGGCCAGTCGGCCATGAGCGCGGCCGTCGGCGCGCGCCTCTTCGTTGCGGTCGCGCTGTACCGACACCGCGCGAGACAGCAGCTGACGCAGCGCGCCGGCAGCGCGTTGCGCCGGGCGGATCATGCCGACGAACGGCGCGCCCTGATGGAGAAACGGACCGTAAGCCTTGCGGAATCCGAACTGCTTGTAGAACGCCTGCCGCGCGGCGGGCACGTGCGTGCGCAGCGCGGCATCGGGCCACGCGGCGTGCGCGGCGGTCAGCGCGCGTTCGAGCAGATGCTCGAGCGTATCGTCGTCGCGACACGCCTCGCTCGTCAGCACCTTGTCGATCACGACGTCGGGATCGATGTCGTCGCCGGGCAGGATGCGCGCGTAGGCCGCGACTTCGGCCGCGTCGCCGTGGCGCTGCGTCGCGTAGACGTGCAGTGCGCCGGCGTCCTTGCCGTCGATGTCCAGATGCGTATGCGCATCCTCGACCACCAGCACGGCGTTGCGCGCGCGCAGGATTGCGTAGAGATCGACGGCGCTCAGATGTTCGAATTCACAACAATGCCATTCCATGATGCGGTCCTCGCGTGAAGCATTCAACACGCAGTGCCGCACGGGCCGTGCGGCGCGTGCGGTGCGGCAACGTCGATGATCCGGATGCGCCGTATGCCGGTCTGTTCGAAAGCGTACTGACGCTACGTATACGTGCAGGAGCGCGCAGCGCGAACGGCGCAGTGTGCGGCAGCACACATCGGCCGCGCTGCTCCCTTCGGATAATTGCTGCAGACGGCCGGCGCACGAACCGTGTGGCCGGCTCATGGCGAACGTGAAGGAAGAACCAGGGGCCGCACTTGAAGATAGCGATCGTTCACGACTGGCTGGTGTCGCCCGGCGGCGCCGAGCGCGTGCTGGCACATATGATCGACTGCTTTCCGCAGGCCGACCTCTATAGCCTCGTCGACTTCCTCGACGATCGCGAGTGCCTGCGCGGCCGCGCGGTACGCACGTCGTTCATCCAGAAGCTGCCGTTCGCGCGCACGCGCTATCGCAGCTATCTGCCGTTGTTTCCGCTGGCGATCGAACAGTTCGACCTGTCTGACTACGACGTCGTGCTGTCGAGCTCGTATGCGGTCGCGAAGGGCGTGCTGAGCGGCCCCGACCAGTTCCATGCGAGCTACGTGCATTCGCCGGTGCGCTACGCGTGGGATCTGCAGCATCAGTATCTGAACGAAGCCGGCCTCGCGCACGGCGCGAAGTCGGCGCTCGCGCGCGCGTTGCTGCACTACATCCGCAACTGGGATGCGCGCTCGGCGAACGGCGTCGATCGCGTGGCCGCGAATTCGCGCTTCATCGCGCGGCGCATCCGCAAGACCTATCGGCGTGACGCGACGGTGATCTATCCACCGGTCGACGTCGAGCATCTCGCGTTGCGCACCGACAAGGAGGCGTTCTACCTGACCGCGTCGCGGCTGGTGCCGTACAAGCGGATCGACCTGATCGTCGAGGCGTTTTCGCGGACGCCGGAGCGGCGTCTCGTGGTGATCGGCGACGGGCCGGAGATGGCGAAGATCCGCGCACTGGCCGGCCCGAACGTCACGCTGCTCGGCTATCAGCCGTTCGACGTGCTGCACGACCACCTGCAGCGCGCGCGCGCCTTCGTGTTCGCGGCCGAAGAGGATTTCGGCATCTCGCCGGTCGAGGCGCAGGCCTGCGGCACGCCCGTGATCGCATACGGCAAGGGCGGCGTGCGCGAGTCGGTGCGCGCGTGGCCGGGCGCGGGCGCTACCGGCCTGTTCTTTCGCACGCAGTCGGTCGACGCGCTGCTCGACGCGCTCGCGCGCTTCGAGGCGCTGCCGCGCGGCTCGATCAGCCCGCACGCATGTCGCGCGAATGCGGAGCTGTTCGGCGCGGCGCGCTTCCGGCGCGAGCTGACGCGCTTCGTGCTGGACGGCCATGCCGCGTTGCTGGACGAGATGGCCGGCGCTCCCGGCCTTGCCGATCTGGCCCAGCACGACGACGTGGCGGTCGACGGCCTCGCGCGCGACGGGCAGGCCGGGCGGCCCGCGGCGCTGGGGAGGGTCTGAGCGGCCGGGCGGCGGAGGCGATACGACGTGTAACAGTCGTGCGCGCTGCGCGCCGCCTGGCCTCGAAGCGGCGGCCCGGCCACGCTGGCAATTATGTGACGTGAGGGCGATGGTGGCGGTCGTTCTTGGGTATTTCGACAAAAATCGCGGATAATCCGCGGCGCGTATGTTGCGAAAATGTGGTATTCGCCACTAAACCTCTCGATTGTTCATGGATAATCAAAACTGGTGATCGAAAGTCGGCTGGAGGCGGCGTGCCGGCGCGGTTACCGCCGGATTCAGCATTATCTTTTGGTAACACGACCGTCCGGCGACCGGGTGTAAATTCGGGGCGGATGCAACGAGGCGGCCAGTCCGGGAGCGATATGGCGGCCGGCGGTTCGGTATCGAGCACGGCTGTCGTGTACGACTCGACGCGACTGCAAGCGGAAATTCCGTTTACCGGCGTGCCCATTGGTAATGGCGCGTCGCATGTAAGCCGGGACGTCGTGGCTTCGCGGCCGCACGTTCCTCTTCAAGTTCGATGAAAACGAGGCCGGATGACATTCGGCTCGACCTCCGGGGGTTCTCGCCGTGTGCAGTTTCGATCTTCGCCAAGGCTGCGGCAACGCAGCGCGGACCGGTGGCTATGCGCCGCCGCCCGGAGCGCACGCGAACGATTCGCGGAGAGGAGAAAGTGATGGTGCGCTATGAATATCCCAATAACGCGCGATAAAAGTGCCGGCGAAGGGAGGGCCAACGGGCAGCGTCCGCTGATCTACTGGACCCAGTCGCCGTCCGTCATGCTTCGCAAGGAACTGACGCGGCGCAACTGGAAGGTCACGGTAGTCGCGAACGCGAGCCAGTTGCGCGACACCTCCGGCGAAATCACCTGCGGCATCCTCGACCTGAGCGGCGGCCATGCCGACGCGATCGGCAGCATCGCGTCCACCTGTGCGTCGATGCGCGGCGTCGTGTGGGTCGCGCTCGTCGAGACCGGCCAGACGGCGTCGGCGAACGTGCGCGCGCTGTTGCGCGACTATTGCTTCGACTACATCACGTTGCCCGCGTCGCACCAAAGGATCGCGGATACCGTCGGCCATGCGTACGGCATGGAATGTCTGTTCGCGCGCGATCGCGAGCGGCTCGAATCGCAGGAAAACGGGATCGTCGGCACCTGCAGCGCGATGCTGAGGCTGTTCGACACGGTGCGGCGCTTCGCGCGCACCGACGCACCGGTGTTCGTGTTCGGCGAGACCGGCACCGGCAAGGAGCTGACGGCGGTCGCGATCCATCGTCATTCGGAACGGCGCAACGGCCCGTTCGTCGCGGTCAATTGCGGCGCGATTCCGCCGCACCTGTTGCAGTCGGAGCTGTTCGGCTATGAGCGCGGCGCGTTTACCGGCGCGAACGCGCGCAAGGTCGGCTACGTCGAAGCTGCGAACGGCGGCACGCTGCTGCTCGACGAAATCGGCGACCTGCCGCACGAGAGCCAGGCCAGCCTGCTGCGATTCCTGCAGGAGCGCTCGATTCATCGGCTCGGCGGCAGCGATCCGGTGCCGGTCGACGTCCGCATCGTGTCCGCGACGCACGTCGACCTGCGCGAAGCGATGGAGGAAGGGCGGTTCCGCGCGGATCTGTTTCATCGCCTCTGCGTGATGCGGATCGACCAGCCGCCGCTGCGCGCGCGCGGCAAGGACATCGAGCTGCTCGCGCATCACATGCTCGAGCGCTTTCGCAGCGACGCGCGCCATCGCGTGCGCGGCTTCTCGAGCGATGCGATCACCGCGCTCTACAAGCATGACTGGCCCGGCAACGTCCGCGAGCTGATCAACCGCGTGAGACGCGCGGTCGTGATGACGGAAGGACGTTTGATCACCGCGCACGATCTCGAGCTCGAATATTGCCTCGATGCGGCATCGCCGTCCGTGGCCGACATCCGCAAGTCGATCGAGCGCGAAGCGATCGAAACCGCGCTGCTGCGCACGCGCGGGCGCGTCGCCGCGTCCGCGCGCGAGCTCGGCGTGTCGCGCGCGACGCTGTATCGCTGGATGGAAGCGTACGGCATCGAGCGGCCGCGCGGCACGGGCTCGTCCGACTGACGCGCGACGGCCGCCGCTGCAGCGGGCGGTTCATTTCTCTCGGCGTCAGACGGCCAACGCTGCGCGTACCGTTCGCGCGGCGTTGACCGCGCGAATGTTGACGCTCGGCGGCGCGTCGTCGATGCGCGGCGTGCCGATAGGTTGCGGGATCAGCGCGACGCGCGCGGTCGCGCCGGGCGCGAGATGGAACCAGTCGTCGAGCGGCATGAAGCCCGGTGCATCGATCTGCACGTGACGCGCGACGTGGCGCGTGTCGATGTCGACGTGCCACGCGTCGCCGGCGCGCGACACGCGCGCTTCGATGCCCGGATCGCGTCGCGCGAACACGGCCGGATGCGTGCGCGACGGAAAGTGGAACGCCTGCGACAGCAGCGCGCCGTCGTCGCCGCGCAGCGACGCGACGACGGTGTCGTGCTCGCACGGTCCGAAGCGATACGCGTAGGTCCAGTCGAAGAAGCGCCCGAGCAATTCGGCTGAGCCGAGCCGCACCGCATCGTGCGCGGCGAGTCGAACCTGCCCGCCGCAGCGCGCGACCGGCGTGCGGCCGTCGCGCAACGCCACCAGCTCGACGCTCGCCGTCAGCGGCGCCGCGCGTTCGTTGATCACATGCACGTCGAGGCCGTTCAGTCCTTCGTCGACCACGACGATCTGCACCGGCTGCAGCACCTGGCGCAGTGCGTACCATCCCGATTTCGGCAGATGCGCGGCATCGAGCAAGCCCCATCCGGCGCCCGGCATCACGTCCTGGAACTGCCACACGAGCGCGCCCGCGCAGCGCGAGCCGCTGCGTCGCCACTCGGAGAACGTCTCGCGCATCACGTCGGCGATCACCGCGCGCGACAGTTCGAAGTAGCGCGCCGGGTCTTCGCGCCGCAGGCGCTCGGGCGCCACGTCGTACAGCGTGCGCAGATAGTGGTCGCGGACGTCGTCGAAGTCCCACGACGCGCCGGGATCGCGCGGGACGGCCGCCTTCCATCGCGGTTCGTGCGGATGCGGCCGGCCGATGCGCTCCAGCGTCGCATCGCACGGCACGTTCGCGAAGGCGAGGCATTCGCTCGCGAACCGCACGTCGGCGCGCCGCGCATCGTCGAGCGGCCGCAGGTACGCGCCGACGCCGTAGTAGTGCGACACGCGCTCGCGCGGCACGAACGGCAGCACGCCGCCGTCGGGCGAATCGGAGACGTACGGTACGTCGGGCCGCCATGCCGCGGCGCGGGCGGCGAGACGCTCGGCCGTCAATTCGACGGCGCGTTGTTTCGGGCCGAGCCCCGACATCGCCGCCTGTTGCGCGATCTCGCTGCCGCCGCACAGCACCGCAAGCGACGGCGATGCGCGGCGCCGCGCGAGGAACTGGTCGGCTTCCGCGTCGACGGCGTCGGCGAACGCGCGATCGTCGAGCGCGTAGTCGAAGTTCGCGAACATGAAGTCCTGCCAGACCATCAGCCCGAGCCGGTCGCACCAGGCGTGGAAGGCGTCGGCTTCGTAGGTCATCGTGCCGCCGACCCGAATCATGTTGAAGCCCGCGTCGCGCGCGAGGCCGAGCAGGCGCGCGTAGGTCGCATCGTCCGCATGCAGCGCGAGCGGCGCCGCGCTGCTCCAGCATGCGCCGCGCGCGAACACGGGCGTGCCGTTCACGCGCAGCCCGAAGCCGTTGCCGTCGTCGCCCGCGTGCTGCTCGATCGTGCGAAACCCGGTTGCACCGAGCACGATGCGCTCGGCGCCGACATGCAGCGCGATGTCGTACAGCACCGGTTCGCCGTGCGTGTGCGGCCACCAGAGCCGCACGTTCGGCACGGCGACGGTCGCAAGCAGCCGGTCGGCGCCGGCGCGTTCGAGCGTCGCGTGGTGCTCGCCGCAGGACAGCCGGGCCGCGAACGCGTCGGGCAGCGGTGCGGCGAACGTGAGCTCGGCGTCGAGCCAGCCGGTGTCGCCATCGACGCGCGCGTGCAGGTTGCAATGCGCGGGCACGGTGCCGTCGGCCGGGTCGAGCACGTCGACGGGCCGCCACGGACCGGTCGGCACGTGATGCGGAAACCAGCCGGGCATGTGTCCGAGCAGCGACGTGCGTACCGTGCGCAGCGTCGCCGGCTCCGCGAGCCGCGTGCGCCAGCGTGCGCGCCGCGCCGCGCGTGCGGTGCGCAGGTGCGGCGCGAGCGCGCGAAAACAGACGAACAACGTGTGCTGTCCGGCGAGCGTCACGCGCACGTCGTGCGTGACGAACATGCTGTCCGAGTGCAGGATCGGCGTGTCGTCGAGCCACGCTTGCGCGAGCGTCGCGAGACCGTGAAAGCGCAGCAGGCGCGCGCCGTGCCCGCGCAGCTCGACCCGATACCAGTGGTCGCGCTCGTCGAGCGACGCGGCCTCGTCGAGACGGCCCGCGACGGCGAGCGCCTGCGCGACGGTGCCCGGCACCGGCGCCGCGATCCACGCGGCGCCGGCCGGAAGATCGGACGGCGCGGGCGCCGCGCCTGCCGGCGTCGCGAGCATCGACCACGCCGGCATTGCCGACGCGCGCGTCACCGCGTCGCCGGCACGGCGGCCGCTTCGCAGCGAACGGGCGCCGGGTGCCGCAGCGGCGGGCTGATCTGCTGCGCGCATGCGATCAGGTCGGTATAGGCCGCTTCGATCGCGTCGAGCGTCGCATCGCCGCGCTCCTCCTTGCCGCGCGCGCAGGCGCGCGCAAGCCGGAATTCGAGCACCATCGATTCCGCCGCGATGCGCTCGCACGCCGTGCGTATGTCGGCGAACGGGCCGATGCAGCCGCTCGCCTGCAGCCAGCGCGCGTAATGACCGAACAGCTCGAAGTTCGCGCCGAGCTGCCGCACCGAATTGAACGAGTACCCGTGGAAGCGTTCGAGCGGCGACGCGGCGAGCGACTTCGCATCGGCCTGCAACTGGCGGCGGAACGCCGCCACCGGATTGACCAGCGGCAGGCGCCGCAGATGCCGCTGCAAGGCGGCGAGCGACACGTCGCACAGCACGCGCTCGTCGAGCGGCGCGAAACGCCGCTTCGCGCACTCGACGTACGGCGGCAACGGCATCGGCGAGCTGCCGCCGACGAGTCCGTCGTAGTCGATCTCCTCGGCCACGTAATAGCCGCTGTTGTGGAAGTAGCCGAGCTGGCGGCGCACGCGGTCGATCGCGTCGATGCCGATCGTCGTCTTCGTATGCTGCGTGCGATAGGCGCTGCCGCGCGTATCGGGCAGGAACCACGCGTCGACCTCGACGATCATCAGATGGCCGCGCGCGACCTGCGTCTCGATGTGCTGGGCGAGCGGCTCGTAGATCGAGTGTTCCTGCACGACGATGCCGTACAGCCGCTCCAGCTCGTCGTGCGGAAACTTGAAGAACGTGAACTGGTCGCCCTCGAAGTCCATCGCGATCGTAAACGGCAGCGCCGCGTACGGATTGAGCCCCCACCAGCGCAGCACCTCGAGCCACATGTCGACGTAGCAGTTGGTCTGCTTCCAGACCATCTCCTGACTGTGGAGCGGGTGCGGCCGGTAGTGGCGCGCGCGATGACGCACGTCGTCGAACGACGCATCCTCGCCGTCGCGTGACACGAAGCTCATCGCGTGCCCCACAGCGCGTCGCGCACGTCGGCCGGCCACGCGTCGAGGTCGAAGCCGTGATGGCGGAACAGCGCGAGCGTGAGGCGCTCGAGGCCGAAGCCGACGCAGCCCGTGTGCGCGACGTCGCCGCTCGCGGTGCGGATGTCCCACAGCAGCCCGAAGTGGTCCATGTGGTAATTGAAGCTCAGGCAGGCGGTCTGACGGCCGTCGTGCTCGATCGGGATCAGCAGCTCGAACTTGAGGTTCTGCTCGCGCTGGCTGTCGGCGACGATCTTGCCGCCGCGTCCGAAGAACGGGTCGTTCGCGAGATCGATTTCGTTCGGCAGGCGCAGCGCGTCGATCATCCGCGTACCGCGCTCCATCCAGGTGCGGCGGAACGCGACGATCTGCTCGGGCGTGCCGATTCGCACGTACTCGCGCATCCGGAACAACTGCATGCGGGTCGGGTCGAGCGACGGTTCGTGGCGGAAGCAGTATGAGAACACGTCGACGATGCGTCCGTCGTCGGGCAGCGCCCCGGCGCGCGCGACGACCGGATAGACCGGATAGCAGGCGGCCGGCGTCATCACGACGTAGGTCGGCTTCTGGCTTTCGGTCCAGTCTTCGCCGCGATCGAGGCATTGCAGCACGCGCTGGTGCCGCTGTTCGTCGCCGCAGAACGCGTGAACGCTGCCCGCGAGTTGCGGGAAGCTCTTCATGTATTCGCTGCGCTCGAACTCGGTGCGGCTCATCGCCGGCGGGAAGCGCAGGACCTCCGCATGCTGGTCGGCGCCGAGGCGCGTGACGAATGCGTCGAGCGCTTCGACGACGCGCTCGAACCGCTCGCTGCGGCCGAACAGGCCCTGGATGCCGGTCGACACCAGCAGGCCGGCGTCCACCAGTTCGTCGCGCAGCGGGTTCACGCCGGCGCGGTCGAGCGGCGCGTCGGCGGGCGTGGCGGCGGAGCCGGCCGAAGTCACGGAGAGGCGATCGTTCACGAGAGTTTCTCCAGCGTCGACGGACGCAAGGCGAGCAGCAGGTTCGAAGTGTTGGCGGCGATGCGGTCGTTGCTGATCATCAGCGGCGCGGCCTGCAGGTCGCGCAGATGGCGGCCGACGCTGTACGGTGTGCCGTTCTTGTAGCCGGCCATCCCGCAGATCATCATGGCCTGCTGCACGACTTCGAGCGCGGCCGTCGATACGTAAGTCTTCAGCGTGTTGACCTCGGCGGCCCACGCCATGCCGGCCGACCACGAACGCGCCGACGCGCAGCCGTAGAGGCGCAGCACGCTGTCGACGCGCGCCTGCATCGCCTGCATCAGGTCCAGCGATTCGGCGATCCGTCGTGCCGCGGGCGACGGCGCGCCGTCGGACTGACGCGCCTGCGCGCGGAAGAACTGATGCGCGCGCTGGAACGCGTCGCCGGCCACGCCGATCCACACGGCGGCCCACAGGATGTGCGACACCGGCACCATCGTCTGTTCGGCGATCTGCGCGAACGGCACCGGCGCGCACTGGACCGTCGCGCCTTGCGCCTCCAGCACGAAGCCGTTGCTGCAGGTGCCGCGCAAGCCGAGCGTGTCCCATTCGTTGCGGCGCGTGAGCGTATAGCCGTCGCGCAGCAGCGTCACGAGCACCTGTTCGGACGCCGGTGCGTCGGCGTCGCGGCGTGCGGTCGCGAGGATGCCGTCCGCGTAGTCGCCGTACGAGATCGCCGGCGCCGCTTTGCGCAGCCTGAACTCGCCGCCGTTCGTCTCGAGCGCGCACTGGCTCGTGCGCAGGTTGCCGCCGACGCCGTCTTCGGACGTCGCCGATGCAAGCAGCCATTGATGGCGCACGAGCTGCTGCAGGAACAGCCGATGCCATCCCTGGTCGGCCGCGTGATCGACGATGCAGGCAACCTGGATCTGGTGCATCGCGAACACCATCGCCGACGACGCACAGGCGCGGCCGAGAATCGAGCAGGCCGATGCGACGTCGGCGAGCGATGCGCCGGCGCCGCCCAGATGGGTCGGCACCATCGCGCCGAGCAGGCGGCGGGCGCGCATCGCCTCGATGGCCTCGACGGGACAACGGGCGTCGCGATCGACCGCATCCGCGTGTTGCGCGGCGACCTGCGCGACGGCGAGGGCGGCCTCGTCGAGCCGATACGCTTCGTCGGGGGGCGCGAGTTCGGGAAGGAGCGCGCTCATGCGGAATGCTCGGAGCGTTGGAGGCTGGCGACCGCGTCCGCGAGCGCGTCGACGCTGCGGAACAGGTTGCGGTTCAGCATCTCGTCGGGGATCTCGACGTTGAAGTGCTTCTCGATCGCGAGCATCAGCTGGATCGTGTCGAGCGACGAGAGGCCCGCGTCGTAAAGGTCGTCCCCGTCGCCGATCGAATCGATCGCGGCTTCGAGATTGGCGACGTGCTTCAGGATGGTTCTGATTTCGTTTTTCACGTGCTGCTCCGGCGTGCGTGGTGTCGTCCGCTCGGGCGAACGCGCGCAGCGCGCTGACATCCCCCCGGCAGTCCGGCATCAGTAGACCATCCGCATGCACGACGTTCTGTTCGCCACCCTACAGTCGGCTGAACGCGATCGACCGGGCGCGCCGAAATGCCGAATCGGTCAAGCGCGCGCGGCGGTCGTCACGCCCGAGTCGGCCGACAGGATCCGGTTGATCTCGTCGCGCACGATCGCGCGGCAGCCGCACGACATCTTCTCGAGGCCGCCGAGATTCGCGAGCACGATCGAGCTTCGATACTGGCGGATCAGGCCGAGCTTCTGGACTTCGCCCGCCGCGTCGGTGACCGTCTCGCGCCGCACGCCGAGCATCTGCGCGAGCATGCTGTGGGTCACCTGGATCTCGATGCTGCGCGAGCGGTCGTACGCGAGCAGGAACCATCTGCACAACTGGTGCTTGAGCACATGGTGGCGGCTGCAGAACGTGATCTGCGACACCTGCGCCATCAGCAGCCGCACGCACACGAACACCAGATGGCGAATCACCGGGGACGCGTCGAACGCGCGCGCGAACACGCGCCGGTCGAGCCGATAGACGAAGCCGTCGCGGCATGCGACCGCGCGGCACGGCATGCTGCCGCTGCCGCCGATCACGTCGTCGCACACGATGCTCTCGCTGCCGATCTCGGCCACTTCCAGCGTCATGCCGCCCGACGATACGTACTGCAACGAAACGGCCGTCGTGACGGGCAGATAGACGGCGCTCAGCATTTCGCCGGGTTCGCACAGCACCTGACCGGATCTCAGGTGAACCAGCTGAAGGTGAGCGACCAGCGCCGCGCGTTCGTCGCGGTCGAGCGCCGCGATGAACCGGTTCGCGTCGAAGCTGTGGGAGAGCTCGATCATGCCGCTCGGGGCGGCAACGGCGTCATTGGCCTGAAGAGTCACGGCGCATCCTCATAGGGTGAGCAATCGACTTCGTGCCGTGTATCCGCGCGGATTCGGCACGAACGTTCGATTTCTGTTCGTCGGAATTGGAATGTCTATGGCTAAAAAAGCTAGCACGCAATTGAATTCCCTCAATTGCGTATTACGTCACTTCACAAAGTTTGACGCTTCGGACGTCGGTAAGGAACTGTCATATGGAGCCCAAGATTTGGTTATCCATAATTTGCCCGTCGCGCACGAATTGGGATGCTCGCTCCGGAATGAAGTACCGATCGTGAATCAATTGAGCGTCGCTTCGCATGCTACAGGAAAAAATATAAAAGGCGTTGAACATTGTTTGACAATTGAGATATTGACTTGAAGTTCAACAATAGAATCAAGGTGTTGCGATATGTATGTGCGCTAGGTTACAAGCCCGTAAATCAAGCGATCGAATCAATTTTGAGACAGTTTCAAACGACCTTTCGAGTCGCGTGATGGCCGCCTGCGGGTCGCCCGGACATCATGGAATCAAATGAAAACGCGTCGTAAGTATTTGACCGGCAAGCCGTCGCGGAAGCGCGTCGGCCACCCGGCCGCGCGCGGCGCTTATTGATCAGTCGAATCACCTGCCGCGTCCGCGACGCGTGGGGGTGTCCGGAAATGAGACATTTTTTGAAGTTTCAGCGCGATTAATCCGTCGTTCTAATGCGGTCGTCATTCATATATTAAGGATGGACGGGTATTGGCACGTAAATCGCTTATTCGAGCGGGCGTGTCGAAACGGGATTGCCGATTTCCGGAGGCGGTGGAAAGCCGAGGGTCGATCGGAGCGAGGGTTGTGGGCCTCAACCTGCGTCGCCGTCGACGCGCATCGCGATAACGAGCTTCGCTGCCGCGGCTGCGCGCGGCGCGGACAATAAAAGGAATACAGCCATGCTTCATCTTCACTCGAGTTACTCCGCCAATGCCATTCTGGATGCGCTGCCGGAGGACACCCTTCATGCGATCGCACCGCACCTCGAACTGGTCAGGATCAAGGCCGGGATGCTCGATCGCGTCGGCGAACCGATGCGTCATCTGCACTTTCCGACGACGGCGATGATGTCGGTTCAGCACCTGATGGAGGACGGTGCGATGGTGGAGGTGGCGGTGGTCGGCCGCGAAGGCGCGGTCGGTCTCGCGACGCTCGTCGGTGGCGTGGCCGTGTCGAGCCGCGTCGAAGTGCGCGCCGCCGGCATGGCGTATCGCGTGCCGACCTGCGTGATGCGCGCGGAATTCGAACGGTCCGCGGCGACCTATCGCCTGATGCTGAACTACAGCCAGGCCACGATGGCGCAGATCTCGCGCAGCGCGCTGTGCAACCGGCATCACTCGGTCAGCGAGCAATTGAGCCGCTGGCTGCTGCTCGCGCACGACCGCATCGACGGCGACGAGCTGGCCGTCACGCAGCAGACGATCGCGAACATGCTCGGCGTGCGGCGCGAAGGCGTGACCGAAGCGGCCGGCGACCTGCAGGAAGCCGGGCTGATCCGGCAGCGCCGCGGCCGTATCACGGTGCTCGACCGCCATGGTCTCGAACATCACGCGTGCGAATGCTACGACCTGATTCGCGCCGACTATCGGCGCCTGCTCGGCACGCGCACGAATGCAACGCCCGCGCCGCTGCGCGCGCGCATGCCGGAACTGCAGAGCCGTTATCCGGCGCACGGTGCGTGACGATGCAGTCGATGTCCGGAGGAGCGAATGCGTTGCGGCGTGCCGCGATCGCGGCGGCCGACGTTGCGCTCGTGCTGGCCGGGGCGCTTGCCGCACAGCGGGCGGCCGGCCTCGGATGGCGCGACCTGTCCGATGCGCAGCACGGCGCGATCGCGCTGTTGTGCGTGCTGACGGTCGCGTTGCTGCCGCGTTACGTGCGGACCGTGCGCAACGGGGTGGCCGTGCCGGACGGCCCGCACGTGCTCACGCGCACGGCGCTGGCGCTGGTGTGCGCGAGCGCGCTCACGGTGGCCGGCACGATGTGGCTGATGAATCGCAGCGCAACGGTGAACACCCGCTGGATCGTGCGCACGGTGCTCGCCGGCGACGCCGCCGTGCTGATCGGCCGCGCGATGCTGCTCGCGTTCGTGCTGACGCGCGACGACTCGCACGTGCACCGGCGCCGCGTCGCCGTCGTCGGTGCGACCGCATACGGGCGCGTGGCGGTCGAGCGGATGCAGCTGACGCCAGGCGGGCCGTTCGTCGCCGCATGCGTTTTCGACGACGAAGCGCCGGCCAATGCGGCAGGCATCGGCGGCGTGCCGGTGATCGGCGATTGGGATACCTTGCGCGACATGATCCGCGGCGCACGGATCGACGAGGTGTGGCTCACGCTGCCGATGTCGCATGAGTGGCGGATCCAGCGCATCGTGCGCGAGCTGCGCGACGAATTCGTGCAGTTGCGGCTTTTGCCCGACGTGCGGCAGATGGCCGTGGTCGAGCGCTCCGCGACCGACGTGCTCGGCATGCCGGCGATCAATCTGGCGACCACGCCGCGCGCCGCGCCCGAGCTGTGGGCCAAGTTCGCGTTCGACCGGCTGTTCGCGCTCGGCGTGCTGATTCCGTTGCTGCCGCTGCTGTCGGTGCTGGCGCTCGCCGTCAAGCTGTCGTCGCCCGGGCCGGTGTTGTTCAGGCAGCGCCGCAAGGGCGTCGACGGCCGCGAATTCGACATCCTCAAGTTCCGGACCATGCGCGTGCACCGCGTACAGCCGGGCGTCATCCGGCAGGCGTCGCGCCACGACGCGCGTATCACGCGCGTCGGCGCATTCCTGCGCCGCACGTCGCTCGACGAGCTCCCGCAATTCTTCAACGTGCTGTGCGGGCAGATGTCGGTCGTCGGGCCGCGTCCGCACGCGGTCGAGCACGACGACTTCTACCGGCAGCTGATCGACTGCTACATGTACCGCTATCGCGTGCGGCCCGGCATCACCGGATGGGCGCAGGTGAACGGCTATCGCGGCGAGACGCGCAAGGTCGAGGCGATGGAGGCGCGCGTGAAGTTCGATCTCTTCTACATGCAGAACTGGAGCTTCGCGTTCGACATGAAGATCATCGTGCTGACGATCGTGCGCGGCTTCATCGGCCGCAACGCATTCTGACGCCTCGAAAATCCGCCCGGAACCGCGGCGTTGTGAGAGCGAACGTACCGACCGGCGCGCGCGCGGCGCACACACTGGCCGTATAGCAGCATCCCGCCCGGCGGGATGTCCGGCGGCGCGCTGGTGCGCCGCCGCCATCGGAACAGTCACGATCATGTCAACGTCGATTCGGGAGCGCAACGGGGCCGTGCTGCAGGACGCCCGCACGGAGCGGGGCATTGGTGCAGCAGCGCATGCCGCGCGCGCGCGCGGCCTCGTCATCAACGGAAAATTCACGGCCCAGCGCATGACGGGCGTGCAGCGCACCGCGTACGAGCTGACCTGCGAGCTCGCGCGGATCGCCGACGATGCGCCGTCGCTGATCGTGCCGCCCGATCACGACCCGGCCGCGTTGCCGGCCGGCGCGCGCGCGCAGCCGTCGACGCACCTGCGCGGCACGCTGTGGGAACAGTGGGCGCTGCCGCGCACGACGCGCGGCCGGACCTTGCTGAGCCTGTGCAACATCGGCCCGCTGTTCAAGCGCGATCAGCTGGTCATGATTCACGACGCGGCGATTTTCGACCTGCCCGACGGCTATTCGCTCGCGTTCCGGCTGTGGTACCGCTTCGCGTTCTGGATGATCAAGCGACGCGCGCGCCACCTCGTGACGGTGTCGCATTTCTCGCGCGCGCGGCTGGCCGCAAGGTTGCGCATATCGCCGGCGCGCGTGTCGGTCGTGCCGAATGCGGTCGATCATATCGACCGGATCGACGCCGACCCCGGCGTGCTGTCGCGATTGAACCTCGAACCCGACCGCTATGTGCTGTTCGTCGGCTCGCTCGCGCCTGGCAAGAATCTCGTGCGCGCGCTTGCCGCGATCGCGCTGATGCGCGAGTCGCACCCGACGTTGCGCTTCGTGATCGCGGGCGGCGCCAACGCGAAGATATTCGGCGTGCGAGAGGCCGGCCTGCGCGAAGACGACCCTTGTGTCACATGGGCCGGCTACGTGACAGACGGGGAACTGAAGGCGCTGTATGCGAACGCCGGCGCGTTCGTGTTTCCGTCGCTGTATGAAGGCTTCGGTTTGCCGCCGCTCGAGGCGATGCGATGCGGTTGCCCGGTCATCGCGTCACACGAGGGATCGCTGCCGGAGGTGTGCGGCGGCGCGGCGCTGTTCTGCGACGCGTATTCGCCGCCCGATATCGCGGCGGCGATCGCGTGCGTGATGGACGATGCCGAACTGCGGGATCGACTACGCGTACTGGGTCGCGAACACGCGCAGCGATACAGCTGGCAGCGCTCGGCGCGGGCTTTGCTCGAGATCCTGCGGGCGGATGCGGTGACGTGATGCAGCTGCGGTGCGGCGCGCTCGTGGGTGGATCACACGGTGCGCTGGGAATTCGCCGAGACCGATAGCCATCCGAATGATCGACGTGACGTGTTGCGTCGCGAACCGCCGAGCGTCGGCGTAACGAGCCGACGCGTTCGCCTCAGCCGTCCTCGTTCGACCGCCCGCTCGCCGGCAGCACGGCGGGCGCGCCTGCGGGGCGCGCGTCGGGCGCGGCTTGCGGGCCCGATGGCTGCACCGCGTGCTGCACCGTCGGCACGACCACGGTCGGGACGAAGACCGCGAGTGCCACCCAGACCACGACGCCGAACAGCATGACGTTCTCCCGCAGAGCCGCGGATATACCGCACATGCTGTCAATCTATGTCGCAAGTTTCAGCAGGGAATTGATCGACCTCAACGGCGGGAGCGTCATACGAATGGCGCGCATCGGCCCGTCGCCTCCGGCCCCGGTTTCCGTGCAACGCGCGCGGTTGCAGATGCAGGTCAACACGTCCGCGTTCAATGGGTTTATGCTGCGTCGAACGTCCGGCGCTTCGAGCGCCCGGGCGCACCTCCGGGCGCGGCATACGGGGCAATCCGGCCCGCCGTGACCGGCGACCGCCGCGCGACGTGCAGCGTCGCGCGGAACCCGGAACAGGAGACACGGCGATGGCGCTCGACCCCCAACAACGGCAGACGTTGCAGCAGCGGCTGACGGAAAGCGAACAGGCGTTGCGCGCGGAAATTCGGACGAGCGAGGATCAGCGCGCGTCGACCTCCTATGCGGACCTCGCCGGCGCCGCGCCGGACGAAGGAGACGAGGCCAACGCCGATCTGTTCGTCGACGTGGATCACGCACTGATCGGGATGAAGCTGGCCGAGCTGCGTGCGATCGACCGCGCGCAGCAGCGCATGCGCGACGGCAGCTACGGCGAATGCGTCGATTGCGACGCCGCGGTCGGCTATGAACGTCTGCTCGCGCGGCCGACGGCCGAGCGTTGCACGCATTGCCAGTCCGTATACGAGCGCCGTTACGCGACGACACCGCGCGCATCGCTGTGACGTCGGCGGCCGATGGCGGCGAAGAGGGCGACCGCCGGCACCCGGTTGCGTCGCCCGATTCCGCAATCAACCCAGCATGTCTTCAGCAGGGACGTACGGCAGCCCGAGCGCGAACGCGACGGCCTCGTAGGTGATGTGTCCGTCGCATACGTTCAGGCCCGCGCGCAGATGCGGGTCGTCGGTCATCGCGCGTTTCCAGCCCTTGTCGGCGAGCGCGAGCGCATGGCCGAGCGTCGCGTTGTTCAACGCGAACGTCGACGTGCGCGCGACCGCTCCCGGCATGTTCGCGACGCAGTAATGCACGACGCCGTCGACCACGAAGGTCGGCTGCGCATGCGTCGTCGCATGTGACGTCTCGAAACAGCCGCCCTGATCGATCGCGACGTCGACGACGACGGCGCCCGTGCGCATCGTCGCGATCATGTCGCGCGTGACGAGCCGCGGCGCCGACGCGCCCGGCACGAGCACCGCGCCGATTACCACGTCGGCGTCGCGCACGGCTTCTTCGACGGTGTGCGTGTTCGAGCAGACGGTCGAGATCCGGTTCGCGAACACGAGATCGAGTTGGCGCAGCCGCGCGACGTTGGTGTCGAGGACGGTGACGCGGGCGCCCATGCCGACCGCCATCTGCAATGCGCCGGTGCCCACGACGCCCGCGCCGAGCACGACCACGTGCGCGGCCGGCACGCCCGGCACACCGGCCATCAGCACGCCGCGGCCGCCACGCGGGCTCTCCAGGCAGGCGGCCGCGACCTGCATCGACATGCGCCCCGCGACCTCGCTCATCGGCGCGAGCAGCGGCAGTCCGCCGCCGACGCCGGTCACGGTTTCGTACGCGATGCAGACCGCGCCCGACTTCACGAGCGCGGCCGCCTGTTCGGGATCGGGGGCGAGGTGCAGGTACGTGTACAGCATCTGCCCGCGGCGCAGCATCGCGCATTCCGCCGGTTGCGGCTCCTTCACCTTGATGATCAGGTCGGCGCGCGCGAAGACGTCGCGCGCGTCGTCGCAGAGCGCGGCGCCGGCGGCTGCGTAGTCGTCGTCGAGCAGGCCGATCGCCGTGCCCGCGCCGCGCTGCACGAGCACGCGATGGCCGTGGCGCACCAGCTCGCGTGCGCCGGCCGGAGTGAGGCCGACGCGATATTCATGGTTCTTGATTTCCTTCGGCACGCCGATCAGCATGAGTCGTCTCCATGATCTTTCGTCATCGCGGTCGTGCCGGGCGCGCGGCGGTTGCGCATGCACCGGCGCGATTGCGCGATTGCAATCAAAGGGTAGTGGTGGCCGGTGGGAAGTCAAGTGCCGGCCCCGCGCGCGCGGATGCGCACCGCATCGCAGCATGCGCGTGTCCGCGTGTCCGATTGCGACCGGACGCCACACTGCAGGCCGCGCGCGATTTCGGTATCGTCTCGGGGGCACGCGCAGGCGCGCGCGTGCGGGCAGGTCCATGCCCGACCGATACACGACCACACGACGACCAGATGAGACAGGGGACCCTACCGACATGACCGGCGCGTACTTCAGCGTGCCGACGCTTTGTGCGATCGCACTCGTTCACGTCTACTGGGCGCTCGGTGGACAGCGCGGCAAGCGCGCGGCCATTCCGGAGCAGGACGGTGTCCCGCTGTTGCGTCCGACCCGGCGCGGCACGCTCGCAGTCGCGGCGGCGCTGCTGTGCGGCGCCGCCGCGGTCGCGTCGCGCGCGGGCTGGTTGGGGCCGAAGGTTCTGCCCGGCGCGACCGCGTTCGCGATCGTTGCGTTCGCACTCATTTTCGCGGTTCGGGCGGTCGGCGATTTCCGATACGTCGGCTTCTTCAAGCGTGTCCGCGGGTCGCGCTTCGCGCGCATGGACACGCTGTGTTATTCGCCGCTTTGCGTGGCGCTGGCGCTGGCTTTCGCGTCGATGTACTGGGCGAGGTGAGCGGCGCGCGCGCCGGGTCGACCGGAGCCATCCGGCTGGCGCGCTCCTGCCTGCCGCCCGCCGTCTCGCGCTGCGGCGGCCGGCGATCGCGCCGCGCCATTTTTCAACTGTTGCGCTTCGCGATGCAATGGCATGCCTCGAACTCATTTTGCAATGGAACCGGTTCCATTTATAATGCGCAGCACGTCGCTTGCCCCTGACGAGGGCCGTGCGCGTCGCGCTTGCCGGTGGCGGGCGCGGCGTTCGAGGTAATTCGGGGGAAGGGCGATGAGGGCGGATGACGGCAATAGCCGTGCGTTTGCCAGACGATAGGCCCGCGAAGAGGCCGACCATGCGCGGCGGGCCGCAGCCGGCACGCCGCGCGCGGGCATTGACGCACCGCGTGCGGCGTCCGGCCGATGCCGGACGCGCCGAGGTTCGCAGTGTTGCCAATCCAGGACGGCCGGCCGCACGCGGCATGGCTGCCGTGCCGGGCATGCCGCATGCGGAACGCGCCTTCCCGGATCTCGCCCCCAACGATCAACATCCCGACCATGTCCACGCCCACCGACAAATCCAACTCGCGGCGCCGCTTCCTGCGCACGTCGGTCGCCCTCGTGCCGATCGCCTCGGTCGCAGGCTGCGATCTGCGCTCGCCGCCATCTTCCGGCAGCCCGTCCGGCGCGGCCTCCGCGGCATCGGCGAGCGCCGAACGCGCGCCGTACAAGCCGACCTTCTTCGACGCGAAGGAGTGGGCGTTCGTCCAGGCCGCCGTCGACCGTCTGATTCCGGCCGATGCGGAAGGCCCCGGCGCGCTGGAGACCGGCGTGCCGGAGTTCATCGACCGGCAGATGGAAACGCCGTATGCGCACGGCGC
Source organism: Burkholderia vietnamiensis LMG 10929 (assembly GCF_000959445.1). Lineage (NCBI taxonomy): Bacteria > Pseudomonadati > Pseudomonadota > Betaproteobacteria > Burkholderiales > Burkholderiaceae > Burkholderia > Burkholderia vietnamiensis. The sequence goes on along the minus strand of NZ_CP009630.1, from coordinate 1,261,446 downwards.
GACCTGGTACATGCAGGGGCCGTTCCAGCAGGGCGTGCCCGAGCTCGGCTACCAGCTGAAGCTCGTGCCGCGCGACATCTACCGGCTCGGCATCGCGGCCGTCAACCGCTATTGCGAGAAGGCGCACGGCAAGGCCTTCGCCGATCTCGACGCGCCCACGCGCGATAGCGTGCTCGGCGCGCTCGAGAAGGGCGCGACGCCGATCGACGACGTGCCGTCCGCGGTGTTCTTCGGCCAGTTGCTGCAGAACACGCGCGAAGGGTATTTCTGCGATCCGGTGCACGGCGGCAATCGCGACATGGCCGCGTGGAAGATGATCGGTTTTCCGGGCGCGCGCGCCGACTTCATGGACTTCGTCAACCAGAACGGCAAGCCGTATCCGTACGGCCCAGTTTCGATCAACGGGGAGCGCACCTGATGGCCGCAGAACACAAGCCGCACGTCGATGCGGTGATCGTCGGCTTCGGCTGGACCGGCGCGATCCTCGCGAAGGAACTGACCGAAGCGGGGCTGAACGTGGTCGCGCTGGAGCGCGGCGAGTATCGCGACACCTATCCGGACGGCGCGTACCCGAACACGATCGACGAACTGACCTACAACGTGCGCAAGAAGCTGTTCCTCGACCTGTCGAAGACGACCGTGTCGATCCGGCACGGCGTGCAGGACACCGCGCTGCCGTACCGGCAGCTGGCGGCGTTCCTGCCGGGCGAGGGCGTGGGCGGCGCGGGGCTGCACTGGTCGGGCGTGCACTTCCGGATCACGCCCGAAGAACTGCGGCTGCGCAGCCACTACGAAGAACGCTACGGCAAGAAGTTCATCCCGGACGGGATGACGATCCAGGACACGGGCGTCAGCTACGACGAGCTCGAACCGTACTTCGATTTTGCGGAGAAGGTGTTCGGCACGTCGGGGCAGGCGTACCAGGTCGGCGGCAAGGTGGTCGGCGACGGCAATGTGTTCGAGGCGAACCGCAGCGACCACTTTCCGCTGCCCGCGCAGCTCAATACCTATTCGGCACAGCGCTTCTTCGATGCCGCGAAGTCGCTCGGGCTGCATCCGTACCGGTTGCCGTCGGCCAACACGTCGGGGCCGTACACGAACCCGTACGGCGTGCAGATGGGGCCGTGCAACTTCTGCGGCTATTGCAGCGGCTACGCGTGCTACATGTACTCGAAGGCGTCGCCGAACCTGAACATCCTGCCCGCGCTGCGGCAGACGCCGAACTTCGAGCTGCGCTCGAAGTGCCACGTGCTGCGCGTGGATCTCGACGACACGAAAAAACGCGCGACCGGCGTCACCTACGTCGATCCGGCCGGCCGCGAGATTCACCAGCCGGCGGATCTCGTGATCGTCGCGGCGTTCCAGTATCACAACGTGCACCTGCTGCTGCTGTCGGGCATCGGCAAGCCGTACGATCCGATCTCGGGCGAGGGCGTCGTCGGCCGCAATTTCGCGTATCAGAACCTGTCGACCATCAAGGCGTACTTCGACAAGGATACGTACACGAATCCGTTCGTCGGCGCGGGCGGCAACGGCGTCGCGGTGGACGACTTCAATGCGGACAACTTCGACCACGGGCCGCTCGGCTTCGTCGGCGGCTCGCCGCTGTGGGTGAACCAGGCGGGCGTGAAGCCGGTCAGCGGCATCGCGACGCCGCCCGGCACGCCGCAGTGGGGCTCGGCGTGGAAGAAGGCCGTGAAGGACAGCTACGCGCACACGATCTCGATGGACGCGCACGGCACCAACATGTCGTACCGCGACGTCTACCTGGACCTCGATCCGACCTATCGCGACTCGTATGGCCAGCCGCTGCTGCGCATGACGTTCGACTGGAAGGACAACGACATCAGGATGGCGCAGTACGTGACCGGGCAGATGAAGAAAATCGCGGAAGCCATGGGGCCGAAGGCGATCGGCGTGTCGACGCGCGAATTCGGCAAGCACTTCGATACGCGCGCGTACCAGACCACCCATCTGGTCGGCGGCGCGATCATGGGCACCGATCCGAAGACGAGCGTGCTGAACCGCTACCTGCAGTGCTGGGACGTGCACAACGTGTTCGTGATGGGCGCGTCGGCGCTGCCGCAAGGCATCGGCTACAACCCGACCGGGATCGTCGCCGCGCTGGCCTACTGGTCGGCGCGTGCGATCCGCGAGCAGTACCTGAAAAATCCCGCCCCGCTGGTGACCGCATGAACCGCACGATGAACCCTCGCAACGCGGCGCGCCGCGTGTTTCCGCTGCGGCGCGCCGCGTTGCTCGGCGCTGCATGGGCGGCGATCGGCGTCGCGGGTGCGCCGGCTGTCGCGCAACCTGTCTCTCAATCGGTCGCGCCAGCGCCCACCGCAACCCACGCCGCGCAATCGGCGGACGCCGACCTCGTCAAGCGCGGCGCGTACCTCGCGCGCGCCGGCGACTGCGTCGCGTGCCACACCGCGAGCGGCGGCAAGCCGTTCGCAGGCGGGCTGAAATTCGACACGCCGATCGGCGCGATCTATTCGACCAACATCACGCCCGACCGGAACACGGGCGTCGGCGGCTGGACGCTCGACGACTTCGCGCGGGCAGTGCGCGAGGGCGTGCGCAAGAACGGCGACACGATGTACCCGGCGATGCCGTATCCGTCGTACTCGCGCCTGTCCGACGACGACGTGAAGGCGCTGTACGCGTACTTCATGCACGGCGTCGCGCCGGTCGAGCAGCAGAACCGCGCGGTCGACATCGTGTGGCCGCTGTCGATGCGTTGGCCGCTGGGGTTCTGGCGCAAGATGTTCGCGCCGGCGCCGAAGCCGTTCGATGCGGCGCAGTACGCCGATCCGGTCGTCGCGCGCGGCGCGTATCTCGTGCAGGGCCTGGGCCATTGCGGCGCCTGCCATACGCCGCGCGCGGCGACGATGCAGGAGCGCGCGCTGACCGACGCCGGCGGTCTGGATTTCCTGGCCGGCGGCGCGGCGATCGACGGCTGGGTGCCGACGAGCCTGCGCGGCGAGCCGCGCACCGGGCTCGGCACGTGGAGCGAGACCGAGATCGTGCGGTTCCTGAAGACCGGCCGCACGCTCCGCACCGCGGCGTTCGGCGGGATGACGGACGTGGTCGGCCACAGCATGCAGCACCTGAGCGACGACGACCTGACCGCGATCGCGCGCTATCTGAAGACGTTGCCGCCGCGCGTGCAGGGCGAGCAGCCGCACGTGTACGACGCGGCGGCCGCCACCGCGCTGCGGGCTGGCGATGCGAGCAAGCCCGGTGCGGCCGTCTATCGCGACAACTGCATGGCATGCCACCGCAGCGACGGCCACGGCTACACGCGCGTATTCCCGGCGCTGGCCGGCAACCCGGTGGTGCAGGGCGACGATCCGACGTCGCTGATTCACGTGGTGCTCGAGGGCAGCGCGCTGCAAGGCACGCATACCGCGCCGTCGACGTTCACGATGCCGCCGTTCGGCTGGCGCCTGTCGGACCAGGAAGTCGCGGACGTGTCCAACTTCGTTCGCACCAGTTGGGGCAATTCCGGCACGCCGATCACGGCCGAGCAGGTCGCGAAGCTGCGCAAGCGCGTGCCGTCGACGCGACCGGAGCCGCCCCCCGGCGCACGCTTCCCGCAGGCGTCGCGCTGACGGGCGCGGCGGTTGCGCGCCGGTATTCGCCGGCGTGCGGCTGCGGCGACGGGCCGGCCGCCGCCGTGCGCAGCACCGTGCTGCCACGCCGCCATGGCGCGCCAGGCCGCGAATTTTTCGCGGCGGCGCGCCATTTCCTTGTCCCATCCCGTATCCTTTGGTTTTTGAGCCTTACTAAATAGTTACAAGACCTTGGGAGAGGGGATGCCACATGACGTCAGCCTGATTGCACTGCTCGCGGCCGGTTTCGGGCTCGCGATGGTCTTCGGTTATCTCGCGTCGCTGCTCAGGATGCCGCCGCTGGTCGGCTATCTGCTCGCCGGCATCGTCATCGGCCCCGGCACGCCGGGGTTCGTCGGCGATCTGTCGCTCGCGCAGCAGCTCGCCGAAGTCGGCGTGATGCTGCTGATGTTCGGCGTCGGTCTGCACTTTTCGCTGCGCGACCTGCTCGCGGTGCGCAAGATCGCGCTGCCCGGCGCGGTCGTGCAGATCACCGTCGCGACGCTGCTCGGCGGCGCGCTCGCGCTCGCGTGGGGCTGGAGCGTCGGCGCGGCGCTGGTGTTCGGCCTCGCGCTGTCGGTGGCGAGTACGGTCGTGCTGCTGCGTGCGCTGGAAGGGCGCGGGCTCGTCGAGACGGTCAACGGGCGCATCGCAGTCGGCTGGCTCGTCGTCGAGGATCTCGTGATGGTGCTGGTGCTCGTGCTGCTGCCGCCGGTCGCGGGCCTGCTCGGCGGCACGCCGCCCGGCGATGCGCAGGCGGCGGGCGGCGGCGTCTGGAGCACGCTCGGCGTCACGATGCTGAAGGTGGCGGCGTTCATCGCGCTGATGCTCGTGGTCGGCAAGCGCGTGTTCCCGCGCATCCTGTGGCTCGTCGCGCGCACCGGGTCGCGCGAGCTGTTCACGCTGTGCATGATCGCCGCGGCGGTCGGCATCGCGTTCGGCGCCGCGAAGCTGTTCGACGTCTCGTTCGCGCTCGGCGCGTTCTTCGCCGGCATGATGATGCGCGAATCGGAATTCAGCCGGCGCGCGGCCGACGAGACGCTGCCGCTGCGCGACGCGTTTTCGGTGCTGTTCTTCATTTCGGTCGGGATGCTGTTCGACCCGAAGGTGCTGATCGAACAGCCGCTGCACGTGATCGAGGTCGCGGCGATCGTGCTGATCGGCAAGACGCTGGCGGCCGTCGCGCTGGTGATCGCGTTCCGGTATCCGCTGAACACCGCGCTCACGGTCGGCGCGGGGCTCGCGCAGATCGGCGAGTTCTCGTTCATCCTCGCGGGTCTCGGCCGTGCGCTCGGCTTGCTGTCGGCCGAGGGGCAGAGCCTGATACTCGCGGTCGCGCTGATCTCGATCGCGATGAACACGCTGCTGTTCGCGATGATCGATCCGGCGCTCGCATGGATTCGCAAGCGTTCCGCGTTCGCGCGCAGGCTCGAGGCGCGCGACGATCCGCTCGCCGCGCTGCCGATGTCGACGCCGCAGACGCACCTGACCGGGCAGGTCGTGATCGTCGGCTACGGCAAGGTCGGTACGCGCATCGCGCATGCGCTGGACGAGCGCGGGATCGCGTATGTGGTGGTCGAGCAGAACCGCGAGCTCGTCGAGAAACTGCGCGCGGACGGCGTCGCGGCCGTGTCGGGCGACGCGATCGAGCCGGTGGTGCTCGTGCAGGCGCACATCGCGCGCGCGGGGATGCTGGTCGTCACGCTGCCCGACGTGTTCGACGTGCGGCAGATCGTCGAGATTTCGCGCACGCTGAATCCGGCGCTCGAGGTCGTGTTGTGCACGAACAGCAGCGACGAGGCCGGCCTGCTGTCGAGCGAGGGCGTCGGCACGGTGTTCATGAGCGAGAGCGAACTCGCGCGCGCGATGACCGAACACGTGCTCGGCAGAATGGCCAGGCCTGCGGCGGTTGCGCATTGAGGGGCGTGGCGTGGGGCGGCGTGTGTCTTGCTGCTCGTGGCTCGCCGTTCGTAGCTCGCTGCTCGTAGCTCGTAGCTCGTAGTTCGTAGCTCGTAGCTCGTGGATCGCGGATCGCGGATCGCGGATCGCGGATCGCGGATCGTAGCTCGTGGATCGCGGATCGTGGATCGTGGATCGTGGATCGTGGATCGTGGATCGTGGATCGTGGATCGTGGATCGTGGATCGTGGCGAACGGCGAGCGGCGAGCGGCGAAGGGCGAAGGGCGAAGGGCGAAGGGCGAAGGGCGAAGGGCGAAGGGCGAAGGGCGAAGGGCGAAGGGCGAAGGGCGTGCGGCCGGGCGGCAGCACATGGCACAGGATCGTGCGGCGCGGGACGCGGGCCGTCTGCGGGCGCGGCGTCGGCAATGCGGCCAGCATCCGAAGCCCGAGCGCAACGCGTTCGACGCGGAGCGTCGCGCTGGCACGCTCTCGCTGCCGCGCCAGCCGGCTTCAGCCCGCCGCGGCGTCGGTCCGGGAGCTCACGCGCGGTCCGGCGTCCGCCGTCACCGGCGCAGTCGCTTTCCGCGCGGTTGACGTCTTCGGCGGCGCGGCCGAGTCGGCTGCCGCGGCCGTCTTTTGCCGCGCCGCTGCGCGGTTCGGCGCATTGGGTGCATCGGGCGCCGTCTCGAGCGGCGCATCCGGCGGCACGCCGAGCAACTGCAGCGAGCCGCTCGTGATCGACGAGAACACCGGGCCGGCCACCGTGCCGCCGTAATAGCCCTTGCCGCGCGGCTCGTCGATCATCACCGCGACGATCAGGCGCGGGTTGCTCATCGGCGCCATCCCCGCGAACAACGCGCGATATTTCCCCTTCGCATAGCCCGTGCCCACCTGCTTGCGCGCGGTTCCGGTCTTGCCGCCGATCCGGTAGCCGTCGACGCGCGCGCGGCGCCCCGTGCCGCCCTCGCTGACGGCCAGCTCGAGCATCGAGCGGATGGCCGCCGCGGTTTGCGGCGACGTCACGCGATGGCCGCGATGCGCATCGGCCGTGTGCGGGTCGGTGCCGTTCTTCAGTAGCGACACCGGATGCAGCGTCCCGTCGCCCGCATACGCGGTGTACGTCTGCGCGATCTGCAGCAGCGACATCGACAGCCCGTAGCCGTAGGCCATCGTCGCCTGCTCGATCGGCCGCCAGCGCTTGTAGCCGCGCAGGCGGCCCGACGCGACGCCGGGGAACGTCAACTCGGGCGCACGGCCGATCCCGTACTCCTGGTACTTGTTCCAGATCGTCTCGGCGGGCAGATTCAGCGCGAGCTTTGCGAGCGCGACGTTGCTCGACTTCTGCAGCGCCTGCGCGACCGTCAGCGAGCCGTGGTTCGACGTGTCGTGGATCACGGCCGGGCCGATCCTGTAGGTGCCCGGCGACGTGTTGACGATCGTGTTCGGCGTGACCTTGCGTTCGTCGATCGACAGCGCGACGACCAGCGGCTTGATCGTCGAGCCCGGCTCGAACGTGTCGATCACCGCGCGGTTGCGCAATTGCTGACCGGTCAGCCGCGCACGGTCGTTCGGATCGAAGGTCGGGTAGTTCGCGAGCGCGAGGATCTCGCCGTTCTGCGCGTCAAGCACGACGACGCTGCCGGCCACCGCGTTGTTCTCGATCACCGCCGCCTTGAGCTGGCTGAAGGCGAGCTGCTGAATCCGCCGGTCGATCGTCAGCTCGATCGTCGCGCCGTGCTGCGCGGGCACCAGCGGGCGCGTGTCGGAGACGATGCGGCCGAGCCGGTCGCGGATCACCTCGCGCTGGCCCGACGTGCCCGACAGCCGCGCGTTGGCCGCGAGCTCGACGCCTTCCTGGCCCTTGTCCTCGACGTTCGTGAAGCCGACCACGTGCGCGGCCGATTCGCCTTCCGGATAGAAGCGCTTCGAATCGGCGATCTGCGTGATGCCGTCGAGCGCCAGCTTGTCGAGCCGGCTCACGGTGTCGGCGTCGACCTGCCGCTTCAGCAGCACGAACGTACGATCGTTGCGCAGCCGGCGCTTCACCTCGGCGAGCGGCATGTCGAGAATCTTCGCGATCTGCGGATAGTCGATTTCGGCGACCTGCTTCGGGTTCGCCCAGATCTCGTAGGTCGACAGGCTGACGGCGAGCATCGCGCCGTTGCGGTCGACGATGCGTCCGCGCATCGCATCGAGCTCGATCGTGCGCTGGTAGCGTTTCTGGCCTTCGCCGACGTAGAAGTCCTGATTCGCGACCTGCACCCAGAATGCGCGTCCGATCAGCGCGGCGAAGCCGGCGGACACCATGATCACGACGAACTTCGAGCGCCACATCGGCAAGCGCGACGCCAGCATCGGATGCTTGGTCGCGGCGGAATACGGGTCGGCGGGGTGGGTCTTCTTCTTTGCGCTCATGCAAGGGCCGGGTCGGGCCGCCGGGCGGCGGCAGGTCAGTCTGAATAATGTGATTGTAATAAATTAGTAAGCATCGCGTGGGGAAAGTGTGAGCCGCCGGCCGGCCGCTGCTGGCCGCGCAGCATACGCAACGAGGACGACGGAAAGGACGCGCTCCGTAGCCGCGCGCGAGCCGCGAGCCGCGACCTGCGCGCCAACCGTTATTGCCGAGCTGGGCGGATTTACCCGTCCCCGATTAGTTTTCTCGCGCCAAAAGAAAAAGCGCCTCGTCGAGAGGCGCCTTATTGATGAATATCGAAATTAATATCGCGTATCGCGAAATGGGAATATCCCTAAAACCGCAGACGATTGCCGTCAAAAAAACTAACGCGCGACGGAAATAAATTCCTCGTATTCCGGCTCCGCGGTGGAACGATCGACCGCCTGCAGCCGCCAGGCTCCGTCGGGATGCTCGCCGGCGAGCACCGCAGGGCCATGATCGCGCTGCATCGCGCTGAACGACAGGCCCTTCAGCTGACATACTGCGTTGCCGCTGTCCGCCGCGCACAGTGCCATCGCGCCTTCGACGTGGCGCACCTTGCCCCAGCTCGGAAGATCGATCCCCTCGTGTGCCTCGCGCGACCACAGCCCTTCCTCCGTGTCCACCCACAGCACTGCGTAAGCGTGGCGGGTTGCCGAGTCGCTGCCATTAATACGAATAGTGAGGCGCATTGGATCCTCTCCTGAAGAAAATCACACGTTCGACCGTTTTGGTTTGACCAGTCTAGATAGACTGTGGTGAAACGCAAGTGATAATCCTCAATAAATCGAATTGCGTGCATTCGTATACGCCATGAAACGACGTCTGACAATCGGCCGAGATCCGAATCTCGCCGGCAAAGACCCGCCGTAGCGCGATCCGTGCGTCGCGGCGGAAAATCGAGTGGCTCCGGACATGCGACGACTCGGATCGACCGGCGTCGAAGTGTCGCGCCGGCGCTGTCACGACATACCCCGACATACGCATACAAATCCTCACACTTTCACGAAACTTTCAGGACAGACATCCGGACGATCGGGCCCCACACTGCCGGTTTCCGATCCTCTGTCGCGGACGCCCCGCCGTGGCGTCCCACGGCCTTCCACGCCGAGACGCGTTCGACGCATATCCCTGCGGCAGCGCAACGGGATCGGGAGCCCCGGGACCCATGCCAGTCCCGGCCGGCCGGGCGCGAGGCGCATTCCGTGAACCGGGGCCGCGCGGCGCCGCGCCGATTTTTCGAAGGAGACTATCGTGCTGATCTGGAAAACCGCGCTATCGCTCAACTGGCGCACGAGCCTCGTCTCGCCCGCCAGCGCACCGGTCGCGGCGGCCAACGTCGGACGGCTGGTGCTGACCGGCGCGACCGGCTTCATCGGCAGCAGCGTGCTGACGGCGCTCGTCAACGCCGGGTTGCTCGAACGCATCGTCTGCGTGGTGCGCGCGGACGACCGCGGCCACGCGCTCGCGCGGCTGCGCGAAGCCGCGCTGCGCGCGGGGCTCGCGCCGTACTGGGCGTCGCGTCTGAGCGACGCGAACGTCGCGCTCGGCGCACTCGGCGACGTGTGGCAGCGCGCCGACGCGCCGCGTCTGGCCGACGCGACGCACGTGATCCATTGTGCGGGCCATGCGTCGCCGGCCGGCGGCGCGCATCTGCAGGCCGACCTCGCCGATTCGGTCGGCTTCGCCGCGCGCTTCGCGGATGCGCCGCAACTGCAGCGTTTCGTCTACGTCGGCACCGCCTACGCGCATGCGGGCCGCGGCGGCCTCGTGCATGAGGAGTCGCGCAGCGCGGGCGAAGCCGCGCAGGCCGCCCACGCGCTGCCCGGCGCGGTGCTCGCCGCCGACTACCTGCGCGCGAAGGCGGAAACCGAGCAGCGGCTGCGCGGGCTCGGGTTGCCGCTGGTGGTCGTGCGGCCGTCGCACGTCGTCGGCCATACGGTGCTGGGCACGCGGCCCGCGCCGAATTCGTTCTGGACCTTCCGCGTCGCGCATGCGGCGCGCCGCTTCACGGCGCGGCCGATGACGCGCATCGACATCGTGTCGGTCGACGACGTCGCGCGCGCGACGATGCTGCTCGCCGTGAAGCCGACGCTGATGCACGACGTGTACCACGTGTCGGCCGGTGACGAGGCGCCGCAGGTCGCGCAGATCGTGCGCGCAATGGACGAGGCGGCCGGCATGACGGCCGCGCCGCGCTACGCGGCCTGTGCGCCGGCCGAATTGCCGCTGGTGGTGCGCGACGTGCTGGGGCGGCGCGATGCGGCGCTGGAGCGCGTGATCGGCCGCGCGTTGCAGCGCTGCGCGGAGTTCGCGACGGTCGATCGCGTGTTCGACAACAGCCGCGTGCGCGACGAGATCGATTTCGAGCCGCTGCCGTTCGTCGATTACGTCGAGGAATGCATGCGCACGTCGCGCGGTGTCGCGGTAACCGAACTGGTGCGCGGCACGCCGCACTGATCGTTCGCGCCGTTCGCGCGCTTCGCTCGGGCCGCGCCAGCGGCCCGTCGCGGATCGGCCGCGGCGCGCCGCCCGGCGTGCGTCACGGCGCGTTGCCGAGTTCGATCAGCCGGTCGAGTGCGCGATAGATGTCGTCGAGGCCGTCCGCGCCGAACCGTGCTTCGAGCAGACGATACTGCTCGTCGATGCGCGGCCCGATTTCCGATACCAGCTTCCTGCTTTGCGGCGTCAGGCTCACCAGCAGCCGGCGCTGATCCTCCTGCGCGCGCGTGCGCGTGATCAGGCCGTCGCGCTCCATCCGCTCCAGCACGCCGGTCAGGCTCGGACTCAGGATGCAGCAGCGCCGCGCTATCTGTCCCGCCTCGAGCGCGTGCGCCGGTTCGCCGTCGAGCACGCGGACAATCCGCCATTGCTGTTCGGTCAGCGCGAATTCCTTGAGAATCGGGCGGAACATGCCCATCAGCGTCTCGCGTGCCTCGAGCAGCAGCATGGCCAGGTTGCGATGGTCTAGCGTACGGTTCATCGGCGTGGAGAGTGGGCGGGTACGCGGCAATCTTAACAGCGGCCGGAGATGAATTTCGCGTATCAGGGTAATCGAGGTTGTGAGCCGCTCATTGCGTACTTAAGATATTAATTATCGACGATGCGCCGCGACGCGCGGCAGGGGAACGACGCATGGAGCTGTCTTGCAGGACCGCCGGGGCGCCGCCGCTGCCGGTCGCGATCGGCACCGTGTACGGCGCGCTGCTGAACCAGCGCAGCGCGCTCGACGCGCTCGGCGACGCCGTCCATGCGCCGCCCTATGGCCGGCCGCCGCAAGCGCCGGTTCTGTACATCAAGCCGGCCAATACGCATGCGTGCGACGGTGCGGCGGTCGTCGTGCCGGCCGGCGTCGATGCGCTGGAAATCGGCGCGTCGGTGGCCGTCGTGTTCTCGCGGCGCGCGACGCGCGTGCCGGCCGCGCATGCGTTCGATTACCTGCACGGCTTCACGCTCGCGAGCGACGTGTCGATTCCGCATCCCGACTATTACCGGCCCGCGGTGCGCTTCAAGTGCCGCGACGGCTTTTGCCCGCTGGGCCCGGCGATCGTGCCGGCGCACGCGCTCGCGCTCGCCGATGCGGACGCGATCGCGCTGAGCGTGAAGATCGACGGTGCCACGGCCGCCGCCGCCTCGACCGCCACGCTGATTCGCCCGGTGCGCGAACTGATCGCCGACGTGACGGCCTTCATGTCGTTCGACGCGGGCGACGTGCTGCTGCTCGGCGTCGCCGGCGGCGCACCGCGTGCGCGCGCGGGCAGCGCGATCGAGATCGCCGCGGCCGGCCTCGGCACGTTGCGGCATACGCTGATCGCGGAGCCTGCGCAATGAAGACCGCACGCGTGATTTACAACGGCGCCGTGCATGCGGCCGAGCCGGCCGACGACGGCGCGATCCGGCTCGATACCGGCCGCGTGCTCGCCGAAGCAGCCGTGACGTGGCTGCCGCCCGTCGTGCCGCGCACGACCTTCGCACTCGGGCTCAATTATGCGGACCACGCGAAGGAACTCGCGTTCGACGCGCCGAGCGAGCCGCTGATCTTCCTGAAAGGACCGAACACGTTCATCGGCCATCGCGCGCACACGGTGCGCCCGACGGACGCGACGCACATGCACTACGAGTGCGAGCTGGCCGTCGTGATCGGCCGGCCCGCGCGCCGCGTGAGCCGCGCGCAGGCCATCGACTGCGTCGCCGGCTACACGGTGGCGAACGACTACGCGATCCGCGACTACCTCGAAAACTATTACCGCCCGAACCTGCGCGTGAAGAACCGCGACACCTGCACGCCGCTCGGGCCGTGGCTCGTGAGCCGCGACGAGATCGGCGATGCCGGCGACCTCACGCTGCGCACGACGGTCAACGGCGTGGAGACGCAGCGCGGCAGCACGCGCGACATGATCTTCGACGTGCCGGCGCTGATCGAGCACATCAGCGGCTTCATGACGCTGTCGCCGGGCGACCTGATTCTCACTGGCACGCCGCAAGGGCTCGCGGACACGCAGCCCGGCGACGAAGTGGTGACCGAAATCGAACGGATCGGCCGGCTGGTGAACACGATCGTCGGCGAAGCGGACTACTATCGCGCCGGCTGAGCCGGTCGCGCGAGGAGCACTGATGACCATCAAGCACTGGATCGACGGCCGCGAAGTCGCGAGCCGCGACACCTTCACGACGCTGAACCCGGCAACCGGCGACGTGATCGCCGACGTCGCGTCGGGCGGTGACGCCGAAGTCGATGCGGCGGTGCGCGCGGCGAAGGCGGCGTTTCCGAAGTGGGCGAACACGCCGGCCCGGGAGCGCGCGAAGCTGATGTGCAGGCTCGCTGAATTGATCGAGAAGCACGTGCCGATGCTCGCGGCGCTCGAGACGCAGGACACCGGCCTGCCGATCGCGCAGACGAGCAAGCAGCTGATTCCGCGCGCGGCCGAGAACTTCAACTTCTTCGCGCAGGTGTGCGTGCAGATGAACGGCCGCACGTATCCGGTCGACGATCAGATGCTCAACTACACGCTGTACCAGCCGGTCGGCGTGTGCGCGCTGGTGTCGCCGTGGAACGTGCCGTTCATGACCGCGACGTGGAAGACGGCGCCATGTCTCGCGCTCGGCAACACCGCCGTGCTGAAGATGTCGGAGCTGTCGCCGCTGACCGCCGACCAGCTCGGGCGTCTCGCGCTCGAAGCCGGCATTCCGCCGGGCGTGCTGAACGTCGTGCACGGCTACGGCGCGACCGCCGGAGACGCATTGGTGCGCCATCCGGACGTGCGCGCGGTGTCGTTCACCGGCGGCACGGTCACCGGCAAGCGCATCATGGAGCGCGCGGGCCTGAAGAAGTATTCGATGGAGCTCGGCGGCAAGTCGCCGGTGCTGATCTTCGACGATGCCGATTTCGACCGCGCGCTCGACGCGTCGCTGTTCACGATCTTCTCGATCAACGGCGAGCGCTGCACGGCCGGCTCGCGCATCTTCGTGCAGCGCACGATCTACGACCGCTTCGTGCAGGCGTTCGCGCAGCGTGCGAACCGGCTGGTGGTGGGCGACCCGGCCGATCCGGCGACGCAGCTCGGCGCGATGATCACGCGCCAGCACTGGGAGAAGGTGACCGGCTATATCCGCCTCGGCGAGCAGGAGGGCGCGCGCGTCGTCGCGGGCGGCGCGCAAGCGCCGGCGGGCCTCGCCGCCCATCTGCGCAACGGCAACTTCGTGCGGCCGACCGTGTTCGCCGACGTCGACAACCGGATGCGCATCGCGCAGGAGGAGATCTTCGGGCCGGTCGCGTGCCTGATTCCGTTCGACGACGAGGACGACGGGTTGCGGCTCGCCAACGAGACCAGCTACGGCCTGGCGTCCTACCTCTGGACCCAGGACGTCGGCAAGGTGCATCGGCTCGCGCGCGGGATCGAGGCCGGGATGGTGTTCGTCAACAGCCAGAACGTGCGCGACCTGCGCCAGCCGTTCGGCGGCGTGAAGGAGTCGGGCACCGGCCGCGAGGGCGGCGAGTACAGCTTCGAGGTGTTCGCCGAGATCAAGAACGTCTGCATCTCGATGGGCTCGCATCACATTCCGCGCTGGGGCGTGTGACCGGCCGCCGCGCGCCCCGGTTCGCCGCGCCAGAACAGGAGACTTCACGATGGGCAAACTGTCCCTCGCCGCGAAGGTCACGCACGTGCCGTCGATGTACCTGTCCGAGTTGCCGGGCCGGCATCACGGCTGTCGCGACGCGGCGATTCGCGGCCACCGGCTGATCGGCGAGCGCTGCCGCGCGCTCGGCGTCGACACGATCGTCGTGGCGGACGTGCACTGGCTCGTCAACGCCGGCTATCACGTGAACTGCAACGCGCGATTCGCCGGCACGTACACCAGCAACGAGTTGCCGCATTTCATCCGCGACATGCAGTACGCGTATCCGGGCAACCCGGCACTCGGCCGCCTGATCGCGCAGACGGCCAGCGCGCGCGGCATCGCGACGCGCGCGCACGAGATCGACAGCCTCGAGCTCGAATACGGAACGCTCGTGCCGATGCGCTACATGAACGCCGACCAGCACTTCAAGGTCGTGTCGATCGCCGGCTGGTGCATGTGGCACACGCTCGACGAGAGCCGGCGCTTCGGCGAGGCGCTGCTCGAAGCGATCGGCAACAGCGATTCGAACGTCGCGTTCCTCGCGAGCGGTTCGCTGTCGCATCGCTTCAACGACAACGGCAGCCCCGAGGAATCGATCCACACGATCAGCCGCGAATTCTTCCGGCAGGTCGATCTGCGCGTGATCGAGCTGTGGAAGCAGGGCGACTTCAGCACGTTCTGCGCGATGCTGCCCGAATACAACGTCCATTGTCACGGCGAAGGCGGCATGCACGACACGGCGATGCTGCTCGGCCTGCTCGGCTGGGACCGCTACGACCGGCCGGTCGAGATCGTCACCGACTACTTCGCGAGCTCGGGCACCGGGCAGATCAACGCGATCTTCCCGCTCGACTGAGCGCCGCATTTTCCATCAGGAGCATTGCCATGCCACACATCGTCGTCGAATACACCGCGAACATCCGCGACGACGCGCACGTTCCCGCGCTGCTGCGCACCATCAACGCGACGCTGATCGCGCAGGGCGGCGTGTTTCCGACGGGCGGCATCCGCTCGCGCGCGATCGAGCTGCACGACTACTGCGTCGCCGACGGCACGCACGACGACGCGTTCGTGCACGTGACGCTGAAGATCGCCGCGGGACGCAGCGACGCCACCAAAAAGGCCGCGTGCGATGCGCTGTTCGCGGCGATCACCGCGCACTTCGCGCCGTTGTACGCGACGCGCTACCTCGCGCTGTCTATGGAGCTGATCGAGTTCAGCGAAACCGGCTCGTACAAGCAAAACAACATCCACGCCCGCTATCAGCGGGCCGGTTGAACCCCGCTCCCGAACCGACCATGCTCGAACCCGCCCTCATCGACCAGCTCGCGCGGCGTTTGCACGACGCCGAGCGCGAGCGCAAGCAGATCCGCCAGATTTCGCTCGACCATCCGGACATCACGATCGACGACGCGTACGCGATCCAGCGCGCGTGGGTGGCGCTCAAGCTCGCCGAAGGCCGCACGCTGAAGGGCCACAAGATCGGCCTCACGTCGAAGGCGATGCAGAGCGCTTCGCAGATCGACGAGCCCGATTACGGCGCGCTGCTCGACGACATGTTCTTCGACGACGGCGGCACGATCCCGACCGGCCGCTTCATCGTGCCGCGCGTCGAGGTCGAGCTCGCGTTCGTGCTCGGCAAGCGGCTCGGCGGCCCGCGCTGCACGATCTTCGACGTGTACGACGCGGTCGATTACGTGGTGCCGGCGCTCGAGATCATCGACGCGCGCAGCCAGTCGATCGATCCCGCGACGCAGCGGCCGCGCAAGGTGTTCGACACGATCGCCGACAACGCCGCGAACGCGGGCGTCGTGATCGGCGGCCGGCCGGTGCGGCCGCACGACCTCGACCTGCGCTGGGTCGCGGCGATCATGTCGCGCAACGGCGCGGTCGAGGAGACGGGCGTCGCGGCCGGCGTGCTGAATCATCCGGCCAACGGCGTCGCGTGGCTCGCGAACCGGCTGGCGCGTTTCGACGTTGCGCTGGAGCCCGGCCAGATCGTGCTCGGCGGATCGTTTACGCGGCCCTGCGCGGCGCGGCCGGGCGACACGTTCAGCGTCGATTACGGCCCGCTCGGCACGATCCAGTGCCACTTCGCGTGACGGGAGGGCAGGCGATGCAGATGCCGTCGAATGGCTTCAAGGCCGCGCTCGCCCGCGGCGATGCGCAGATCGGGCTGTGGCTCGGCCTCGCGAATCCGTACAGCGCGGAAGTGGTCGCGGGCGCCGGTTTCGACTGGCTGCTGATCGACGGCGAACATGCGCCGAACACGGTGCCGACCATCCTCGCACAGTTGCAGGCGATCGCGCCGTATCCGTCGCATCCGGTCGTGCGCGTGCCGTCGAACGATCCGGTGATCGTCAAGCAGGTGCTCGATCTCGGCGCGCAGACGCTGCTCGTGCCGATGGTGCAGAGCGCCGACGAAGCGCGCGCGGCGGTGGCGGCGACGCGTTATCCGCCGCACGGGATGCGCGGCGTCGGCAGCGCGCTCGCCCGCGCGTCGCGCTGGAACCGGATCGGCGACTATCTGCAGCGGGCGAACGACGCGATGGCGGTGCTGGTGCAGGTCGAGACGCGCGCCGGGCTCGATGCGATCGACGCGATCGCGCGGGTGGACGGCGTCGACGGCGTATTCATCGGCCCGGCCGATCTGGCCGCCGATCTCGGGCATCTGGGCAATCCCGCGCATCCGGACGTGCAGGCGGCGATCGACGGCGCGCTCGCGGCGATCAAGCGTGCCGGCAAAGCGCCGGGCATTCTCAGCGCCGATGCGGCGGCTGCGCGGCGCTATCTGCGCGCGGGCGCGTCGTTCGTCGCGGTGGGCGTCGATACGACGCTGCTCGCGCGCAGCGCGGAACGGCTGGCCGCGCAGTTCAGGAACACGGGCGGCGACGCTTCGACGAACGGCGACGCAACGTATTGACGACGCGGGCGGTGGCGCGGTGAAGCGTCGAGCCGCCGCGCGCCGGCATTCGGGAACCCGCGCCGGATCGCGACGCCCGCGCGCTATGCAGCGCCGCGCACTGCGCTGCCCGCGACCGGATATTTTCCCGGCGTCGTGCCGGTCGCGCGGCGGAACATGTCGATGAAGGCGCTCACGTTGTCGTACCCGAGATCGAGCGCGATCGTCGTCACCGGCGCGCCGTCGGCGATTTTCTCGAGCGCGCGCAGCAGCCGCGCCTGCTGACGCCATTGCGCGAACGTGAGCCCCGTTTCGGCCACGAAGCGGCGGCTCATCGTCCGCGCGCCGATGCCGGCCCATTCGGCCCATTCCTCGAGGCGCCTGTTGTCCGCGAGATTGGCGGCCAGCGCGTCGGTAATGCGCGCGAGCCGCGGCTCCTGCGGCCGGATCAGGCCGAGCGATTCCGCCGGCGCCGCGGCGATCTCGTCGAGGATCACGTCGGCGATGCGCGTCTGCGCCGCGTCGAGCGCCGCGCCGTCCCAGCTCGCCGCACGCTGCACGGCCTCGCGCAACAGCGGCGTGGTGCGGATCGCACGCGGCGCGGCGGGCAGCGACGCGCATCGCGCGGGCGCGATGAACGCCGACCAGCCGGCGATCGGACCGAACGAGTGCAGCGAATGCCGGAAGTGCGGCGGAATCCACACCGCATGGATCGCGGGGACGACCCATTGCTGATCGTCGAGGCCGATCGACACCAGCCCGCTCAGCGTGCCGACGAGCTGGCCGCGCGCGTGCGCATGCGATGGCGTCACGCGCGGGTCGCGCTGCGTGAGCAGCGCGGCGGCGACGAACGGGCCGTCGTCGGACGCGATCAGATGAGCAGGAAGCAAGGGATCGGGCATGGCCGGATTTCAGTATCGAATGGCTTTTATACCGGAGATTGGCCGGCGCTGCACGCGTACATTGGGCGCATCGACAACCCAAGGGAGTGCTGCACGATGCGAGCCGAACAGGTCCTTCCCGACCATGCCGACCAGATCGACGCGTGCGGAACGACGATCCGCAAGGGCACGGTCGCGGCGTTTCTGATCAATGCGCGCGTGCTGGCCGACCCGCATGCGGAGCCGGCCGAGCGCGCGCGTGCGGAAGCGGACACGATCGCCGCGTTGCCGGCGTTGCGTGCGCTCGGCCTGTTCGACGTGCTGGAGGTGCGCGACGCCGCGCTGCGCACGTGGTTCGCCGCCCGATGACCGGCGCGCAACCTTGGCCGCCATCCCGATTCAAGGAGTGAACATGAAAGCTGCAGTCGTCACGGGCGCCGGCGAGCGTCCGGTGTATATGGAGTTCGACGCGCCGCGCGCGCTGCCCGGCCATCGGCTGGTGGACGTGGCGGCATCTGCGCTGAGCCGCCTCGCGCAGGGGCGGGCGGCGGGCACGCATTATTCGTCGAGCGGTCGCTATCCGTTCGTCGTCGGCGTCGATGGCGTCGGACGCACGGACGACGGCCGGCGCGTGTACTTCTTCGGCGCGCCCGCTCCGTTCGGCGCGATGGCCGAACGCACGATCGTGCCCGACGACCGCTGGGTGCCGCTGCCGGACGATCTCGACGACGTCTCGGCGGCGGCGCTCGCGATCCCCGGCATGTCGTCGTGGGCCGCGCTGACCGAACGCGCGCGGCTTGCCGCCGGCGAGACGGTGCTCGTGAACGGCGCGACCGGCACCTCGGGCCGGCTCGCCGTGCGGATCGCGAAGTATCTGGGCGCCGCGAAGGTGATCGCGACCGGGCGCGATTCGGCTGCGCTCGATGCGCTGCTGGACGCCGGCGCGGATGCGGTCGTGTCGTTGCGGCAGGACGACGCCGAGCTGGTGCGCGCGCTGGAGCCGCATTTTCGCGCCGGCGTGGACGTCGTGCTCGACTATCTGTGGGGCGGCAGCGCCCGCGCGGGGCTCGTCGCCGCGGCGAATGCGACGGACGAAGGGCGCCGGCTGCGTTTCGTGCAGATCGGCTCGATCGGCGGCGCCGACGTCTCGCTGCCGGGCGCCGTGCTGCGCGCGACGGCGATCGAGCTGATGGGCAGCGGCCTCGGCAGCGTGCCGATGCCGCGTCTGCTCGCGGCGATCCGCGGCGTGTTCGACGCGGCCGCGCCGGCGGCGCTGTCGATCGACACGCGCACCGTGCCGCTTGCCGCGGTCGGCGAGCATTGGGCCGATACGGACAGCCGGACGCGCACGGTGTTCGTGATGCGCGATCGATAAAGCGGGAGCACGGCGCGCATCGAACGCGTCCCGGCCGTCGAGTGCTCGCACCGGCATCGGCATCGACGCCGGCGCCCGCGGCGCGTCTCGCCCTCGAGCCGCGCCGCGGGCCGGATCCGCGTCAGAAGCGCTGCTGAATCCCCGCCGTCACGCCGACCTGCGTCGTCCCGTATCCGGAGACATCGCGCGACACGCCGACCTTCTCGCCATGCTGCGCGATCGCGAACGCGCCGGCCGCATACAGCACCGTGCGCTTCGACAGCGCGTAGTTCGCGCGCACCGACACCAGCGTCGGATCGGCGTCGCTGCCGCCCTTGATGTTCTGGTGATAGACGGCGGCGATCATCGAGAACGTCGGCGTGAACTGGTACGTGCCGCCGACCCACATCATGTCGCTCAACTGGTTCGCGGCGCGCGTATGGTAGGTGCGGCGGTAGTTGCGATAGCCGGCCATCGTTTTCAGGCTGCCGAAGTCGTAGCTGACGCCCGCGTGTATGCCCTGAACGTAGTTGACGGTATCGGTGGGCGCGACGCTGTCGGCCGCGCCGTTCTGCCGGTCGAACGTGACGACCGCCGCGAACGGGCCGGCCTCGTAGCCGAGCGCGAAGTCGTACTTCGAACTGGTCTTCACGCTGCCCGGCACGTTGCCGAAGCCGTACAGCGCGCCGAACCGGAAGCCGCCGAACTCGCCGTCGTAGCGCACGGCGTTCGACGCGCGCGTGAACAGCCCGTCCTTGCGCGCGCCCGTCGCCATCGACGACGTCGCCCACGAGTAGTTCTGCGCGTAGCCCATCGGGTCGAACGGCAGCATGTAGTCGTAGGTGACGGTGAAGTTGCGCCCGAGCGATACCTCGCCCCATTTGCCTTTCAGGCCGACGGTCGCGCGGCGCGCGAAGATCGCGTCGGGGCCGTCGTCCGACGCGCCGTTCGCGAGGTCGATCCCGCTTTCGAGGCGGAACACGGCCTTCAGCCCGCCGCCGAGATCCTCGATGCCTCGCAGGCCCCAGCGCGACGTGTTCTTGTTGCCCGACTTGAGCTTGAACGAATCGCCGCCGTCCGGCGCGGCGTGATTCGCGTATTCGATGCCGGCGTCCATGATCCCGTACAGCGTGACCGACGACTGCGCGTGCGCGGCGCCGGCCGCGACGCCGACCGCGAGGGCCGGCACGCTCACGCGGGCGGTGCGGGCGAAACGTTGAACGCATGACTTCATTGACGGTGTCTCCTGGTTCGTTATGGGTTCGGTGAAACGGATGCGCGGCGCGCAGCGGCACGCGGCGCACGCCGGGGAGCGCGCGTCGCATGCGGGTTGAAACGGGGTGGAGCGGGGTGGAACGGGTGGGGGATGCGGCGGCGCGCGGGCCGCCGCAGGCGGCTCAGCCCGCCTTCGCGAACGCCCAGCAGTCGTTGGCCGGGAATTCGATCCAGTGCGCGCCCGCCGCGCGCGGTGCGTGGCCGAACGCGCGCAGCCGCATGTCGCCGCGATGGAACAGGTATTCCCAGCGATCGCCGAGATACATCGACGTGACGAGATCGGCCTGCAGCCGGTTCGCGCCGGGGCCGTCGACGACCTGCACGCGTTCGAGCCGGATCACGGCCTGCGCGGGCTGGCCGGGCGCGAACGCGTCGCGCGCGAGCGCCTGCAGCTGCCAGCCGTCGCCGGCCAGCGTCACGCGCTCGCCGTCGACGGCCGCGACGCGCGCATCGATCCGGTTGTTGCTGCCCATGAATTCGGCCGTGTACAGCGAGCGCGGTGCGCCGTACAGCTCGGCCGGCGTGCCTTCCTGCTCGATGCGGCCGTTGCGCAGCAGCAGGATGCGGTCGGACATCGCCATCGCCTCGGTCTGGTCGTGCGTCACGCACAGCGCCGACAGGCCGAGCGACACGATCAGTTCGCGCAGCCACGCCCGCGCTTCCTCGCGCAGCTTCGCGTCGAGGTTCGACAGCGGCTCGTCGAGCAGGATCACCGGCGGGTTGTAGACGAGCGCGCGCGCGATCGCGACGCGCTGCTGCTGGCCGCCCGACAGTTGATGCGGGAAGCGTTCGGCCAGATGACCGAGGCCGAGCTGGTCGAGCGCGGCCTGCACGCGGCGCTTCTGTTCGGCAGCCGCCACGCGGCGCAGCTTGAGCCCGTAGCCGACGTTGTCGGCGACGGTGCGGTGCGGCCACAGCGCGTACGACTGGAACACGAGGCCGAGCGAGCGCTGTTCGACGGGCAGGTCGATGCGCTGTGCGCCGTCGAAGAATACGCGGCCGTCGAGCTGGATGCGCCCGCCGGACGGCTGTTCGAGGCCGGCCACCGCGCGCAGCAGCGTGGTCTTGCCGCTGCCCGACGCGCCGAGCAGGCACACGACTTCGCCGGCCTTCAGTTCGAACGACACGCCGTTGAGGATCGGGTTGGCGCCATAGCTGAGATGCAGGTCGTCGACGATGAGCTTATCCATGAAGTTTCACTCCGAAGCGCAGGGCCACGCCGAGTCCGGCGCCGACCATCGCGATGTTGATGACAGACAGTGCGGCGACCTGGTCGACGGCGCCGGTCGCCCACAGCGACACGAGCAGCGCGCCGATCACTTCGGTGCCGGGCGACAGCAGGTAGACGGCCGTCGAGTATTCGCGCTCGAAGATCATGAAGATCAGCAGCCACGCGGCGAGCAGCCCGAAGCGCACGAGCGGCAGCGTCACGTCGAGCGACACGCGGCTGCGCGTCGCGCCGACGCTGCGGCCGGCTTCCTCGAGTTCCGGGCCGACCTGCAGCAGCGCGCTCTGGATCAGCCGCATCCCGTACGCGAGCCACACGACGGTGTACGCGATCCAGATGCTCCACATCGAGTTCTTCAGCTCGCGCAGGCCCGGCACGAACAGGAAGATCCACAGGAACGCGAGGCCGGCGAGCAGGCCCGGCACCGCGCGCGGCAGCAGCACGAGGTAGTCGAGCAGCCGGGTCGCCCAGTCGCGGCGGCGATGACCCGCGAACGCGACCAGCGAGTAGAAGCCGACCGCGAGCGCGCCGCCGATCACGCCGATGCCGAGCGTGTTGACGATCGCGCGCACGAGGTTGTCCTGCTCGAACAGTTCGACGAAGTTCGCCAGCGTCAGCACGTCGGCGAGCGGCACGCCTTCGCCCCAGTTGGTCACGAACGCGCGCAGCACGATGCCGGAGATCGGCACGATGACGGTCAGCGCGAGCCACAGCGCGACGATCGCGAGCGCGACCCAGCGCCATGCGCCGAGCGGCAGCACGGTCGAGCGGCCGGCCTTGCCCTTGACGGTGACGAAGCGGTTCGCCGTCTTCAGCAGCCGGCGCTGCAGCAGCACCAGCGGAAACGTGATCGCGACGATGCACACCGCGACCGCGGCCATCAGGTGATACGACGGCACGCCGAGCTTGTTGGTCAGCTTGTACAGGTAGGTGGCGAGCACGAGGTGGCCTTCGGGGTCGCCGAGCACGAGCGGCAGCCCGAACACCTCGAAGCCGAGGAAGAACACCAGCACGCCGGCGAACAGCAGCGCGGGCATCGTCATCGGCAGGCTCACGTCGAGCGCGACGCGGAACGGACGTGCGCCCGTCACGCGTGCGGCTTCCTCGACGTCCGAGCCGAGATTGCGCAGCGCCGCCGACGAGTACAGGTACACGTGCGGCACGTGCGTGAGGCCGACGATCACCGTGATTGCGAGGATCGAGTACACGTTCCACGGCACGTCCTGCACGCCGAACAGCTGCCGGAACCAGACCGAGTAGAAACCGACCGGGCCGGCCGCGACGACGTAGCCGAACGCGAGCACCATCGGCGACACGAACACCGGCGTGAGCAGCAGCGGCTCGAGCCAGCGGCGGCCGGGCAGGTCGGTGCGCACCATCAGGAACGCGAGGATGCCGCCGAGCGGGATCGAGATGAACAGCATCCCGCCGGCGATGATGAACGAGTTCTTCACGGCCGACCAGAAATCGGGATCAGCGAAGATGAAGCGGAAGCCTTCGACGCCGAGCGTCTTGTTCGCGTCGAAGAACGGCGCGGTGAGCAGGCTCTGGAACAGGATGAAGCCGAGCGGCAGCGCGACCGCGATGGTCAGCACCGCGACGACGATCCAGCGCAGCATGCCGGCGAGCGGCTGCAGGCCGTTGGCCGGGAGCGCGGGGATCGCGTCGCCGGGGCCGGTGGTGCGCGCAACGGCCGGCGTCGTTGCCCGTGTGCTGGTTGAAAGCATGAGTACACCCCTGCGGCCATCCGGATGGCCGCCTACGGAAAGTCGGTAACGGGAAGCGGCCGGCCCGCGGCATTTTCGGCGGGCGGCCGGGGCTCGGCGGGTCAGCGCATCAGCGGATCAGCGCTTGATCGCCTGCTGCCATTGCTTCAGGAATGCGAGCCGCTTCGACTGGTCGAGATACACGAGCAGGCCGGTGCCGATCTGGATCGGCTTCAGCGAGTCGCCGAGCTCTTTCGTGAGGCTCGCGGCCGACGTTTCGCCGGCGACGTCCGTGCGGATCGCATACAGGTTCGCCTGGTTCGCGATCAGCGTCTGGCCGCGCTTCGACAGCAGATAGTCGACCCACAGCTTCGCGGCGTTCGGGTTCTTCGCCTTCTTCGAGATCGTCGCGAGGCGGCTCACGACCTGCGTGTAGTCCTTCGGAAACACGTAGCCGATCGACTTGTCCTTCTTCGCCTTCGCGTATGCATACGAGCCGATGATGTTGTAGCCGATCAGGTTCTCGCCGGACGAGATGCGCTCCATCATCGCGCCCGTGCTCGACTGCAGTTTCGGGCCGGTCGCGCCGATCGCCTTCACCAGCTCCCACGTGACCTTTTCGTTCACGTGCGCGTCCTGCGTCAGGTAGTTGAAGCCGACGCCGGATTTCTCGATGTCGTAGGTCGTGACCTTGCCCTTGAACTTGTCGGCCTGCGTCGTGAGCAGCCGGATCAGGTCGGCGCGCGTCTTCGGCACCTCGTTCTCGGGGATCAGGCGCTTGTTGTAGACGATCGCGAGCGGCTCGAATGTCGTGCCGTACGCCTGCTTCTGGTATTGCGCCCATTGCGGCACGTGCTGGCTTTCGGGCGAATCGTACGACGCCATCAGGCCGTCGTTGACGAGCTTCACCTGCAGGTCCATCGCGGAGCTCCACAGCACGTCGGCGCTCGTGCTGCTGGCGGCGTTCTCGCTGATGTAGCGGTTGTACAGCTCGGTGCTGTTCATATCGTTGTATTCGACCTTCACGCCGTACAGGCTTTCGAAGTCCTTGATCAGCGGGCGCACGAGGCCCGTGTCGGTGGTCGAGTAGACGATCAGCTTGCCTTCCTTCTTCGCGGCGTCCACGACGCCCTGATAGCTGCCCGGATATCCGGCGGGAACCTGTGCGACGGCGGTGCCCGCGACGAGTGCCAGCGCGGCGGCGAGCGGCTTCGGTGCAAACGGCATGTCTTCCTCCAGTGATGCGTGTGTGGTTCGAGTGACGCGGATGTTAAGTGCGCGGCACTTTCATCCTGCTTTCATTTTCTTGAGCAATCGCGTCCGGCGGGTCATGGATTTCCCGGAGACGATGGGGCGTCGGGCCCGGCTGCGCGGGCGCGCAACCGGTATTTGCGCGAAGCGTCGGCGTGGAAAGGATCATGTAATGTAGCGGCCTGTCGCTGACCTTACGGAATCCGAATGCGTGTGCTGCTCGTCGAAGACAACCCGAACCTCGCGCAGTCGCTGCACGACGCGCTGAGCGCCGCGCGCTTCGCGGTCGATCACATGGCGGACGGCGAAGCCGCCGATCACGTGCTGCGCACGCAGGACTACGCGCTGGTGATCCTCGATCTCGGGCTGCCGAAGCTCGACGGGCTCGAGGTGCTGCGCCGCTTGCGCGCGCGCCGCAATCCGGTGCCGGTGCTGATTCTCACGGCGCACGGTTCGGTCGAGGACCGCGTGAAGGGGCTCGATCTCGGCGCCGACGATTATCTGGCCAAGCCGTTCGAACTGACGGAGCTGGAGGCGCGCGCCCGCGCGCTGATCCGGCGCAGCCTCGGCCACGAGCACTCGCGGATCGAATGCGGGCCGCTCGCGTACGACAGCGTCGACCGCAGCTTCCAGCTCGCCGGCGCTGCGCTGTCGCTCACGCCGCGCGAACGCTCGGTGCTGGAGGTGCTGATCCTGCGCAACGGCCGCGCGATCAACAAGGAGACGCTGTCGGAGAAGATCTTCGGGCTCGACGAGTCGGTGAACGCGGATGCGATCGAGATCTACGTGTACCGGCTGCGGAAAAAGCTGGAGAACACCGGCGTCGCGATCGTCACGCTGCGCGGGCTCGGCTACCTGCTCGAAGCGAAGGCCGCCGCATGAGGCGCGCGCCGACGCATCCGCGGGCGGCGGCGTGACGATCCGCCCGAACCTGCGCACGCAGGTCGCGCTGTGGCTGCTGCTGCCGCTGCTCGGCCTGCTCGCGCTCGACTCGTGGCTCACCTACCAGCGCGCGATGAGCGCCGCGCACGTCGCGTTCGACCGCACGCTGTCGTCGTCGCTGAAGTCGATCCGGGAAGGCGTGCGGCTCAACGACGGCGAGATCGAGGTCGACCTGCCGTATCTCGCGCTCGAGATGTTCGAGTCCGGGGACGGCGGCAAGATCTACTACCTGATCCGCGACGATCGCGGCCGCACGATCACCGGCTACCCCGACCTGCCGCTGCCGCCGCGCGGCGGCGCGCTGTTCGTCACGCAGTACTACGACGTCGTGTATCGCGGCGAGCAGTTGCGGATGGCCGCGCTGCGCGTGCCCGTCCACGACGTGCCGAGCGCGCAGACGCGCATCGTGTGGGTGATGGTCGGCGAGACGATCGAGGCGCGCCAGGCGCTTGCGCGCGAGATCCTGACCGGCTCGCTGCTGCAGGAAGGGCTGCTGGTCGTGCTGGCGCTCGGGATCGTGTGGCTCGGCGTCGGGCGCGGGCTGCGACCGCTGAACCGGCTGTCGGCGACGGTCGCCGCGCGCAGCGACGGCGATCCGACGCCGCTCGACACGGCCGGCATGCCGAGCGAACTCGCGCCGCTGGTCGAGTCGATCAATCTGTACATCGCGCGCACGCAGCGGATGCAACTGGCGCGGCGGCGTTTCTTCGCGGATGCCGCCCATCAGCTGAAGACGCCGCTCGCCGCCGTGCAGGCGGGTGTCGAACTGGCGCTGCGGCCCGACGAGCAGCCGCGCGCGACTGCGCATCTGCGGCGCGCGAACGGCGCCGTGCGGCAGGCGGCGAAGATCGTCCAGCAATTGCTGTCGCTGTCGCGGCTCGATTCGGACAGCGGCCACGCGGTCGCGCATCAGCCGGTCGCGCTGCACCGGATCGCCCGCAGCGCGACGCTCGACTGGTCGCCGGTCGCGCGTGCGCGCGACATCGACCTCGGCTTCGAGCACGATGCCGACGTCGACGTACTCGGTCAGCCGGACCTGCTCGGCGAACTGATCGGCAACCTGATCGACAACGCGATCCGCTACGCGGGCGACCGCGCGGTGATCACCGTGCGCGTGTCGCGCGACGGCGCGCACGCGCGCCTCGACGTGATCGACGACGGGCCGGGCATTCCGGCCGGCGAGCGCGACGCGGTGTTCGAACGCTTTCATCGCGGCAGCACCACGCAGACGATCGAGGGCACCGGGCTCGGGCTGTCGATCGTGCGCGAGATCGCGCGCGTGCATCGAGGCAGCGTGACGCTCGCCGATGCGGACGGCGGGGGATTGATCGTGACGGTGTGGCTGCCGGTGTTGCCGGAGGCGGGGTAGGGACTGGTGGTGGAGGCCGAGCGGCTGAGGCGGCCGTTACGAACGAGCCTCGGAACCGGCGCGTCAGAAGGCGGCGCTACGAACGAACGTTGGCGCCGAGCAGCAGCAAAACCGACGCGCCGCGAGCGACGCGTCCACTTCCCCTCAGTCCCCGAACCCCAGCTGCGCGTCGAGCGCCTGCCCGACCTCGAGCCATGCGCCCGCGCCCGCGACGACGATCGCGTTGATGCCGAACGTCAGCGCGCCGTCGAAGTTCGGGTTCGCGCGATACGTCTGCATCGTGTCGGTCGGCTCGTGCGGCCATTGCGGGTTCGGCTCGCCGCTCGCCTGGTCGATCGTCGGGATCGGGCAGCGCGTGCACAGCTTCACGAGGCGCAGCCGCACGGGCGTCGCGCCGGCCGCGTCGAGATGCTCGACGAAGTCTTCCTCGTACGCATCGAGGTCCGACACGACGAGGTTCGGGCGGAAGCGGTTCATCGGAATCGCGGGCGCGCCTTTCGCGGCGAGCCGCGCGTTCAGGTCGTCGAGCGACGACTGGCCGATCACGAGCAGCGGATAGCCGTCGGCGAACTGCGTGTGGGTATCGACGTCGCCGGTCCATTTGCGGTTGCAGCCGCGGCGCGCGCCGTCGGCGAAGCGGGCGAGCTTCAACGGCGTACCGACGAATTGCGTGAGCCATGCGGCCGTCTCGGCGCCCGTGTCGATCGCGTCGACGATGTCGCGCCACACGGTCGCCGCCATCGCGGGCGTGGCGGGCGTCGCATCGCCGTCGAGCGGCGTGCGGATCTCGGGCATGCCCGGCGCGTTCAGCACCAGCGCGTCGTGCTCGAGCGCCGTGCGGATCAGCGCGAGCCGCGGATGCGTGCGCTGCGTGATCATCATCCCGTCGGGTGTGGTGATCAGCCAGTGGCGATCGTACGCGAGGCCCGTCTCCAGCAATTGCGCGCGCGGCAGCGCGATGCCGGCGCAGGATTTGATCGGGTAGACGAACAGTTCTGAAATGGCTGGCATGATGCTGGCTGGCAAACATGGGATGGGCGAATCGCGATTGTGCCAGATCGTGCGCCGGCCGTTTGGACGGTTGCTCGCGTGTTTGCCTGCGCCTGCCTGCCTGCCTGCGCGCGCGGCGCCGGCCGGTCACGCGAGCGGGAAGCCGCGGTCGAACGTCGCGCGCACGTCGAGCGGCTCGCGCAGCAGCCCGGCCTTCAGATAGAAATCGGCGGTGCGCTGCTGCTGCGCGATCACCGTCGCGTCGATCGGTTGCCAGCGCGTGTTGCGCCGCTCGAACTGCAGCTTTGCCGCCGCCGGCGGGATGCCGATGATGCGCGCGAGCGTCGCGGAATACGCGTCGACGTGCCGGTACGACCACGCCTGCGCACGCACCACGCGTTGCACGAAGTCGCGCAGCACGTCGCGCTTCGCCGCGATCGCGGCATCGGTGGCCGCGATGTAGCTGAGGCCCGACCACAGCCCGCGGCCGTTGACGAGCACGCGCGCGCGGCCGCTCGTTTCGGCGAGCGCGGTGTACGGTTCCCACGTCGCCCATGCGTCGATCGATCCGGTGGCGAGCGCAAGCATCGTGTCGGCCGGCGGCAGGAAGCGGAACGACACGGCGTCGGGCGGCAGGCCGGCCGCATCGAGCGCCTTCAGCGTGACGAAATGGCCGATCGAGCCGCGCGTGGTGCCGATGCGCTTGCCCTTCAGATCGGCCGCGTCTTTCAGCGCTGCGTCGGGCCGCACGAGCACCGCGGTGCCGTATGGGTCCGAGCGGTTCGCGCCGATCACCTTGAGGCGCGCGCCCGACGCGAGCGCGAAGATCACCGGTGCGTCGCCGATCGGCCCGCAGTCGACGGCCGCCGCGTTCAGCGCTTCGGCGAGCGGCGCGGCGGCCGGAAACTCGGTCCACGCGATGTCGTAGGCGACGCCGTTCAACTCGCCGGCCGCTTCGAGCAGCGCGCGCAGCCCGCCTTTCTGGTCGCCGGCGCGCAGCAGCGGCCGCGTGCCCGATTGCGCACGCAGTACGGCCGGCGCGGTGCTCAAGGTGGCGGCGAGTGCGCTGGCCTGCGCGAGGAAGTGGCGTCGGTTCGGATTCATCGTCGGGTCGGTTCGGTTCGGGCGGAGAAACGGTTCGGGGTGTCAATGCGGCAGCCCGGCCTGCACGTCCTGCACGGGCTCGCTGTCCACGCGCAGCAGCAGCGCGGTCAGCGGATCGGCGTTTGCGGCGGCGTCGGACGGGCGCGTGCTCGTCTGCGCGCGGCATAGCAGGTCGTCGGCGGACCAGCCGCCGCTGCCCGGCAACGCGCGGGCGCGTAGCCAGCCGCGCCGGTCGGCGAGCAGCTGCGTGCCGCCGAACGCATCGGGCGGCACGCCCGCGATCGTCGCGAACGCCTGCCATGCGCCGGCCGTCGTCGCGACGCAGTTCGCGCGTGCGCCGGCCGGCGCGTCCGGTGCGGCCGACATACGAGCGTCGTCCCCGGTCAAGATCAGCGTCTGCCAGCGCGGATCCTCGCGAGGCGGCGTGGCGCCCGCGGCGAGCGCGACGATCCGCACGCGCTGGCCATCGCGCCAGCGCGCGAGCGGCTGCGGCGCCGCATCGCCGCAGCGCACGTCGAGCGCCGGCAGCGGGACGGGCACGGGCCACGCGCCCTCGGCGCGCGCACCGCTGCCGGCCGACAGCGCTTTCAGGTAATCGAGCACGGCCCACGTGTCGGCCGGCCCGAGCGTCGCCGCAAAGCCCGGCATCGAGGTCGCGCCGTGCGCGTCGCGGGTGCCGTGGCGCACGCGCCAGTACAGTTCGCCGTCCAGCCGCCGCGCGAGCAGCGCGCCCGCGAAGGTCGGCGGCCAATGCGCGAGCGTCGCCGCGAGCGGTCCCTCGCCGCGGCCGTCCGCACCATGACAGGCCGCGCAATGCTGCCCATACAGGCGCGCGCCGTGCATCACGTTCGCGACGGAAAACGGTTCGGGATTGCGCTGGAAGCTGGTCGGCACGGCGGGCGCGAGCCACAGCGAAGCCGGCGGCCACGGCGCGAAGCAAGCGCCGGCGAGCCCGGCGATCGACGCGGCCGCACGGTACTTGCGGCTCGCGATCGCGACGCAGCCGAGCGCCGCGGCGAACACGGTCGCCGCGACGGCGAACGCAAGCTGCCGCGTGAGGCCGGCGTCGATGCGCAGCGTTTCGAGCGCGACCCGCTGCGCCCACGGCCACGCGGCCTGGCCGTCGGCGTCGCCGGTCAGGCCCAGCGCATGGAGCGTTTGCGCACACGCGAGCTGCGCGCGATACAGCAGTTGCAGGAACCGCAGCGCCCAATCGGCAAACGGCAGCGCGTTCATCCGCGCCGCGCGTGTCGAGGCAAAGCGCCGGTTCGGCGAGCGACGCCGTGCATCTACCAGCTCGCATCGAGTCCGAGATGCCGCAGCGCCTCGTGGCGCAGCTCGGCGAGCCGCGGATCGCCGCGATGGCGCGGATAGGGCAGGTCGACGCGCAGCTCCGCGACGATGCGCGCCGGCCGCGGCCCGAACACGATCACGCGCTGGGCGAGAAACAGCGCCTCCTCGACATCGTGCGTGACGAGCAGCGCCGAGAAGCCGTCGCGTTGCCACAGCGCGGTGAGCTCGGCCTGCATGGTCAGGCGCGTCAGCGAATCGAGCTTGCCGAGCGGCTCGTCGAGGATCAGCAGGCGCGGGTCATTGACGAGCGCGCGCGCCAGCGCGACGCGTTGCGCCATCCCGCCCGACAGCTGATGCGGAAACGCGTTCGAGAATTCCTGCAGCCCGACGCGCGCCAGCGCATCGTCGACGCGATGCTGGGCGCGGCGCGCGACGCCGCGCGCTTCGAGGCCGAGCGCGACGTTGGCGCGCACGCGACGCCACGGGTAGAGCGTCGGGTCCTGGAACACGACGATCCGCGACGGGTCGGGCTGCTCGATCGGCACGCCGTCCTGCGCGATCGTGCCTTGCCGCGCGGCATCGAGCCCGGCGACGAGCCGCAGCAGCGTCGATTTCCCGCAGCCGCTCGGCCCGAGCAGCGCGACGAACTCGCCGGCGGCGACCGACAGCGTGACGTCGTCGAGCACCGGCAGCGGCTCGCCGGGGCCGTCGAACGCATGACTGACGCGGCGGATGTCGATGCGCGCGCCGCGCGGCGGCGTGGCGTTTCCGGCGACGGGCGTGGTCGCGGCGAGCGGTTCCACAGCGGCGGCGCTTACCATTTGACGGTTCCTTTCTGCCAGGCGAGCACGCGGTCGCGCACGGCGAACAGCAGCGCGATCAGCCCGGAAAACAGCAGCGCCATCACGATCAGCGCCGCATACATGTTCACGTACGATGCCCAGCCCTGCGCCCAGCTCAGATACCAGCCGAGCCCCGACTTGACGCCCATCATCTCGGCCACGACGAGCACCGTGAACGATGCGCTGAGCCCCATGAAGATGCCGACGAACACGTGCGGGAGCGCGGCCGGAATCGCGACGCGCAACACCAGGAAGCGGGCGTTCGCGCCGAGCGTGCGGGCGACGTCGTAGTACTGCCGATTCACGCTCGCGACGCCCGACCACGTCAGCACCGCGACCGGGAAGCCGGTGGCCAGCGCGATCAGGAACGCGGCGGCCGAATAGCTGGTCGGGAAGAAGTAGAACGTGAGCGGCAGCAGCGCGGTGGCCGGCACCGGCCCGAGCACGCGCAGTACCGGATGCACCCAGTAGCCGATGCGGCGCGACCAGCCGATCGACACGCCGACCGCGAACCCGACCGCGACGCCGTACGCGAAGCCGAGCGACAGCAGCTTCAGCGTGTTGGCGGCGCTGCCGGCGAGGCGCGGCCAGTCGTCGACGTAGACCTCGATGAGCGCCTGCGGCGGCGCGAAGAACGGCGTCGGCAGCCAGGCGGTTTTCGCGGTCGCGACCTCCCACGCGGCGAGCACGAGCGGCAGCGCGACGAGCCACGGGCCGGCCGGCCGCACGCGGGCGAGCTGCGCGCGCGTGGCCGGCACGCGCTGGCCGAGCGTCGCGGCGAGCAGCAGCAGCGCGGCGATCGCCCATGCGGCGGCGCCGAACGCGTCGGTATACGCCCAGTCGCTGAAACCGGCGATGCGGTTGGGCCACAGCCGCGTCAGCGCGCCGAGCGCGCTCCACGCGAGCGCGGCGGCGACGCCGGTCGGCCAGTTGCGCGCGCGGCGCGCTTCGGCGGCGAGCGTCGCGTCGCAGGCCGTGCAGCCGGCCGCGGACGCGGCGGCCGCGGATGCGCCCGCGATGGACGCGCGGCGTGCGGCGGAGGCGGGTTCGATCGTCGACATCGGCTCACCCCAGCACGTTCGCATAGACCTGCTGCGCGAAGCGCTGCGGGTCGGTGCTTTTCTTCAGCACGTTGATGCGGCGGAAATCGTCCGCATAGAACGCGATTTCCTGCTGCAGGTCGACGTTGGTCGGATGGTGCGTGTAGGTCAGCGTCGCGTACAGCTTGCGCAGGTCGTCGGGGCTGATCTTCGGCGAATACTTCGCGAACACCTTCGCGGCTTCGTTCGGGTTGTCATGCGTGTATTCGGTGGCCTGCACGATCGAGCGCGCGAGCGCGGCCGCCGCCGGCCGATCGTTGCGCACCAGTTCGCCGCGCGCGCCGACCACGCAGCACACCTTGCGCGCGTATTCGCCGGACAGGTTCGTCGCGAGTTCCGCATACGCGCCGTTGCTGCGCTTTTCGAGCAGGTAGAGGTTCGGGTCGCCGTCGGCGATCGCCTGGATCTCGCCCTTGTCGACGGCGACGCCGAGCAGGTCGGCCGGATACTGGCGCCACGTGATGTCGCGCTCGGGGTCGATGCCGTTCTTCGCGAGCAGGATCGAGAAGAAGTGCTTGCCGGGCGCGGCGAGATCGCTGACGCCGACCGTCTTGCCCTTCAGCGCCTGCAGCGTCGTGACGCCGGCCGCCTTCGCGCCGACGAGCCGCACGCAGCCGCCGTGCGAGCTGCCGATGATCTTCACGTCGAAGCCGGCTTCGAGCGGCTTGAGCCAGCGATGGATCATCCCGACCGCGGCGTCGGCCTTGCCGGTCGCGATCGCTTCGAGCAGCTGGTCGGTCGAGCCGCTGTAGTTGATCAGGTCGACCTTCAGCCCGTTCTTTTCGAAGAAGCCGCGTTCCTGCGCGACGACGATCGGCGTCAGGCAGAACGCGTTCTGGTTCCATGCGAACGTGAGCTTTTTCAGCGGCGCCGCGGACCAGGCCTTGCGGCCCAGCGTGATCGCGGGCGCGGCCAGCGCGACGGCGCCGGCCGCGCGCAGCAGCCGGCGACGCTGGTGGTGGCGGGCGCCGGCCGGCGCGGATGCGGTGGTATCGGTCATTCGTGTGGTCTCCGGTTCCGGTCGTGCGCAAGGGCGCTCAGTCGAGCAGGTCGGGTTCGTCGGCGACGACGCGTTGGAACAGGCTGTCGAACGCGTGCAACGCGCCGTCCGGGCCGCCGATCTGGCCGTGCGTGTGCCGCGCGGTCGCGTGATCGATCGGTTGCGGCGTGCCGGCCGCTTCGGCCAGCAACTGCGTATGCGCGGCGTTGTCGAGCGCGATGTACCACCACGCGGCCGCCTCGACGCTCGGGCCGGCCGTCAGGATGCCGTGGTTCTTCAGGATCACGCCCTTGTGCGTGGAGCCGTCGGGCCGCGCGAGCGCATCGGCGATGCGCGCGCCTTCGCCGGTGTCGACGACCATTCCCGTGAAGTCGTCGAACAGCGCGTGGTCCTCGTAGAACGCGCACGCGTCCTGCGTGAGCGGATCGAGCGGGCGGCCGAGCGTCGACCACGCCTTGCCGTAGGTCGAATGCGTATGGGCGGCCGCGACGAGATGCGGATGCGCGTCGTGAATCGCCGCGTGGATCGCGAACGCGGCCTTGTTCAGCGGCCGGCTGCCGATCGCGGTTTCGCCGCGCGCGTTGACGAGCAGCAGGTCCGACACCTTGATCTGCGAAAAATGCACGCCGAGCGGATTCACCCAGAAGTGGTCGGGCAGCTCCGGATCGCGCGCGGTGATGTGGCCGGCGAGCCCGGCCGCGAAGCCGAAGCGCGCGAACAGGCGGAACGCGGCCGCGAGCCGCTCCTGACGGTGGCGGCGCTCGGCGGCGACGTCGATGCGCGGGGCCGGCGGATCGAACCAGAAGTGCTGGCGCGGCGCCTCGGCGAGCACGAGGCCCGACGCGGTGCGCGTGCGCGACGTGGAAGACAGGACGGCGGACATGGCGATGGTCTC
Organism: Burkholderia vietnamiensis LMG 10929; assembly: GCF_000959445.1. Classification (NCBI taxonomy): domain Bacteria; kingdom Pseudomonadati; phylum Pseudomonadota; class Betaproteobacteria; order Burkholderiales; family Burkholderiaceae; genus Burkholderia; species Burkholderia vietnamiensis. The sequence goes on along the minus strand of NZ_CP009630.1, from coordinate 1,227,244 downwards.
CGTGCGTCAGGCGGCGCGGCGCGCGGCGTCGCGGGCGGCGACGCCGCTGCGCACGCGCGGGATCAGTTCGCGGCCGTAGTCGAGCGCGTCCTCGAGCGGATCGAAGCCGCGGATCAGGAACGTCGTCACGCCGAGGTCGTAGTAGTCGAGCAACGCGTCGGCGACCTGCTCGGGTGTGCCGACCAGCGCGGTCGAATTCGAGCGCGCGCCGGTGAGTTTCGCGATCTCGGTCCACAGCCGCTTGTCGACGCGCGAGCCGCGCTCGGCCGCCGCGAGCAGACGCCGCGCGCCTTCGCTCTGCTGCGGGTCGCCGGTGCCGAGGCCCGCGGCGTCGCGCAGCCGGCGCGTTTCGTCGAGGATCCGGTGGGCGCGCGCCCACGCTTCGTCCTCGGTGGCCGCGAGGATCGGCCGGAACGACACGGAGAAGCGCACCTGCCGGCCGTGTTTCGCGGCTTCGGCGCGCACGCGGGTCGTGAGGTCGCGCACCTGGTCGAGCGATTCGCCCCACAGCGCATAGACGTCCGCGTGCTTGCCGGCGACCGCGAGCGCCGCTTCCGACGCGCCGCCGAAATAGATCGGCACGTGCGGCTTTTGGTGCGGCTTCACTTCCGAGTAGCCCTGCCTGAAGCGATAGTGCGCGCCGTCGTGATCGAACGGCTGCGACTCGGTCCAGATGCGGCGCAGGATGCCGAGATATTCGTCGGTGCGCGCATAGCGTGCGTCGTGGTCGAGGAAATCGCCGTCGCGCTGCTGCTCGCTGTCGGAGCCGCCCGAGATGAAGTGCACGGCGAGGCGGCCGCGGCTGAACTGGTCGAGCGTCGCGATCTCCCGCGCGGCGAGCGTCGGCGCGATGAAGCCGGGACGATGCGCGAGCATGAAGTGAATGCGCTCGGTCGCGGCGGCGGCGAACGCGATCGTCAGCGTCGCGGACGGGCTGGTCGAGTGATGCGGGACGAGAATTCGGTCGAAGCCGGCCGTTTCATGGGCGCGCGCGAAGTCGCGCACGTAGTCGGGGTCGACGGCCGGGCCAGTGGCCGGATGAATTTCCGACTGCTTCTGGCTCTGGATCATGCCGATGAATTCAACGCTCATCTCGGTCTCCGATGCAAGGAAGGCCCGCCGTGCCAGCTGCGGCCGGCGGGGCAGGAATGCAGCGCAGATTACCGTCCGGATCAGGCGCAACGGAAATAACGATTGCCGATTTCAATATCAGATTTGCATGGTTTGGGCGGGCACCATGCTGCGCATACGCTGTGCGCTCCGAATGGATCGACAGGGCGTCTGCCGGCGCTTGTGCGGGCTTGCTGCCGCATGGGCGCAAACGGTCGGCGCGCACGCATGCCGAGCGGCGAAGTCGGCGCGCAGACGGCCGTCGGCGCGGGCACGGCGCTCGCGCGTCGATCCAACGCTGCCCCGCTACCCGTCACCGAAGGGAAACCGTACCGATGTCCGCCAGCCTTGCTGCTTCCGCGCCGCTTCCGGCGCAATCGTCACTGCGTCATCTGCCCGCCGACGATGCACGCGTTGCCGCGTTGCTCGAGCGGCTCGCGCCCGAACTCGCCGCCGACGCCGCGCGCAACGACGTCGACGGCCGTTTCCCGCACGAGAACTTCGCGCGGCTGCATCGCGCCGGGCTGATCGCGCAGGTCGTGCCGCGCGAGCATGGCGGCGCGGGCGCGACGCTCGCGCAGGCGAGCCGCATCGTCGCCGCGATCGCGCGCGCCGACCCGGCGACCGCGCTGGTGCTGACGATGACGTATCTGCAGCATCGCGCGCTCGGCCGTGCGGACAGCCGCTGGCCCGCGCGCGTGAGGCGCGCGGTGTTCGACAGCGCCGTCGACGAAGGTGCGCTGATCAACGCGTTGCGGGTCGAGCCGGCGCTCGGCTCGCCGTCGCGCGGCGGGCTGCCGGAGACGATCGCGCGCCGCGACGGCGACGGCTGGCGGCTGTCCGGCCACAAGCTGTACAGCACCGGGATTCCGGCGCTGCGCTGGCTGGCCGTCTGGGCGCGCACCGACGAGCCAGAGCCGCGCGTCGGCGTGTTCCTGGTGCGGCGCGACGGCGACGGGCACGACGACGCGCGGATTCGTGTGATCGAAAGCTGGGATCATCTGGGCCTGCGCGCGTCGGGCAGCCACGAGGTCGTGTTCGACGACGTGTGGCTGCCCGCCGATCATGCGGTCGACGTGCGCGCGCCCGGCGCGTCGGCCGTGTCGGCCGCGAGCCACGCGGACATCGACGCGCAGACCGACCAGCAGGCATGGATGGTCGCGCTGCTCGGCAGTCTCTACGATGCGGTCGCGCGCGCGTCGCGCGACTGGCTGCTCGGGTTCGCGACGACCCGCGCGCCGAGCGGTCTCGGCGCGCCGCTCGCGACGCTGCCGCGTGTGCAGGAGGCCATCGGCGAGATCGAAGGCTGGCTGCACGCGAACCGCGTGCTGCTCGACGAGCACATCGCGCGCACCGATGCGGGCGACGCGCCGACGGTGACGACGAGCGGCCTCGTCAAGCGAACCGTGACGGAGCAGGCGATCCGCGTCGTCGAGCATGCGTTGAAGCTGTCCGGCAATCACGGGTTGAGCCGCCACAATCCGCTCGAACGTCACTATCGAGACGTGCTGTGCGGACGCGTGCATACGCCGCAGGACGATGCGATCGCGGTGGCTGCCGGCCGCGCGGCGCTCGAGGCGGCGGCGGCAGCGGTGGCGCGCAACGCGCCGAGCGACGCCGCGAGTTCGCGCAGCGCGCCGCACGCTGCGCGGGCATTCGATCGAAGCGATGCGTAAGGACGGCGATGGGGCATACCGCGCAGGCCGGACCGCGCCGTGCGGGCGTCGCGGGACGGGCTCGAGCCGCCACATCGGCGCGCCGGGCGAAGGCGCCGCAGACTTGCGCGGGACTTCGCACGCGTTGCGCGATCACTGGCTGCGTGATTCCGAGGCCCGCTGCGGCGCGGCTCGGCCCAGTTCGGCGTTCGGCAACGCACGACCACCACAAAGCATCGATATCGCTGATTTTCACGTTTGTTCTGCATGCACCACCAGGTGCATCATGACGATCGATCAAGCTGGGCATTTTTATTCGAGGAGACCACCGATGAGTACGCTTTCGTTGCAGCACACGCCGCTGCGCCCGTTCGTCGAAGGCTTGGGCGCCTTGCTCGCGTCCGGCGCGAACGAGGCGCGCATCCTCGACGACGGCGGCGCGCTGCTCGCCGCGCTGGTCGCGCGCGACGACTGGCTGCCCGACGCGTTCGCGCAACCCGATCCCGAGCGCTACCGGCAGTACCTGCTGCATCTCGACCCCGACGAACGGTTTTCCGTCGTCAGCTTCGTGTGGGGCCCCGGCCAGGCCACGCCGATCCACAACCACACGGTGTGGGGGCTGATCGGCATGCTGCGCGGCGGCGAGTTTTCGCAGCCGTACCGGCTCGACCCGACCGGCAAGCCGCTGCCGTCGGGCGACGCAGTGCGGCTGCAGCCGGGCGAGGTCGAGGCCGTGTCGCCGCGCATCGGCGACATCCATCGCGTGACCAATGCGTACGCCGATCGGGTGTCGATCAGCATCCACGTCTATGGCGCGAACATCGGCAAGGTCGAGCGCGCCGTGTTCCTGGACGACGGCACCGTGAAGCCGTTCATCTCCGGCTATTCGAACGCATGACCCGCAGCGCGGCGGGCCGCGCCCGGCATCCATCCGACGCCCGCTTCGCTTTTCAACGACTTCAACCGAATCCGACCGAGACACCGTGACGCAATCCGCCGATTCCCTTTCCCGTTTTCCCGTCGCGACGTACGAAGACGTCCGCGCACGCCTGCTGGCACGCGACGAACTCGCGCTGATCGACGTGCGCGAGGAAGATCCGTACGCACAGGGCCATCCGTTGTGGGCCGCCAACTTGCCGCTGTCGAAGCTCGAACTCGACGCATGGACGCGCATTCCGCGCCGCGACACGCCGATCGTCGTCTTCGGCGAAGCCGGCGGCGAGGATCTCGCGCCGCGCGCCGCCGCGAAGCTCGCGCAGCTCGGCTACACCGACGTGCGCGTGCTCGACGGCGGCCTCGCGGGCTGGCGCGCGGCCGGCGGCGAGCTGTTCATCGACGTCAACGTGCCGAGCAAGGCGTTCGGCGAATGGGTCGAGGCCGAGCGCCACACGCCGTCGCTGTCCGCCGAGGAAGTGCAGGCGCTGATCGACGCGCAGGCCGACGTCGTGATCGTCGATGCGCGCCGCTACGACGAATACCAGACGATGAACATCCCGACCTCGACCAGCGTGCCGGGCGCGGAGCTCGTGCTGCGCGTGCGCGCGCTCGCGCCGAACCCGGCGACGCAGGTCGTGGTGAACTGCGCGGGGCGTACGCGCAGCATCATCGGCACGCAGTCGCTGATCAACGCCGGCTTGCCGAACCCGGTGGCCGCGCTGCGCAACGGCACGATCGGCTGGACGCTCGCGGGACAGACGCTCGAGCATGGCGCCGCGCGGCGCTTCCCGGACGACGTCGAACCCGCGCAACGCGACGAAGCGCGCCGCGCGGCGCGCGCGGTGGCCGAGCGCGTCGGCGTGCCGCGCATCACGCTCACCGAACTGGCCGCGCTCGACGAGCCGGGCCGCACGCTGTACCGCTTCGACGTGCGCACGCCCGAAGAATACGAAGCCGGCCACTTGCCGGGCTTCCTCGGCACGCCGGGCGGCCAGCTCGTGCAGGAGACCGATCATCACGCGGCCGTGCGCGGCGCGCGGATCGTGCTGGCCGACGACGACGGCGTGCGCGCCGACATGACCGCGTCGTGGCTCGCGCAGATGGGCTGGGACGTGCGCGTGCTCGAACCGGTCGATCCGGCCGCGTTCACCGAGCGCGGCCAGCCGCCGCGCGCCGTGCCGGCCACGCCGCAGGTGGCCGAGGTGGCGCCTGCGACGCTCGCCGGCTGGCTGCGCGAAGCGGGCGCCGGCGAGATCGCGATCGTCGACGTGACGACCAGCGCCAACTACGTGAAGCGCCACATCCCCGGCGCGTGGTTCGTCGTGCGTGCGCAGCTGCGCGACGCGCTCCGCGCGATCCCGTCTGCGCAGCGCTACGTGTTCACGTGCGGGTCGAGCCTGCTCGCGCGCTTCGCGGCCGACGACGCGCGCGCGTTGCTGCCGGCGTCCGCGCCCATCTCGGTGCTGACGGGCGGCACGGCCGCGTGGATCGACGCGGGGCTGCCGCTCGAGCACGGCGACACGCATCTGGCTTCGCCGCGCGTCGACCGTTACCGGCGGCCGTACGAGGGCACCGACAATGCGAGCGCGGCGATGCAGGCGTATCTCGACTGGGAGTACGGGCTGGTCGAGCAACTGAAGCGCGACGGCACGCACCACTTCCGCGTGATCTGAGCGCGGTGCGGCAAGCGCGGGGCAGGCGAGGCAGGAGGCAGGCGAGGCAGGAGGCAGGCAAAGCAGGCGAGGCGGCGGGCCGCGCACGGCGCTCGGTCGCCGCGCCGGCGGCAGCAGTCGCGCCGGATGCACTAAACTTGCGGGACTTTTGCATCGCCGCGTCGGGCCGCGTCTCGCGCGCACGCGGCGGTGCGGCGAATCGCGGGCCGGCGCGGGCGCCCGGCGCCGGTTGGCGGCCGGCGCCCGCGCCGGCCGACCCTGACCGACCCATGACGACTCATACCGAACCCGCCTACCTGCTCGGCGATCTGCTGAAAAACGTTTCCCGCTCCTTCTACCTGACGCTGCGCGTATTGCCCGACGGCATGCGCGAACCCGTCGGCCTCGCCTATCTGCTCGCGCGCGCGGCCGACACCATCGCCGACACCGCGCTGGTCGCGCCCGAGCGGCGCGCGACGCTGCTGAATGGCCTGCGCGACGAGATCGAGCGGCTCGGCGACGGCGCGGCGCTGTCGCGCTCGCTCGACGACGTGACGCGGATGCAGGCCGATTCGCACGAGCACGTGCTGCTCGGCTCGATGGAGCCGATGCTCGCGCTGCTGCGCGCGCAGCCGGACGCGGATCGCGCGGCGATCCGCAAGGTCGTCGCGACGCTCACGTCGGGGATGGAGTTCGACCTGCGCACGTTCCCCGACGAGCAGTCGGGGCAGGTCGCGTCGCTGCCGACGCGCGACGCGCTCGATCGCTACACGTACCTGGTCGCCGGCTGCGTCGGCGAATTCTGGACCGACATGACGGCCGCGCACACGCGCGCCGCGCGCGGCTGGGACTGCGCGGACATGCGCGAGAAGGGCATCCGCTTCGGCAAGGCATTGCAGATGACCAACATCCTGCGCGACTGCCCGAAGGATCTGCGGATCGGCCGCTGCTATCTGCCGGACGACGTGCTGGCCGCGCGCGGCGTCGGCGTCGCCGAACTGATGGCGCCGCACGCGTCGGCGCGTGCGCGCGGCGTGCTGGTCGACCTGCTGCGCGTGACGCTCGACCTGTATCGCGACGCATGCCTGTACACGCTCGCGATTCCGCGCCGCTTCGTGCGGCTGCGGCTGGCGTGCCTGTGGCCGATCATGATCGGCCTCGAGACGCTCGAACGCCTCGCCGGCCACGACGCGTGGCTCGATCCGGCCCGGCCGGCGAAAGTGCCGCGCAAGCGCATCTACCGGATCATGGCGGCGTCGCTCGCGCTCGTCGGCTCGAACGCGGCGGTTCGTGCGCGCCTGAACGCGCTCGTCGGCGCGGTCAACGCGCGGCTCGCGCAGACGGGCCGCGCGTCCTGACGCGCGCCGAGCCGCCGTCGGCCGGCTGGCGGCAGCCGGCAGCAGCGTCGCTCGGCGGCATTCTTCCGCAGCATTCTTCGGCCCGCGCTCGCGGGCCGTTTCCATTCAGCGCGCGTCTCCGTACAAAAACGTTTTCACGATTTCGTTTTCAGAAATGTGGCTGTCATGAATGTCAGCGATCCTGCGCGGCGGTGTGATCAGTCTTCGGGCAGGGTCCGCGCCTCGGCCGGGCACTATGTGCCGAAGGCGTCTGACGACATCGGGCGGTCGCGTTACAGCCGTAAAAATGTAAAGCTAGGGTTTTCACCGGGAAATGCCGGAAAGGCCCGCTGCGTAAGCGTTTTCAGGTGTTAGGTAACCGCTTGGTGAACCACCGCGTTGCGTCGATCATACGATGACCGACCGCACGTGTTGGGAAACGATTGGTAATCCGTCAGAATCGCACCGGCATGTACTCGCACATGTGTCAGTCATAAAACCACACCAGAAAAGAAATCATTCTTTGAGGACGGAGAATCAATGAAAAAGCGCGTCGCTTTCGCCATGACGGCAGCGGGTCTCGCAGCCGCAACCGCAGCCCACGCTCAGAGCAGCGTGACCCTGTACGGTATCGTCGACAACGCCATCGCTTGGCAGAACAACTCGTCGGGAACCGGCGCGACCTCGGGCGGCCACTCGAAGGTGCAGATGGCCACCGGCATCTGGGCGGGCAGCCGCTTCGGCCTGAAGGGCAGCGAAGACCTCGGCGGCGGCACGAAGGCGATTTTCCAGTTGGAAGCCGGGTTCAACGCGAACAACGGCTCGTCGCAATGGGCGAACGGCATCTTCACGCGTCAGGCGTGGGTTGGCCTGACCAACCAGACGTACGGTACGCTGACGGCCGGCCGTCAGTACACCGCGTACTACACGCTGCTGTCGCCGTATAGCCCGACGACCTGGCTGACCGGTTACTACGGCGCACACCCGGGCGATATCGACTCGCTCGACACCAGCTACCGCGCGAACAACTCGCTCGTCTACATGTCGCCGAAGTTCTACGGCTTCACGGTCGGCGGTTCGTACTCGCTCGGCGGCGTCGCAGGCAGCTTCAACCGCGGCTCGACCTGGAGCGCGGCGATCCAGTACCTGAACGGCCCGGCAGGCATCGCGGTCGGTTTCCAGAAGGTCAACAACTCGACGCTCGGCGGCGGCGTGTGGGGCGACAACTCGACGGTCACGAGCGGCGGCCAGCCGGCCGTGTCGTCGATCAACAGCGGCTACCAGACGGCGCAAACGCAGCAGCGCCTCGGTGTGACCGCCGGCTACCAGTTCACGCCGGCATGGGACGTGTCCGTGTCGTACACGAACGTCCAGTACGTTCCGGGCGTCGGTTCGGCGTTCCGCAACACGGCGATCTTCAACACGGCAGGCGCCGTGCTGCATTGGAAGGCAGCGCCGCAGTGGGACTTCGCGGCAGGCTACTCGTACACGGCGGCAACGCAGTCGAACGGCATCTCGAGCTCGGCCAAGTACCACCAGGTCACGCTGTCGCAGTACTACAGCCTGTCGAAGCGCACGGGCCTGTACGCAGTCGAGGCTTACCAGCACGCAAGCGGCAACACGCTGAACAAGACTGGCGTCATCCAGGCAGCAACGACGTCGATCGGCGACGGCGTGGGCGCAGGTTCGAAGCAGAACCAGATCGCTGCCGGCGTTGGCATGATCCACCGCTTCTGATGTCGCGCGGCGCGCGAGCGCCGCTCACGGCATGCGGTACGAAACCGGCCTTCGGGCCGGTTTTCTCGTTTACGGCGCGCGCCTTTGCGTGGCGCGCCCGATCACGGGTCGATCGGCGACTTCAGCGGCTGATGCTCGCCGGTCAACCCGAACACGACGAGCTGCGCCGGTTCGGTCGCGCTCGCATTGCGCGACACCATGTGGCGCGAGCCGGGCGGCTCGTACCAGCCTTCGCCGGCGCGATAACGGCGCAGCGGGCCGTCGTTCACCTGCGACAGCACTTCGCCTTTCGACACGACCGCGAACACCGAGCCGAGATGCTTGTGGGCGGCGGATGCCTGACCGGGCGCGTAGTCGACGGTCGCGACCACCGCGAGTCGGCCCGGCGCTTCGGGCACCGGCTGCTGCAGGATGGCGTGCACGTTGTCGCCGCCGTCGTGCGCCTGCGCGGCGGCCGGCAGCGCGACGCCCAGCGCGAGCGCGGCGCCGACGAGCGCGCGGCGCAACGTCATGCTCGTTTGCGTCATGGTCGGCTCCTCACTCGGGCATCTTGCGGAACGCGATCGCGAAGCGGTTCCACGAATTGATCGTGGCGATCAGCATCGACAGGTCGAACAGTTCTTCATCGGTGAAGTGCGGCCGGACGGCTTCCCACACCGAATCGGGCACGTGGCTGCCGGCGACGAGTGTCAACGCTTCGGTCCATTCGAGCGCTGCGCGTTCGCGCTCGGTGAAGAACGGCGTCTCGCGCCACGTGACGACGGTCGCGAGGCGGCGATCGGTTTCGCCGCCCTTGCGGGCATCGCTCGTGTGCATGTCGACGCAGAACGCGCAGCCGTTGATCTGCGACGCGCGCAGGCGGACGAGCTCGGCGAGCGGCTTTTCGATCGAGCACTTCCCGAGGAATTCCTCGGCGTTGCGCATCACCTTGATCGCGTTCGGGCTGGCGGTATAGAAGTTCAGGCGGGGTTGCATCACGGGTCCTCGTTCGGTTGGTGCGCACGGCGGCGCGACAGGACCCACTTTAAGCGTGCCACTGGCCCGCTTGAATGACCAATTCCGGGAAAAGTCAGGTGACCACCGGCATCGCACCGGCACCCCCGGATTTCAGCAGCACGGCGAGCCGGGCGAGCGCGGTGTCGATGCGCAGCACGTCGATTCCGCCGTATCCGAACAGCAGCCCGGCGCGTGCGCCCGCGCCGACGTGGAAGCCCGAGATTCCGTACAGCCCGATGCCTTCTGCGCGGGCCGCCCGGATCAGCGCCGCTTCGTCGAGCCCCGGTTTCAGCGGCGCGGCCACGTGGATGCCGGCGGTCGGCACGATCGCGTCGAACCAGTGCGCCAGCTCGCCGTGCAGATGCGCGAGCAGCATCTTGCGGCGCGCGTCGTAGTGCTTCTGCACGCGCCGCAGATGCCGCGCGAAATCGCCTTCGAGCATGAAGCGGGCGAGCGCCGCCTGCGTCAGCGTGCAGCTGTGCCAGCCGACGATCTGCCGCGCCTTCGCAAGCGCGCCGCGCAGTGCGCGCGGCGCGATCGCATAGCCGATCCGCAGTTCGGGAAAGATCGTTTTGGAGAACGTGCCGACGTACACGACGAGGCCCGTACGGTCGAGGCTCTTCAACGATTCCACCGGCCGGCCCTCGAAGCGGAATTCGCCGTCGTAGTCGTCTTCGACGATCACCGCGCGGCGGCGCTGCGCCCATTCGAGCAGCGCGATGCGCCGCTCGAGCGTCATCGGCATCCCGAGCGGGAACTGGTGCGACGGCGTCACGTAGACGAGCCGTGCGTCGTTGGGCAGTTGCTCGATCACGAGGCCGTGTGCGTCGACCGGCACGCCCGCCACCGTGGCGCCGAGTGACGCGAACGCCGCGCGCGCGGGCGGATAGCCGGGATTCTCGACGGCGACCACGTCGCCGGGCCGCAGCATCACGCGCGCGACGAGGTCGAGCGCCTGTTGTGCGCCCTGGGTGACCAGCACGTCGTCCCAGCCGCACGCGACCGCGCGGCTGAACCCGACGTAGCGGGCGATCGCGCCGCGCAGCTGCGCGTCGCCGGCCGGGTCGTGGTACTGGCCGGGGCCGCGCGCCTGCTGGCGCAACGCGTGATGCAGGCAGCGCCGCCACGCGTCGAACGGGAACAGCGCCTTGTCGGTCACGCCGCCGCGGAAGTCGAACGCGGGCGAGTCCTGCGGCGCCGGCATGGCGAGCGTGTCGGGCAGTTCGTCCCACAGCGCCAGTGCGCTGACGGCGGCGGGCGGCGGCGTGCCGTCGACCAGCGACGCGGCGGCCGCGGCCGCATGCGGAACGCGCGCGAGCCCGTCGGCGACGAACGTGCCGTCGCCCGCGCGCGTGCTCAGATAACCCTCGGCGACGAGGCGCTCGAACGCGTCGAGCGTCGTCTTGCGCGATACGCCGAGCTGCTTCGCGAGATCGCGGGTGGACGGCAGCCGCGCGCCGCCTTCAAGCCGCCCGTCGACGATCGCGGTGCGCAATTGCCGGAAGATTTGCCCGGTCAGGTCGTGCCGGCCTTCGATGCGGATCGCGATGTCCATCGCAGTGGTTACCTCGACGTAGCGGAATGGGGTGTCGGTCAGCATACCGGAACAGCGGCGGCAGAGCGGCGTGAGCGGATCGCGGGCGGGCCGGCGGACGGATGAGCCGTGGACGAGCCATTGCGGAGCGGGGAGGCGGCGGTCGCACTGCGGCGGATCCCGCCGGTGGATTCCTGCGTGGATCCGATTGGACCGCCGCTCGCCGCTGCCTTAGGATCGACTCCATTACCGCGACCGGAGTGCCCTCATGCTGTCCGAAGACGAACTCGCGTTGCTCGACGCGATCCGGGCGACCGGCAGCCTGTCGCGCGCCGCCGCGCGGCTCGGCAAGGCGCCGTCGACGATCTCGCACGCGGCGCGGCAGCTCGAAACCCGCTTCGACGCGCTGTTGTTCGACCGGCGCGGCTACCGGCTGCAGCTCACGCCGGCCGGTCAACTGCTGACCGACGAGGCGGCGCGCCTCGCGCTCGACGTCGCGCGGCTCACGCAGCGCGTGCGGCAGGTCGCGAGCGGCTGGGAGGACCGGCTGTGGATCGTCAGCGACGAGGTGCTCGAATTCGATACGCTGCTGCCGGTCGTACGCGCGTTCGATGCGCTCGAGTCGGGCGTGTCGCTGCGCTTCACGCACGAGGTGCTCGGCGGCACGTGGGAGGCGCTGCGCGACGGCCGCGCCGATCTGGTCATCGGTGCGACCAACGAGCCGCCCGCCATCCCCGGCTTCAAATGGTTCGAACTCGGGGCGATGGAATGGGTGTTCGCGGTCGCGCCGCGCCATCCGCTCGCATCGGTGGCCGGGCCGCTCAGCCGCGATGCGATCGGCGCCCATCGCGCGGTCGTGGTCGCCGATTCGTCGCGCCGGGCCGTCGGCCGCGCGTACGGGCTGCTCGGCGGCCAGTCGCTGCTCGCGGTGCCGTCGATGCGCGCGAAGATCCTCGCGCAGCGCGACGCGCTCGGCGTCGGCTGGCTGCCGCGCCGACGCGCCGCGACGCTGCTGGCGCGCGGCGAGCTGCTCGAGAAGGAGACCGCCGATCCGCGCGAACCGAACGTGCTGTACGTCGCGTGGCGCGGCGACCGCGACGGCCGCGCGCTGCAATGGTGGCTGGAACGGCTGCGCGAGCCGCGGCTCGCGCAGCGGTTGCTCGACGGAATCGACGTGACCGGGTGAGGGCGCGACGCGCGCCGGAAATTGCGGCCCCATCGACTCGTTCGACGTTTTCGAACGTGTTCGTCGTGCCGCTCGTACGGCACGGCCGGGCGACGCGCGCATCCTGTGTTCACGGTCAACTCACCGGTTCACAGGAGAACATCATGCAACGTTTCGAAGGAAAGACGGTACTCGTCACGGGCGGCAACAGCGGCATCGGCCTGGCGGCCGCACGGGCATTCGCGGCCGAAGGCGCGCGCGTCGTCATCACCGGCCGCGACGAGCACACGCTCGAAGCGGCCCGCGCGACGCTCGGGCACGGCGCGCTCGCGATCCGCAACGAAGTCGGCAGCGTCGCGTCGGCGCGCGCGCTGGCCGACGCGCTCGGCGCGGCCGGCGTGCGGCTCGATGCGGTGTTCGTCAACGCGGGCGTCGCCAAACTCGCGCCGTTCGCGGACACCGACGAGGCGCTGTGGGACCTCGTGTTCGGCACCAACGTGAAGGGCGCGTACTTCCAGATCCAGGCGCTCGTCCCGCTGTTGAATCGCGGCGCGTCGATCGTGATCAACGGCTCGATCAACGCGCATATCGGCATGCCGGGCTCGTCGGTGTATGCGGCGAGCAAGGCTGCGGTCAATTCGTTGGCGAAGACGCTGTCGACGGAGTTGCTGCCGAACGGCGTGCGCGTGAACGTGGTGAGTCCGGGGCCGGTCCAGACACCGCTGTACGGCAAGCTCGGGCTCGACGCGGCGACGCTCGACGAGACCGCCGACAAGATCAAGGGGCTCGTGCCCCTCGGCCGGTTCGGCACGCCTGACGAAATCGCTTCGACCGTGCTGCATCTGAGCGCGCCCGAATCGGCGTTCATCGTGGGCGCGGAGATCATCGCGTCGGGCGGGATGGGCTTGCTCTGAGCGCGTGGCCGGCGCAGCGGCATGCGTGCCGCTGTGCCGGCCGGGCGTTCGTGTCGCTAGCGCGCAGAAGCCACGCAGTCGCCTTCGCCGGCCCGGTCGTGCGCGCCGAGCGGCGTCACCGTCAGTCCCGAGAACGTCGCAGTGCCCCGTTCGACGAATACCGAAACCCGGTCCGCGTCGGCGGGCGGGAAGACCACGTCCGTCAGCACCGTGCGGCCGCCGTTGGCAAACACTTCGACGGACCCGCGATCGACGATGATGTCGAGTCGCAGCAAGCCGTTCTCGAGCGGCAAGGCGACGATGTGCTGGCGGCTGAAGGTGGCGGCGAAGTCAGGTGTGCCGGAGCGTGAGCGGTCGAGCGTCAGCGTGCGCGCGGCGGTGTCGTACACGATGCGCGTGCCGATCGAGCCGTCCGCCGACGCCCGCACGACGACGCCTGCGCGGGCCGCCTGCCCAGGTGCGATCGTCACCTGGATGCGCTGTGCGACGCCGCGGGTGGCCGGCGGCAATGCGCGCGCGGCCGAATCGACTTCCAGCGTGCCCACGTGCACCGCGGGCCGCCGGTCGGCCCAGCCGGTGAATGCAGCGGCCGGCGTGACGACGAGCGTCGGCTCCCCGTCGATCGTCTCGAGTGCGAGTTCGCGCGGCAACGTCATCGCGCCGCGCCACGGCGCGGTCGGCGATTTCGCCGCGTAGTCCCAGTTGCTCATCCACGCGATCGCGAGCGGGCGGCGGCCCGGCGCACCGGAAAACGTCCCGGCCGCGTAGAAGTCGGCGCCGTGATCGACCCAGCGGAATTGCGCAGGGTCGGAGCCGGCCGGGGCGACACGGTCGGGAACGAACGTGCGGCCGTCGAACTCGCCGACGAAGTACATCGCGCCGGAGCCGCCGGCAATCGACCACGGATTGACGTTGACGATCATCACCCACTTGATGTGCCGCGGATCGTCATCGACGGGTAGCGGCACGAGATCGGGCATCTCCCACAGTGCGCCGGTATGCGGCACGCCCGGCAACGTGAAGTCGCTCAGGAACGACCAATGGATCAGGTCGTCGGAACGGTAGAGCTTGACCACCTGCGCGTCCGCGACCACCGTCGTCATCAGCCAGTAGCGCCCCGGTGCGTACCACGAGACCTTCGGGTCGCGGAACGCCTTCGATTCCGGATCGAGCGTCAGTACCGGATTGTGCGCGTACGGTTGCCAGCTTGCGCCGTGGTCGAGGCTGTACGCGATCGACTGCGCCTGGGTGCCCGGCGGGTGCCCCGAACCTTCCTTGTAGACGCTCGTGTACACCGCGACCAGCGGCGTGTCGCCCGGCGTGCCGAGGCCGGAAGTGTTGTGCGGGTCCGCGACGATCGAGCCGGAGAAGATTTCCTCGGTCGCGTTCGCGCGCATGGCGACCGGCTGCTCGTGCCAGTGGACGAGGTCGGTGCTGGTCGCATGGCCCCACGACATGTTGCCCCAGTCGGCGCCCAGCGGGTTGTACTGATAGAACAGGTGATAGCGGCCGTTCTCGTAGACGAGGCCGTTGGGGTCGTTCATCCAGTTGCGTTGCGGCGTGTAATGGAATGCGGGCCGCCATTGCGGCGTGCCGTCGGCGGGCGTTGCGGTGCAGGCGGCGCTCGCCGCCTGTACGCCGGCCGAGCAGGCGAGCAGGAGTCCGGCGAGCCGGAGGAAAAAGCAGGGGAAAGTCGATGTCATGCGAGAGGCCGGGCGTCGTCGTGCGGGGCGGGAGAGAAGCGCGCACGCTGCCGGCGCCGGCTGCATGCGCGTGATGGGGAACGGAAGGCGAGGCGCACGCGCGACACGCGCGACGTGCGCCTCCGCAGCAGGCGGCGTGTGCCGCCTGAGCCCGTTACGGCCGCGTGCCGGGGCCGCCGTCGTTGTGGCCGGCGCCCGTCGCCGGCAGATTCGACGGAATCTCGCCGTATCCGCCGAGGCCGCCGCGGCCGTAGCTGCGGTCGACCGCCGTCGACGTGCCGTTGATGTTCACCTTCACGGTCGGCGCGAGCGTGCCGCCGCGGCGCGGGCCGATCGCGTCGATGAACGACTCGACGAGCCCGCCCGGCATCACGTAGTGCGAATACGACTGGAATTCGCGCGGATTCTGATTCGGGTCCTGCGCATACGGGGCGCCGGCCGGTGCGGAGAAGTCGGTCGGGTTGCCGAGCACGAGGCCGCTGCCGCCGTTCAGCGGCTGGAAGTCGCTGCGGATGCCGTTGCCGACGAAGCCGTAGACGCCGTCGGGGCCGTCGACGCCCGCGGCCATCGTGGTGCGGTGGCTGATCGTGAACAGGTAGTACTTGCCGTCCTTCAGATAGATCTGCGGGCGCTCCGTCTGGTCGTCGACGCAGTTCGCCGACAGGATCGGCGGCAGGAACTTCCACTCGGTGAGTTGCGGGTCGGTGGCCACCGCAAGACCGACGTTGGCCTTTTGATACACTGCGCCCGCGTTCATCACGGCGTTGAGGTCCTCACGGTACGGATCGTTCGGCGCGTAGCCGAGATCGGCTTCCGTGCAGGTGCGTGCGCCGCGGGGGCCGCCGGTATTGCCTTCGAACACCATGTAGGTCTTGCCGGGGTGTGCGGGATCGGTGAACACGAACGGGTCGCGGAACGAGAAGTAGGTGTTCTGCTGGCCGGTCTGGTAGTAGTTGCCGTCGGGCTGCAGCAGCGCCTTGTGGTCGTCGAAGCCGGTGAACCACACATGCTTGTCGTCGGCATGGATATGGCCGTCGGCGCGCGTGATGATCGCCTGCGGCGGCGTGATGTCGGCGCCGCCCGGTGCCGAGCGGTTGAACGACGTCGCGGTGTAGTACAGGCTGACGTTGTCGCCATGCGTGAGGCGCGCGGAGCCCGACCATTCGGCGTTGTTGGTCATCGGCGACGTGCCGAACACCTTCACGCTCGCCCCGTCCGGGAACAGATGCCCGCCCCAGATCCAGCCGCCGTTCGCCGGCCGCAGCGCTGCCGGCACGCCCGCGCGGCGATAGAAGAAGCCGATGCGCGCATGCACGTGGCGGTCGTCGAAGGTATAGCCGGCGTGCGGGTCGGCGGTCAGCGAGAAGATGACTTCCCAGCCCTTGTAGCTGAGCTGGTTCGCGCGCAGGTCCGCCAGCGGCCAGGTGTCCCACACCCAGACGTCCGAATTGATCAGCGGGAAATCCTGCGGGATGGCGGGCATCGTCAACGCCTGCGGCAGCGAGTTCCGGTCGGCGCCGGACGTGTGCGACTGTGCGACGATCTGACGGATGTCCGCACGGGTCCAGCGCATCGTGAAGTTGCTCTCGGGGTCATGCGCCTGCTGCGTGTGAGGCGTGGGCGCGGGTGCGCCGGAGGTCTGCGCTTGCGCAGCGCCCGCGAAGGCGGCCAGTGCGGCGCCGGCGAACAGCAAACGTTTGGCCGCGGTCGCGCGGCAAAAGGGAAAGCGTGTCATGGCGGTGAGTTGTCCCGTTGACGGTAAAGGTGAACGAATGACGGTGGCATCGATGTCCAAACCGGTTTGGATACTATTTCAAACCGGTTTGGTCGTCAAAAGATAATTTTTTGACGGTATTAATTGCTGTCCGGAAATAATTGCCGCGCCGCTGGTGGGGCGCGACTCGAGCGAGGAGCAACGTGAAGGTGAATCTGAAGGCGCTGTCGGATGCGCTCGGGCTGTCGCGCACGACGGTCAGCCGTGCGCTGAACGGCTATGACGACGTGAGCGAGGCGACCCGCGAGCGTGTGATGAGGGCTGCGCGCGAACTCGGCTATGTGGCCGACCCGACCGCACGCCGGCTCGCGACGGGGCGGGCCGACACCATCGGCATCGTTTATCCGTTCGGCGCGGGCGATCTGGGCGACCCGCGTTTCGGCGAAGTGGTCGCGGGCGTGACCGAGCGGCTCGCGGAACGCAATCTCGACTTCATCATCGCGGCCGCGCGGCCGAACGCGGAACTGGACACCTATCGGCGCCTCGTCGAAGGCAAACTCGTCGACGGCTTGATCGTTGCGCGCACACTGGTCGACGATCCGCGGCTCGCCTACCTGCGATCGAGCGCGTTTCCGTACGTCGCCTACGGCCGCACCCGCGTCAGCGAGCCCTATGCGTGGTTCGATTTCGACAACGAGGCGGGCGCGCGCGACGCCGTGCGGCGGCTGATCGGCCTCGGTCATCGCCGTATCGCGATGATCAGCGCGCCGCTGGCGCTCAATTTCGCGATGCAGCGCCGTGCCGGTTATCTCGCGGCGCTGCGCGAGGCGGGCATCGAGCCTGATCCGGCATGGCAAATCGAATGCGCGTTTACGCGCGACGGCGGACGCGAAGGCGTCGAGGCGCTTCTCGCCGCATCCGAACCGCCGACGGCGCTGCTCGTCGACAACAACATCGCCGGCTGCGGTGCGTTTCGCGCGCTGGTCGAACGCGGCCTGCGCCTCGGTCACGACATGTCGTTGATCGTCTACGACGGCGTGCCGCCCGATGTCGCGCTTCCGCATCGCGTGACCGCGGTGGTGCAGCCGACCGGCCATACGACCGGACGTGCGCTTGCCGAGTTGATGCTCGGGCTGCTTGCTGATGGCGTGCACGGGCAGCGGCTCGAGCACGCGGTGCTCGAGATCGGCGACACGGACGGGCCGCCGCCACGCTGAGCGGCGCGGCGGTGCGCGGCGGTGCGAGGCGAGGCGAGGGCGAGCCGTCGATCGTCAGCCCGGCGGATCTCGTCCGGTCCACAAAAGCCATGACATCGACAGGGTGTAGTCGACGCGACTAGACGACCGGTCTAATTCGCGACTATCATCCCGTCTCGACAGTGCAACGAGACAGCCGCCATACAGGCCTGTGCGCCGAAGTCCTGTCGATCTGGGCGGAACTTCCGTCTTTTTTATGCCTTTCAACTAGACGACTGGTCTAATAGCCAGGCAAACATATTCTGCGTGGACGGGCACGTTGCCGCGCGGCGACGGCCTAACCGGCAGGCGCCAAGTCGTCGCCGGCAGCGACAAGCGGCACGCGCCATGCGCGACATCGACCGCCGCCGCGACGCGGCCCGATCCACCCGATTCGAAGGAGTATCCGATCATGAAGATTCTGGTTGTCCTGACCTCGCACGACACGCTCGGCGACACCGGCAAGAAAACCGGCTTCTGGCTCGAGGAGCTGGCCGCGCCGTACTACGCGTTCAAGGATGCGGGCGTCGATCTGACGCTCGCGTCGCCGAAGGGCGGCCAGCCGCCGCTCGACCCGAAGAGCAGCGATCCGTCCGCGCAGACGGACGCGACGCGCCGCTTCGACGCCGATCCCGCCGCCAAGGCCGAACTGGCGGCCACGCGCAAGCTGACCGACGTGTCGGTCGACGACTACGACGCGGTGTTCTACCCGGGCGGCCACGGCCCGCTGTGGGATCTCGCCGAGGATCTGCATTCGATCGGCCTGATCGAGCGCGCCCTGTCGGCCGGCAAACCGGTCGCGGCCGTCTGCCACGCGCCGGGCGTGTTGCGCCACGTGAAGGACCCGGCCACCGGCGAGTCGGTCGTGCGCGGCAAGCGCGTGACCGGCTTCACCAACAGCGAGGAAGCGGCCGTCGAGCTGACGGAAGTGGTGCCGTTCCTCGTCGAGGACATGCTGAAGACCAACGGCGCGCAGTTCGAGCGCAGCGCCGACTGGGCGCCGCACGTCGTCACCGACGGGCTGCTGATCACCGGGCAGAACCCCGCGTCGTCGGCGCCCGCGGCCGAGGCGCTGCTCGCGAAGCTCGGCCGCCAGTAAGCGCGTACCCGGCGCGGCGATTGTCGCGCCGGCTCAATTTGCGCCGGCGCGCTTGGTTCGCGCGCCGGTCGCCCCAAAACGTTCCGCCGTGCGCCTCGCACGGCGGCTCACCCCGTCGTTTTGCCTGACCAACACAAAGGAGTGGTGGATGTCTGCCCTGTTCGAACCGTTCAAACTCAAGGATGTCACGCTGCGCAACCGTATTGCGGTGCCGCCGATGTGCCAGTACGTCGCCGAGGAAGGCGTCGTGAACGACTGGCATCACGTTCATCTGGCCGGCATCGCGCGCGGCGGCGCCGGTCTCGTGATCGCGGAAGCGACGGCCGTGGCGCCGGAAGGCCGCATCACGCCGGGATGCGCCGGGTTGTGGACCGATGCGCAGGCCGAAGCATTCGCGCCGTCGGTCGCGGCGATCAAGGCGGCCGGCGCGGTTCCCGGCATCCAGATCGCGCATGCGGGCCGCAAGGCGAGCGCGAACCGTCCGTGGGAAGGCGACGACCACATCGCGGAAGGCGACCCGCGCGGCTGGCAGACCATCGCGCCGTCGGCGATCCCGTTCGGCGCGCATTTGCCGAAGATGCCGCGCGCGATGACGCACGACGACATCGCGCGCGTGCAGGCCGATTTCGTCGCGTCGGCGCAGCGCGCCCGCGACCTCGGCTTCGAATGGCTCGAACTGCATTTCGCGCACGGCTATCTCGGCCAGAGCTTCTTCTCGGTTCACTCGAACCAGCGCGACGACGAGTACGGCGGTTCGGCCGAAAACCGCGGCCGCTTCCTCGTCGACACGCTGAAAGCCGTCCGCCGGGTATGGCCCGAGCATCTGCCGCTGACCGCGCGTCTCGGCGTGATCGAATACGACGGCCGCGATGAAGAGACGCTCGCCGAATCGATCGCGCTCGTGCAGCGGATGAAGCAGGAAGGGCTCGACATGCTGAGCGTGTCGGTCGGCTTCTCGACGCCGGATGCGCAGATTCCGTGGGGGCCGGCGTTCCTCGCGCCGATCGCGCAACGCGTGCGCCGCGAGACCGGCCTGCCGGTGTCGTCCGCGTGGGGCATCGACACGCCGCAGCTCGCGAATCGCGTCGTGGCCGAGCAGCAGCTCGACCTCGTGATGGTCGGCCGCGCCCATCTGGCCGATCCGCACTGGCCGTACTATGCGGCCAAGCAGCTCGGCGTCGAGCGGCCGTCGTGGACGCTGCCCGCGCCGTACGCGCATTGGCTCGAACGCTACCGCGTCGCCGACAAGGTGGCCTGAGCCAGAGCGCGAGCACGCGCCGTGCATTTGACAATGCTTGGCAAGGCGCGTGCCTCGCGTCGCGACATCGATGGATAGAATGGCGGTTCGTGCAGGCATGCGGCCTGCGCGAACCGCCATTCCCACTTTCCGAGGTGCCATGACCGCACAGGTCCCGCCGTCAAACGACATCGCCGCGCGGCCGCGCGCACAGCAGATCGCCCGCGTCGTGCTGTATGCGGCGCTGCTGGTGCTCGCGTTGTGGGTGATCCGCGATTTTCTTCCCGCCATCGCGTGGGCCTGCGTGATCGCGATCGCGCTGTGGCCGCTGTTGAAGCGCTTCGAATCGAACCGCTGGTTTCGCGACCGGCCGACTCTGATTGCAACCGTCGTCACCGCGGGCGTCTCGCTGCTGGTCGTGCTGCCGGTCGCGATCGCGCTCGGCCAGGCGATTGCGCAGGCGCACGACCTGCGCATCTGGCTGCACTCGATCCAGGACAACGGCATCGCGCTGCCCGACGTGGTGAGCCGCTTGCCCTACGGCTCCACGCAGATCGCCGACTGGTGGCAGGCCAATCTCGGTCACCCGCTGCACGCGGGCACGGCGATGCATGGCGCGAACGGCGAGAAGGTCATCGCGTTCGGGCGGCAATTCGGCACGAAGCTCGCACACGCGCTGTTCGAATTCGGCTTCATGCTGGTCACGCTGTTCGTCATCATGCGCGCCGGCCACCAGCTGTCGGGCGCGTTGCTGCTGGGCGCGCGGCGTGCGTTCGGACGCGGCGGCGCCGCGCTGATCGAGCGGATGGTCGCGGCCGTGTACGGCACCGTGACGGGGCTCGTCGTCGTCGGACTCGGCGAAGGCGCGATTCTCGGCGTCGCGTACGCGCTGGCCGGGCTGCCGCATGCGGCGCTGCTCGGCTTCGTGACGGCCGTGGCGGCGATGCTGCCGTTCTGCGCGCCGATCGTGTTCTGCGGCGCGGCGCTCTGGCTGTTCGTGCAGGGCGCGACGGCATGGGCGATCGTCGTGCTGGCGCTCGGCATCGTCGTCGTGTTCGTCGCCGAGCATTTCGTGCGGCCGGTGCTGATCGGCAACTCGACGCGGCTGCCGTTCCTGCTGGTGCTGTTCGGGATCCTCGGCGGCGCCGAGACGTTCGGGCTGATCGGACTGTTCGTCGGCCCCGCGCTGATGACCGTGCTGACGATGCTGTGGTCCGAGTGGGTCGCATGACGATGGACGCGCCGGCCGGCGCGTCGGCGCGCTGCGCTCGCGCGGGCGCATGTGCAGGCCGCGTGGCGGCGCAACGATGCATGACGATTCGCTCGCGTGCCGTGCGGCGTCGGCCGGCGCGCCGGCCACCTGTCTGTAGATTTCTTTTCGATCCGGACCCAAAGGTCGAGTAGCATGGGGCTTTCGATCACGCCGGCATGGCGCAGCAGGTTTCCCCGAGCATGCGATTGATTCCGTTGTCCCGTCCCGCCGCGACGCTGTCCCTGGCCGCCAGTTGCCTGATGCTGCATGGCTGCGCGTGGTTCGACTCGTGGCTGCCGTTCTCGTATTCACGCACGCCGTTGCCGCGCGCCGCATCGCGGCACGGCGCGACCCGCGCCGACGTCGTGCGCGCTGCCGGCAACCCGCGCAGCGTGTGGATGGTCCGCAACGGCAGCGGCGTCTGCTACAACTACTTCATCGAACACGGCAACGAACACCGGCCTTATTTCGTCGTGTTCGACAAGGCCGGCGCGGTCACGCGATCCGGCTTCGACACCTGCATGGATGCCGACCGCAAGGGCATGCTCCAGTCGCACAAGGCCGCCGCGCGCTAGTACGACGGCAAGGCAGACGGCAAGGCGCAAGGCCCGCCGTCGTGCGCTGTCACACTGCCGTCACGCGATCGTGTCTACCACGCCGCCGTCGACGCGCAACGCGGCGCCCGTCGTCGCCGACGCCTGCGGCGAGCAAACGTACACGACCAGATTCGCGACTTCCTCGGTGGTCGCCGGCCGCTGAATGATCGAGCTGGCGCGCTGGCTGCGCACGAAATCGACCGCGACGTCGTCGATGCTGCGGCCGGTTTCGTCGGCGGTCTGCTTCAGCATCGCGCGCACGCCTTCCGACATCGTCGGGCCGGGCAGCACCGAATTGACCGTCACGTTGGTGCCGGCCGCGAGCTTCGCGAGCCCGCGCGCGATCGCCAGCTGCGCGGTTTTCGTGAAGCCGTAATGAATCATGTCGACCGGAATGTTCAAGCCCGATTCCGACGAAATGAACACGATGCGCCCCGTGTTGCGCGCGAGCATCCCCTTCAGGTAGTGCCGCGCGAGACGCACGCCCGACATCACGTTCATCTCGAAGTAGTGCGACCACTCGTCGTCGGCGATGTCGAAGAAGGCCTTCAGCCCGTAGATGCCGGCATTGTTGACGAGGATGTCGGCGTCCGGCGTGTGCTGCGTGACACGTGCGACGCCTGCAGCGTCGGACAGATCGGCGGCGACGCCGTCGAATTGCGCGCCGGGCACCGTGGCGCGCAACTGCGCGAGGGCGGCTTCGACCGACTCGTCGCTGCGCCCGTTGACGATCACGCGCGCGCCCGCACGTGCGAGCCCCTCGGCGATTGCCAGCCCGATGCCGGCGGTGGAAGCGGTGACGACCGCGGTCTTGCCTGTCAGATCGATGTGCATGAGCGTACCGGTGAAAGAAGGAAGGGAACCGCCGCGTGCGCCGCGGCGGGTGGAACCCAAAGCTTAGGCGATTCGGCGGCAACGCGTCCGTTCGCTGTTGCGCCGCGCCGCGCAGTCTTGTACGGTGTGCGTTTGCCGTCCGAACCGGGAACCTGTCGCGTGAGCCGTTCCGCCCGTCCTGCCGCCGTGCCGTCGCCGTTCTGGCGCGACACCGCATTGCCGTTCATCGAGGCGCGCAGCGTCGACGACGGCCGGTCGATCTGCTACGCGAAGCACACGCACGACACGTTTTCGCTCGGCGCGATCGTCGGCGGCACGAGCACCTATCTGAACGGCGCGCGCAAGGAACACGTGGGGCGCGGCGTGCTCGTGATCGTCGATCCCGAGCAGGTGCATGCGTGCAATCCCGACGGCGCCGATCCGTGGGCATACCGGATGGTCTACGTGGACGTGCCGTGGCTCGCGCGTCTGCAGCATTCGCTGGGACGCAGCCCGAACTGCGATTTCCACGGCTTCGCCGCGAAGGCGACGCAGCGGCGCGACCTGTTCGCGCAGTTCGGCGGCTTCTATCGCACGCTCGTCGCGGCCGAGGTCGATCCGCTCGGCAAGGAAAGCGCGGCGGTCGAGTTCTTCACCGCGCTGCATCGCGCGCTCGACCGCGCGTTGCCGGCCGGGCGCCGGCCGGGCGCCGACAACGCCAAGCTCGCGCGCGCGGCCGACTACATCGCCGCGCATTGCCGTCAGGCCGTCACGCTCGATGCGATCTGCGCGGCCGCCGGCCTGTCGCCGTCCTATCTGATCCGCGCGTTCAACGCCCGTTACGGGATGACGCCGCACGCATTCCTGATCGACCGGCGCGTGCAGTACGGCCGCGCGGAGCTGCGGCGCGGCCGGCCGATCGCCGACGTCGCGCTCGATGCGGGCTTCGCGGATCAGGCGCATTTCCAGCGTGCGTTCCGCCGCATCGCGGCCGCGACGCCGGGCCAGTATCGAAGCGCGGCGAGTTGAGGCGAGCAGTGCGGCCGTCATCATCGACGGGCGGCCGCATGCAACGAAGCGCCGCCGCTACACGTCGAGCAGATACAGCGCGCTGCCGGCGAGCAGCAGCGCCATCGCGCGGTTGAACAGCCGCATCCGGCGCGCGTTCGCGAGCCGTTCCCGCAGCGCGGCGCCCGCGTACGCCCAGCATGCGATCGACGCAAAGCAGATCACCAGATACAGCGCCGCGAACTGCCACACCTGTGCGCGGTCGCCGTCGGCCGCATAGGCGCCCATCGCCGCCACACAGGCGAGCCACGCCTTCGGGTTGAGCCACTGCATCGCGGCGCCTGCGGCCGCCGACGGGCCGGCCGCGTCCGCTGCATGCGGGTCGGCCGGCAGCCGGCCGTCGTCGAGCGCGAGCCGCAACGCGAGGTAAAGCAGGAACGCGATACCCGACCACTGGATCGCCGTGGTCAGCATCGGCCAGCGCGCGAGCGCGGCGTGCATGCCGAGGCCGATCAGCAGGAACAGCGCGACGAAACCGAGCGTCGCGCCGGCCGCATAGCGCAGGCTCGCGCCAAGACCGTGGCGTGCGCCCGCGCTGAGCGCGACGATGTTGACGGGACCGGGTGTGATCGACGACGCCAGCGCGAACGCGGCCATCGAAACCAGCATGCTCATCAGGTGTCTCCATGCGACAGGTTGAAAGTCGCATCGAGACTACGGGCGCCGCGTCGGCCCGTATTGAAGAAAACTGCCCTCGGCGCGCGGACCGTCAGCGCAGCGCGCGCGATGCCTGCGCCAGCACGGGCGGCCCGTCGGCCTCGACACCGCGCGCGGGAGCGCGGCCGTCCGCATGTATCGCCACGGAGAAGCCGAACGTGTTGACGCCGCCCGAGCAGGTGACGAACACGCCGCCGCCGTGCATCTCCGCGACGGCCTTGACGATCGACAGCCCGAGCCCGTGGTTCTCCTTGCTGTTCGCGCGCGCTTCCTCGAGCCGGTAGAAACGCTCGAACACGTGCGCGCGCTGCTCGCGGTCGATCGGCTCGCCGGGGTTCGCGACCGACACGTCGACGAGCGTGTCGCGGCGCGCGATCGTGACGGTCAGCGTCGCACCGGGCGCCGAATGCTGGATCGCGTTGATCAGCAGGTTCGTCATCGCGCGCCGGAACAGCGACGGATCGACGGCCGCGCGCGCATCGCCGTGCAGCTGCACGCGCAATTGCGCCTCGTCGAGCGGAATTTCGAGGAAGTCGAGCATGCGCCGCACTTCGTCGGCGAGCGACACGTGCTTCAGGTCGGTCGCGCGTTCGCCGCGATCGCTGCGCGACAGGAACAGCATGTCGTTGATGATCACGCGCAGCCGTTCGAACTCTTCGAGGTTCGACTGCAGCGTCTGGCGCATCCGGTCGACCGAGCGGTCGCGGCTCGTCAGCGCCACCTGCGTCTGGCCGATCAGGATGCTGATCGGCGTGCGCAGCTCGTGCGCGACGTCCGCGTTGAACGCCTCGAGCCGCGCGTAGGTCTGCTGGATGCGTTCCAGCGCGCCGTTGAACGACGCGGCGAGCTCGCGCAGCTCGGTCGGCAGCGCGTCGGTGTGCAGCCGCTGGCGGCGGTTCGTCGCGCTCACGCTCGCCGCGTCCTGCGACAGCCGGTCGAGCGGCGCGAGCCCGAAGCGCGCGACCGCGTGGCCCAGCAGCAGCGTGACGGCGCTGGCGATCGCGATCAGCGCCGCGAGCGTCCACGCGAAGCGGCGCAGCATCCGCTGCGTGCGTTCGCACGACGACGCGACGATCAGCTTCAGGTCCGGGCGCTCGCCGCTGCCGGCGATCGGGATGGTCTTCGTCATCACGTCGTAGCTGCTGTGGTTCAGCGCGTACTGCTGGAACGCGCCGAGTGGCGGGCCGACGGGCACGCCGTCGACCGGGCGGCCGAAGCGGAAGTCGGCGTCGGGGCTGTCGATCTGGTAGCGCGTCGATCCGTCGGGCGGTTCGAGGTCGGCGAGCTTGTCCTGCATCAGCCGGCCGCGCATCGCCGTGGTCGCATGCGACACGATCATCTGCGCGACCTTCGCGCGCGTGTCGATCGTCGCGCGCAGCTCGGCGAACAGCTGGCGTTCCATCACTGCGAACAGCCCGCAGCCGACCAGCGAGAACACGAGCAGCGACACGATGCCGAACATCGCCGCCAGCCGCAGCGTGATCGAGCGCTTCATGCGTGCCTCTCGCTGTCGCCGTCGTCGCGCGCCTCGAGCACGTAGCCCATGCCGCGGATCGTATGCAGCAGCTTGTCCGCGAACGGGCCGTCGAGCTTCGCGCGCAGCCGCTTGATCGCCGTCTCGACGACGTTCGCGTTGCTGTCGAAGTTCACGTCCCACACCAGCTCGGCGATGGTCGTCTTCGACAGCACGTCGCCGCTGCGCCGCGCGAGCACGCCGAGCAGCTGGAATTCCTGGGCGGTCAGGTCCAGGCGCGTGCCGTCGCGCGTCGCGCGGCGGCCGATCAGGTCGACGCGCAGATCGCCGATCGAGATCAGCGTCGATTCCTGCACGCGCGCGCGGCGCGTGAGCGCGCGCAGCCGTTCGATCAGCTCGAGGAACGAGAACGGCTTGGTCAGATAGTCGTCGGCGCCGCCGCGCAGCCCGCGCACGCGATCGTCGACGCGGTCGCGGGCGGTCAGCATGATCACGGGCGTCTGCTTCTGCCCGCGCAACGCGCGCAGCACGCCGAAGCCGTCGAGCTTCGGCAGCATCACGTCGAGCACGACCACGTCGTAGTCGAACTCGACGGCCTTCCACGCGCCGTCTTCGCCGTCGAGCGCGGTGTCGACGACCCAGCCTTCCTCGGTCAGGCCGCTCTTCAGGTATTCGACGACCTTCGGTTCGTCTTCGACGATCAGGACTTTCATGGACAGGTTCGCGTAACGGATTGAGGGCCGGCGTGCGCGCCGGGCTGCGGGAATGGCTGCGACGGCGGCGCGATGCGTGCGATTTCGCGCGACTTCGTGCGCGCCCGGCGCCGCGATCCTGCATGGCTAGCCGCTGCAACGACCGTGCCGCGAGCCGCAAATCGACGCGCGGACTTCGAATGATAGGTGACGGCGCGCAACGCGTTACTGGCGCGAAACTGGCGGAATTGTCAGGATCGCGCGCGGCGGCGTGCGCCGATTCGTCGGGTTCGTCGCACCGAATGCGCGCCGCTCAGATCTGCTCCATGCCGACCCGCGCGAGCGCCGCCAGATCGACGACTTCGATCTGGTTGTAGGCGAGCCGCAGCACGCCGCGTTTTTCGAGCTGCTGCAACGCCTGGTTGATCCGCTGCCGCGACACGCCGACGAGCATCCCCAGTTCCTCCTGCGAAATCGCGAGCGACGGGCCGGTGTCCGGGTACAGCGCGGCGTTGAACAGCTGGGCAAGCGACTGCGCGACCCGCGCGTCGACGTCGAGCAGCCGGCTGTTCTGGATCGACGCGATGAACTCGCCCATCCGGTTGTTCAGCTGATGAATGACGAAGCGCGTGAACGGCAGGCTGGTGTCGAGCAGCGCGTGGAACGTGTCGACCGGCACCATCAGCACGGTCGAGCGCTGGACCGCGACGACCTCGTACTTGCGCAGCTCGCGCTTGATCACGCTGCCTTCGCCGAACCAGCCGCCCGACGGCACGCCGGAGAACGTGCAGCCGCGCCCCGAGGCGTTGAAGATCGCCAGCTTCAGCAGGCCGCGATGCACGCCGATCCAGTACTCGGACGGCGCGAGCCGCTGCGCGATCACGTCGCCGGCCTCGTGCCGCTCGGCGTGCGACTGCGCGAGCACGAGCGCCTGGTGCTCGGGCGCCAGCGCGCGGAACCATGCGCACTGGCCGAACATCGTGGCGAGGTCGGGGAGTGGGGCGGGCTCGGCGGGGACGATGGGGGCGGCCGCCGCCACGGCCGAGTCGGGTGCGTCAAATGCGCCCGGTCCGGCCGGAGTAACGGTCGTGACGGTTGTGACGGCCGGGACGGTCAAGTCGGCCGACCGGTCGTCCGGCGGCTCGGCGTGGGGCGCGGCCGTCTCGGGCGGCGCAACGGGATGGTCGTGCATGGGTGCGGGTTTGCGAGGATAGGGATAACGCGAAACGCTCGAAAGGGACTCTGTCGTTTCGATGACAGACGGCTCACAATAGCGCCCGTTAGGCTATCGGCAATTGAACCACATCAAAGCAGGCCGCCGTGCATGCGCGCCGGCCGAAAGAAGACGGAGACAGGATCATGACCCAGATGTTCGAGGCCGGACTCGGCCGCCGCGAAGCCAACTACGTGCCGCTCACGCCGATCGATTTCCTGGTCCGCGCGGCGGAAGTCTACGGCGCGCGGCTCGCGATCGTGCATGGCGACGTGCGGCGCACGTGGGCCGAGACCTACACGCGGGCCAAGCAGCTCGCGAGCGCGCTGGCCCGGGCCGGCGTCGGGCGCGGCGAGACGGTCGCCGCGCTGCTGCCGAACATTCCCGCGATGGTGGAAGCGCACTTCGGCGTGCCGATGGCGGGCGCCGTGCTCAACACGATCAATACGCGGCTCGACATCGCGTCGATGCTGTTCATGCTGCGGCACGGCGAAGCGAAGGTGCTGATCGTCGACACCGAATATGCGGAGCTCGCGCATCGCGCGGCGCTGGAAGTGCCGGGGCTGAAGATCGTCAGCGTCGCCGACGCGATGCCCGCCGATCCCGCCCGTTTCGCCGGCGCGACCGACTATGAAGCGTTCGTCGCGAGCGGCGACCCCGACTACGCCTGGACGCCGCCCGCCGACGAGTGGGAGGCCATCGCGCTGAACTACACGTCCGGCACGACCGGCGACCCGAAGGGCGTCGTCTATCACCATCGCGGTGCCTATCTGGCGGCGATCAGCAACATCCTCGAATGGGACATGCCGAAGCACGCCGTGTATCTGTGGACGCTGCCGATGTTCCACTGCAACGGCTGGTGCTTCCCGTGGGCGATCGCCGCGCGCGCGGGCGTCAACGTCTGCCTGCGCAGGTTCGACGCGAAGACCGTGTTCGACCTGATCCGCAACGAGCGCATCACCCATTACTGCGGCGCGCCGATCGTGCAGAGCGCGATCGCGAACGCACCGGCCGAGTTGCGCGCCGGGATCGACCACAAGGTGCATGCGATGGTCGCGGGCGCCGCGCCGGCGCCGGCCGTGATCGCCAAGATGAAGGAAATCGGCTTCGACCTGCTGCACGTGTACGGGCTGACCGAGGTGTACGGCCCGGCGACGGTCTGCGCGAAGCAGGCGCACTGGGACGACTTGCCCGACGACGAGCGCGCGCGGCTCAATGCGCGCCAGGGCGTGCGCTACCACCTGGAAGCGGGCGCGACGGTGCTCGATCCGGACACGATGGAGCCGGTGCCGGCCGACGGCGAGACGCTCGGCGAGATCATGTTCCGCGGCAACATCTGCATGAAGGGCTACCTGAAGAACCCGCACGCGACGGACGAGGCGTTCCAGGGCGGCTGGTTCCATACGGGCGATCTCGGCGTGCTGACGCCCGACGGCTATATCCGGATCAAGGATCGCCGCAAGGACATCATCATTTCGGGCGGCGAGAACATCTCGAGCATCGAGGTCGAGGACGCGCTGTACCGGCATCCGGCCGTCGAAGTCGCGGCGGTGGTCGCGATGCCCGATCCGAAGTGGGGCGAGGTGCCGTGCGCGTTCGTCGAGCTGCGCAACGGGATGAGCGCGACCGAGGACGAAATCTTCGCGCATTGCCGCCAGCTGCTCGCGGGCTTCAAGGTGCCGAAGGTCGTGCGCTTCGGCGAGCTGCCGAAGACCTCGACCGGCAAGATCCAGAAGTTCCAGCTGCGCAACGCAGTCGGATCGGACAAGGCGATCGACCTGGCCGGCGACAAGAAGTAACGAAGTAACGGGCCGGTCGCGCGGCGGCGTAGCGCGTCACGCGCTACGCGCCAGCCGGAACACGCTGACGGCTTCCGACAGTTGCGCGGCCTGGTCGCGCAACGCGACCGCCGCGCGCTCGGCTGCCGAGATCAGCGTCGCATTCTGCTGCGTCGCGTCGCCGATCTGCGTGATCGCCAGATTCACCTGCTCGATGCCGGTCGACTGCTCGCGCGACGCGGTGCTGATTTCGCCGATCAGCGTGCTGACCTGCTCGACGCGCTGGACGATGTCGCGCATCGTGCCGCGCGCGGCGTCCGCGATCCGGTAACCCTGTTCGACCGTGGTCGCCGATTCGGCGCTCAACCCCTCGATCTCCTTCACTGCGGCGGCGCTGCGTTGCGCGAGCGCGCGCACTTCGGCCGCGACCACCGCGAAGCCCCGGCCGTGCTCGCCGGCCCGCGCGGCCTCGACCGCCGCGTTCAGCGCGAGGATATTGGTCTGGAACGCGATGCCTTCGATCGTGGTCGTGATTTCGGCGATCCGGCGCGTCGTGCGGCCGATGTCGTCCATCGTCGCGACCACGCGCTGGACGGCCGCGTCGCCGTCGGTGGCCGCCGCCGACGCGTGCGCCACCAGCGCATCGGCCTGCGCCGCGTGCTCGGCGTTCTGCTGCACGGCGGTCGTGATCTGCTCCATGCTCGCGGCCGTTTGCTCGACGCTGCTCGCCTGCGTCGCGATCCGCGCGGCGATGTCGCTGCTGCCGGCCGCGATGCCGACCGTCCCGCTCGCGATGTCCGAAGCGCTGCCGCGCACCTGCGCGACGATCCGGGCGAGGCCGTCGCCGATACCGTCCACCGCCTGCACCAGCCGGCCGATTTCGTCGTTGCCGGCGACCCCGCGCGCGGTCGCGCCATCGCGGATCCGCACGCTGAGATCGCCGGCCGCATAGCGTTCCGACGCGCGGGCCGCCGCATCGAGCGGCCGGCTCACGACGCGCCGCACGACCAGCACGAACAGCCCCGCGAACGCCGCCACCAGCACGGCCGCGATCATCAGGAAGCGATTGCGCAGCGTGCGCATGCCGGCTAGCAGCTCGTCGTCGAGCGCGATGCCGCCGACCAGCCATTGCCATTGCGGGATCGTCGTGAACGACACGAATTTCGCGGTGGGCTGCGCGTCGTGCGCGGCCGGGTCGAGCGACGTGTACGCGAGCTGGCCCTGGCCTGCGGCGAGCATCTGCGCGTACGGTGCGCGCGTGTCGTCGGCGCGCTGCCCAGCCGCGTCGGGATGGACGACCAGCGTGCCGCGCGTCGCGCCCGGCGACGCATCGACGACGAAGTAATAGCCGTTGTCGCCGATCTTCAACGCGCGGATGCCGTTCTCGACGACCTGCAGCTCCGCGCCGACGTCGAGGCCGACGAACAGTGCGCCGATCACGCGGCCGGTCGCGTCCGTGACCGGCTTGTATTGCGTGATGTACGGCCGGCCGAACAGCTTGGCGAGGCCCGTGTAGCTGCGTCCGGCGACGAGCGGGCCGTACGCCGGGCCGGCGCGGTCGAGGCGCGTGCCGACCGCGCGCGTGCCGTCCTGCTTCTTCAGCGACGTCGTGATTCGCACGAAGTCGTCGCCGTCGCGCGCGAAGATCGTCGCGATCGCGCCGCTTTTCTGCAGAAACTGGTCGGGGATCGCGTAGTCGAGATCGAGCGGCTGGCCGCCGGCCGACAGCACGGGCGCGGCGACGCCGCCGATGTCGACGGTGCGCGTCGGGTCGAGCGAGAAATCGGCCGGCAGGAAGCTCGCGAACAGCGACATCGCGCGGTTGGCTTCGGCCGACAGCGCCTTGTCGAACATCTCGACCATCGCGCGGATCGACTGCTCCTTGTCGGCGATGCGTGCATGCGCTTCATCGGCCAGCTGCTCGCTGGCGAAGTGGGCGAGCGCCCATGCGAACGCAGTGAACAGCAGTGCGACGAGTACACACGCCAGCGCGGCCAGACGCGCGCCGACGCTCGCCCGGCCCAAGTGGGTCAATCTCATGGGAATCCTGAGTGGGTGAGAGGAGCGGAACGCACGCGTCACCGCAGACTGTAAGGAGTACGGCAGCTTCGGCGGATTCTTTAGCGATGCGAAACCGGCCGGGTGCGCAGTGCGCGCGCGCGCCGGCATGCCGGGGCGGACGCCGTCAGCGCGTCACGAGCCATGCGATGACCAGATACCGCGCGACTTTCGCGATCGTGACGATCGCCGTGAAGGACCACAGCGGCTCGCGCAGCACGCCGGCGATCATCGTCAGCGGATCGCCGATCACCGGCGCCCAGCTGAGCAGCAGCGACCAGCGGCCATAGCGCGCGTACCAGCGCTCGGCGCGCGCGAGCGCGGCCGGTTTGATCGGGAACCAGCGGCGCTCGCGGAAGTGTTCGATGCCGCGGCCGAGCGCCCAGTTGATCACCGAGCCCGCGACGTTGCCGACGCTCGCGACGAGCACCAGCGCCCACGCGGGCTCGCGAGCGGCGAGCAGCAGGCCGGCGAGTACGGCTTCGGACTGGAGCGGCAACAGCGTCGCCGCGATCATCGACACGGCGAACAGGCCGCCGTAGGTGAGGAGTTCGGACATCGCGCGATTGTACTGGGCGCGTGGAGCGGGGGAGTGTTCTTGGCGGGCGATGGCGGTGGGCAGCGCGGTGCGACCCACGCGATACGGCCTATGCGACGCGATCTACGCGCGAAGGCTGATGTGGTGTGGCCGCGCGGATGCGACCTACGCGCTGCGATCGCGATGTATGCGACAGAGTTGCGTAAGTCGAGACCTGATCTCTCAGTCAGCGTCAGACAAGGCCTGAGATTGCTCTTTCCGTCACTTCATCGAGGGCCGTGATCGATCCGATTCGGACAGTCGAAGCTTCCGACCGCCGACACTTCATGATGCAGTTTCTCTTAAGCGTGATTCAAAACTTTGACCGGTCCAAATGGGTCTTGTGTGTTACATAGCTTAAGATAGGAACCTATAATTCCAACGCGCGATGAACTGCTGCCATTAAAACATCCCTATCGATTGCTGAATTCACAGGGAATCGTTCAAATTCTTGGCCGACTCGAAGGTCGGCGTAAAGCCCCGTCGCATCTTCGTGGAAGTGCAGAAAAGATCGAGATTTTCTGTAAAAAACACCGGTTGAACGTTCACGTAAGTCCGGAAACTCACGCAAGTCGCGAAGGGTACTTTCAAGCTGCCCGAGCGCTGCTAGACCTGCGTGTTTCACGGGGTTCCATCCTTGTGGTTAGTCGGTCGACGTCCGTTGCAGGAAGCAAGCCGACCGGTTCCTGCGGAGGACAGCAAACTATTCGTGGCAACTGCACAGCTCGAATTCGTGGCCCTCGGAGTCGCTGAGAACAACGCCCTGCATGGTCTCAATGTTTAGCGCATCGAGAACGACTTTTGCTCCAAGAGCCTTCGCGCGTTCCACAAATGTGTGCAAGTCAGATATATCGAACTCGAACACCGGTACGCATCCGCTACCGGCGAACTCATCACCGAAATCGTTCAGTAATAACCCGAATCGGATTTCACCTAGCGAAAACTCGGCCCATCTCTCCGTCTTGCGGTTCGGCGGCTGCTCTAATAGATTTTCCCAGAATGTTGCGGCCCGCTCGAGGTTATTCACTTTCAAATAAGTGCTTCGGATTCGCATCGAAATGCTCCGGGAATGGGTCTCGCAAGGCGCAGAAAATTATAGCGGTTCAAAAATATGATGCTAATGATCGTCGACGGCCTACGTCCCGGTGCCGAATGTCCCAAAGTGCCGAACCGAGTCAGCCGATGCGGCGAGTCGACGCGATACTGCCCACGCGGTCTGCTCTATGCGACGGACCTACGCGGCCCGGCCACTCCCGCGCCGCAAATTCCGGGCTACGGCGCGTCACACCGGCGCAATCCCCGACGCGCCCGCCCGCGGCCCTCAGTTCCAACCGGCCATGATCGCGCCCATCCCGACCAGCAGCCCGCCCGTCACGCGGTTCATCGCGTGCATCCGCGCGGGTCGCTGCAATGCGCGGCTGAGCCGGTGCGACAGCAGCGCCATCGACGCCATGCCGCCGACGAACAGCAACGCGAAGGTCGTCGCGAGCAGCAGGAATTGCCCGTTCAAGCTCCAGTCCGCATTCGGGACGAGGAATTGCGGAAAGAACGACGGGAAGAACAACAGCGTCTTCGGGTTCAGCCCGGATGTCGCGACGCCGCGCCAGAACAGCGCGCGTCCCGATTCGGCGTCGCGCGCGGCGTGGCCGGTCGCGGGCGTCGCGGCCGCCGCAGCGTCGGCCGGCGCGCGGCTCAGCCATTGCTTGCAGCCGAGCCATACGAGGTAGGCGGCGCCGGCCCAGCGCAGCACGGCGAGCGCGTGCGTATCGAGGTGGACCAGCGAGTTCAGACACAGCGCGGTCAGTGCCAACTGCAGCAGCACGGCGAGCGTGCCGCCCCATACGCAGGGCAGCGCGCGGCGCCAGCCGGTGCGCAATGCCTGGTTCATCGTGAGGAGGTTGACGGGGCCGGGCGCGTAGATGAGGACGGCCGATGCGGCGACGAACGACAGATAAAGCCGGAACGACATGACAGGGATCACGGAGCAGGGGTTCGGACGCCGGCCCGGACAACCGGATAGGCGTACGGGAGGCGGGTTTCGCATGCCTGCGTGACCGGCGCCGCAACTCGTGATTGCGGTCGGACATCCGTCGCGAGGGGGTTGTCGCAGCGGGTGCGCCGGTCGACAGGCATGGAGAAAATGTATCAAGCGCGGCGGTTAAAAGGCTTCCTGTTTTCCGGCGAAGGGCCGCGCAAATCGGAACGTCGTTCGGCTAGAATGAAAATCCTCAGTAGAAGATTCCTTTTGCCATGGCCACCCGTGAACGCACGCCAAAAACCCTCGACAACCAGGACCGCAAGATCCTCGCTGCACTGCAAAAGAACGCGCGTCTGTCGAACGCCGAACTGGCCGAACAGATCGGCATGTCGACGACCGCCTGCTGGAACCGCACGCGGCAGCTCGAACTCGACGGCTATATCGACGGCTACGTCGCGCTGGTCAACCAGCGCATGCTCGGCTACGCGGACATCGTGATCCTCGAAGTCACGCTCGATCGCCACGAGGACGACGCGCTGGGCCGCTTCGGCGCGGAACTCGCGGCGCTGCCGGAGGTGCTCGAGGCGTATCTGGTGTCGGGCGAGTACGACTACTGGATCAAGGTCGCGGTGGACGGCACGGCAGGCTACGAGCGCTTCCTGCGCGAGAAGCTGTACCGGATTTCGAGTATTCGCCACAGTCGCTCGATGTTCGCGCTGCGGTGCATGAAAGACGTGCCGTCGATTCAGGTGTGACGACGCGGGCGCGGCGCGGCTCGGGCGGACTACGGTCGAAGTGGGGAAGGCGGCTACCATCGCGCCGCCGAGGCCCGCTGCGCGTGGCATTCGAACCGGGCGCAGCGGCTGCGGATCCGGGGCACCGACGGCGATTGAAAGCGGATGAATCTTCCGCGACGCGGCGGCCGGCGCTGTCGGGTGCGCCTTCGGTGTTTCCGCGAGACGCCCGGACGTCGTTACGTCTATCGGCACTGAACCGACGGCTCGTAAGACCAAGCGGGCCGGTCGGCTCGACGCGCGCTTAGCGCGGCAGTCGTGCGTGTGCTTGCGCGATGATTTCGCAGTTTTCGAGGTGCAGTGCCCAGGCTTCCGCGATCAGATCACCAATACGTGCGAGCCAGCCAGCGGATTCGGCAGAGCGGTTCGAGACATTAGACGTTTGCATGACGAAACCCCATTTGGGTGGTGATTAGGGATAACCCTAATGATAGAGAAACATCGCCACCTTGTGAAATGCGATTTCGTTATATGAGAATTCCTGACGGTTATCGTTGCGACTGCACAACAACGGACCTGCACGCCTTCGCCGAGAGGTGACGGCCAGTAGCGTCGCGGCCGCGCCGTCACGGCATTGCGACGCGGGCAACACGCCGGCGAGCACCGCCGAGGGACGGCAAGCAACCGCAGGCAATCACCCGCCGATCCACCCGAATCGCCACGACAGCCGGCGCGCGGCCGCGAGCAGCGTATGAGCGAGTTCGCTGTCCGTCCCGCGCGGGAAACCGCGCGACGAGCCGATGATCGCGATCACCAGCCGAATGCTGCCCGTGTGATCGAACACCGGCGCGGCGATCGTCCCGATGCCGGGCACCGGCGCGTCGAACGCGAAATCGAGCTGGTCCGCGCGGATCGTCGCCAGCCGCGCACGGAACCCGTCGTCCACTTGCGTCGCGCCGCCTGCCAGGCGCACCGGCTCGTCGGCCAGCAGGCCGGCGAGCACGTCGTCGGACATGCCGGACGCGAACACGCGTCCGATCGCGGTATTCACCAGCGACATCACGGTGCCGACCTGCAGGCTCACGTGCTGCGGCCGCGCCGATTCCTCCAGGCGAATCACGGTCGGGCCGAGCGGCCCGAGCGTCGCCGCGGCCACGCTCATGTCGGTCGCGGCCGCGAGCGCGACGATCTCGGGCTCCGCATCGCGCGTCGGCGACACGCGCTGCATCGCGATCAGCCCCAGCGCCAGGCCGAGCGGACCGCCGTCGAAGCAGCCGGCGTCGTCGCGGCTCAGCAGGCCGATCTTCTGCAGGCTCACCAGATGCGGAAACGCCTTGGCGGCCGGCATGCCGGCCGCCGCCGCGAGGTCGC
This sequence comes from Burkholderia vietnamiensis LMG 10929, assembly GCF_000959445.1. Taxonomy (NCBI): domain Bacteria; kingdom Pseudomonadati; phylum Pseudomonadota; class Betaproteobacteria; order Burkholderiales; family Burkholderiaceae; genus Burkholderia; species Burkholderia vietnamiensis. Next base: position 1,190,959 of record NZ_CP009630.1, on the reverse strand, counting down.
GCAACGGCAGCCCGCGGCCGGCCGATACGAGTGCGAGCAGCAACTCGCCCGTGCTGTCGAGTGCGTTGATGCCGCGCTGTGCTTTCGCATCGTCGCCGAGGGCGGGCGGGATGCGCGGCACGGCCGGCGTGCCCGGCCGCACATCGGGCGCGGCGTCGAGCGACGCAGTGGCTTGCCGTGCCGCGTCGCGCAGGGCGGTCGCGATCGGGCCGTCCCAGCCGACATCGATCGAGCCGCTCGGGCCGATCACCGTCAATGCCAGCTGCAGCCGTCCGTGTGCGTCGAGCACTGGCACGCACATCGCGCTGACCCCGGGGCTGGGCCGATCGACGCTGCGTTCGATGCCGCGTGCGCGGATCGCGTCGAGTTCGGCGCGCGACGGGTGCGCGTCGGGCCGGGCATGCGCGTCCGCGTGTGTGTATTCATGCGCATCTGCACCGGCGGCGTGGCTCGCCGTCATCGCGTCGAGCTGCGCAGGATCGCCGAACGCGCGAAACACGCGGCCGGTGGCCGTCGCGTCGAGCGACATCACCGAGCCGACGTGCAGGTTCATGTGCAGCGGATAGCCGCCGTGCTCGATGCGCACGATCGTCGGCCCGAGCACGCCCGGCACCGACAGCGCGACGCTCAAGCCCACCGTTTCGGCGAGCCTGGCCGCATGCGGCAGCGCGGCCCGATAGGCCGGCTGGCGCTCGATCGACATCAGCCCGAGTCGCAGCGACAGCGGGCCGGGCTCGTAGTTGCCGGTCAGCGCGTCGCGCTTCACGAGCGCCAGCCGCGTCAGGCTGACTAGATAGGTGTGCGCCTGCGCGCTCGACAGGTCGGCCGCCGCCGCCAGCTCCGACAGCCCGAGCGGCTTGCGCCGGCGTGCGAGCGCGTCGAGCAGCCGGCCGCCGACCTCGACGCTCTGGATGCCGCGCTGCGCCTTCGGCGGCGCGTCGTCCGCGCTGACTTCATGGTTCTGCACGCGTTGATTCTTCCGATGACGAAACCCCGCATGGTATCCGACGCCCCTTGTCGCGCCCGTCCGCAGGTTTACCCGTATTAAACAATAGCAAGCGCGTTTGTCATTGACAAATTGTCGACGCAGGACGATCATCGGCTCACTCCCTTCAACACATGGCTCGCAGCCACGGAACGCAACATGGCCAAAGCATTCGCCTCCCAAGCCGATCTCGAAGAGAAGAAGATCACCTGGACGCAGCTGTCCGAGAACGCGTACGCATACACCGCCGAAGGCGACCCGAACTCGGGCGTGATCGTCGGCGACGACAGCGTGCTGATCGTCGACACGACCGCGACGCCCGCGATGGCGCAAGACCTGATCGCGAAGATCCGCAGCGTGACCGACAAGCCGATCAAGCACGTCGTGCTGTCGCATTACCACGCGGTGCGCGTGCTCGGCGCGTCCGCATATTTCGCCGAAGGCGCGCAGCACGTGATCGCGAGCCGCGGCACCTACGAGATGATCGTCGAGCGCGGCGAAGCGGACATGAAGTCGGAGATCGAGCGCTTCCCGCGGCTGTTCGCGGGCGTCGAGACGGTGCCCGGCCTGACCTGGCCGACACTCGTGTTCGAGCGCGAGATCACGCTGTTCCTCGGCAAGCTCGAAGTGAAGATCATGCACGTCGGCTCGGGCCATACGAAGGGCGACACGATCGTCTGGCTGCCGTCGCAGAAGGTGCTGTTCTCCGGCGATCTGGTCGAATACGACGCCGCGTGCTATTGCGGCGACGCGCAGCTCGAACAGTGGCCGGCCACGCTCGAGGCGTTGCGCGCGCTCGGCGCCGACAAGCTCGTGCCGGGCCGCGGCCCCGCGCTGCTGAGCCCGGCCGACGTGAACAAGGGCCTCGACTACACGAAGGACTTCGTGACGACGCTGCTCGAGCAGGGCCGCAAGGCCGTCGAGCGCAAGCTCGACCTGAAGGCGTCGATGGCGCTCACGCGCGAAGCGATGGACCCGAAGTTCGGCCACGTGTTCATCTACGAGCACTGCCTGCCGTTCGACGTGTCGCGCGCGTTCGACGAGGCGAGCGGCATCACGCATCCGCGCATCTGGACCGCGCAGCGCGACAAGGAAATGTGGGCCGCGCTGCAGGACTGAGGGCGGCACGGCGGCGCGGCGTCCGCGCGGACGTCCGGCCGTCGTTCTGACGGCGCGCATCGGCGCGCCGCGTTCCGATCTCACAAGAAAGCAGGGCGCACGCACGCCCTCGGAGACTGCCGCGCGCTCGCATCGCGCGGCCCGTTTGGAGACAGACATGCCCCAACCGCTTCCCGCCGAAGCGACGCTCGCGCACGCGAGCGCCTCGGCTTCCGCTTCCGCTCCCGCCTTCGAATCCGCCGGCGCGCCCGCAGCGGGCGATGCGCTGCTGTTCCGCAAGATCGCGTGGCGGATCGTGCCGTTCCTGTTCCTCTGCTACGTCGTGTCGTTCCTCGACCGCATCAACATCGGCTTCGCGCAGCTGCAGATGAAGCACGACCTCGGCTTCAGCGACGCGATGTACGGGCTCGGCGCCGCGGTGTTCTACGTCGGCTACGTGTTCTGCGAGGTGCCGAGCAACCTGCTGCTCGCACGCTTCGGCGCGCGCCGCACCTTCATGCGCATCATGCTGCTGTGGGGGCTCGCGTCGACCGGCATGATGTTCGTGTCGCAGCCGACGCATTTCTATGTGCTGCGCTTCCTGCTCGGCGTGTTCGAGGCCGGCTTCTTCCCCGGCATCGTGCTGTATCTGACCTACTGGTTCCCGTCGAACCGGCGCGCGGCGGCGATCTCCGTGTTCTTTGCCGGCGTCGCGGTCGCCGGCGTGCTCGGCGGCCTGCTGTCGGGCTGGATCATGCGCGACATGAGCGGCGTGCTCGGGCTGCACGGCTGGCAGTGGATGTTCGCGATCGAGGGCGCGCCGGCGATCGTGCTCGCCTGCTTCGCGTTCACGTATCTGGTCGATCGCCCGCAGGACGCCGCCTGGCTCACGCCCGACGAAAAGGCGCGCGTCGCGGCCGTCTGCGGCGATGCCCGCGCGCACGGCGCGCACGACCGGCGCAGCGTGGCGGCCGCGCTCGCGAATCCGCGCGTCTACCTGTTCGCGTTCGTCTACTTCTCGCTCACCTGCGCGTCGCTCACGCTCAACTTCTGGATGCCGCTGATGATTCGCGACTTCGGCGTGACCGACGTCGTGGCCGTGAGCCTCTACACGGTCGTGCCGAACGCCGTCGGCGCCGTCGGACTGATCCTGATCGCGCGCCGCTCGGACCGCACCGGCGAGCGCCGCCGGCACTTCGCGTGCTGCACGCTCGGCGGCGCGCTTGCGCTCGCGGCGCTCACGCTGCATCTGCACAGCTTTGCGGCGATGCTCGCATGCCTGTCGATCGCGGCGACGCTGATCTTCGCCGCGCTGCCGATCTTCTGGGCGGTGCCGACCCGCTACCTGTCGGGCAACGCGGCGGCGGCCGGGATCGCGCTGATCAGCAGCATCGGGATCACGAGCGGCATCGTCAGCCCGTGGGTGATCGGGATCATCCGCACCCGCACCGGCAGCATGGATCTCGCCGTGTACCTGCTGGCCGCGCTGCTCGCGCTGAGCGGCGTCGCGCTGCTGGTGGGGGTGAAGGGCGACGCGGGGCGGCGGGGGTGATTTAGGGGCGAGCGCCGCCGCGCTACCGCGCAACCACATAACGCGCCGCCGGCGCGTTCGCCGACAGATGCGGCGCCATCGTGCGACGCGCGGCGTCGTACGCTTCCCATTCGTCGGCCGCATGCAGCGACGGGATCGTCACGAGCTCGCCGCGATCGAAGCCGACCAGCGCCGCGTCGACGAGCTCGGACGCCGACATCACGATCTCCTTCGGCAAGTGCTCGAGCGGCAGGCCGCCGGTCTGCCAGAATTCGGTCGCGGTCGCGCCGGGCAGCACGGCCTGCACCTGCACGCCGCGCTCCGCGAGTTCGTGATGCAGCGACTGGCTGAACGCGAGCACGAACGCCTTGGTGCCGCCGTACACGCCGTTGAGCGTTTCCGGCGACAACGCGACGATCGACGAGATGTTGATCACCGCGCCGCGCCCGCGTGCGACGAAGCCGGGCACGGCCGCATAGGTCAGCCGCGTGAGCGCGGTGACGTTCAGGTCGATCATCCGCGTCATCGCGTCGACGTCGCTGTCCAGCAGCGCCGCGTGCGTGCCGACGCCCGCGTTGTTGACGAGCAGCGTGATGCTCGCGTCCTCCTTCAGCTTCGCCTCGACGGCGGCGAGCGACGCGCGATCGTTGAGGTCCGCGGCGACGATCTCGACGCTGCGCCGCGTGTCGTTCGTGATGCGCTCGGCGAGCGCGGCCAGCCGGTCGCGATTGCGTGCGACCAGGATCAGGTCGTAGCCGCGGCGCGCGAGGCGGTCCGCGTAGATTGCGCCGATGCCGGACGAGGCGCCCGTGATGACGGCCGTACCGCGATGTGCTTCAGTCATGATGTCGCTCCGTGTTGGGACAAAGGTTGAGTGCATGGCTGCATTCTGGCGTCGAATCGCCGCGACACAAATGACGTAGATGGGTATGATTTCGGACATCGGGCCGGTCAATCGCGATCGCGACGCCCGCCCGCCCGCCTCCGGAGATATGCATGCACCGCATCGGCTTTCTGCTCAGCGACGGCTTCCAGATCATGGCGCTCGCCGCGCAATCGGTGTTCGAGTACGCGAACCTGACCGCGGGCGAGCCGTTCTACGCGATGGACAACTATTCGGTCGACGGCGGCGAGGTGCGCTCGTCGCTCGGGCTGCGGGTCGCCACGCGGCCGTTGCGCGGCCGGCGCACCGACGTCGACACGTGGATCGTCGCGGGCGTCAACGATCCGCTGGCGGCGCCCGCGCCGGCCGCGGTCGTCGCGTTCCTGCGCCGTGCCAACCCGCGCGCGCGGCGGATCGCCGGCATCTGCACGGGCGCGTTCGTGCTCGCCGAGGCCGGGCTGCTCGCACAGCGCCGCGCGACCACGCACTGGGCGTTCGGCCGCGACATGCAGAAGCGTTTTCCGGACGTTCGGGTCGAGGAGGACCGCATCTACATCGTCGACGGGCCGGTGTGGACGTCGGCCGGGATGACCGCGGGCCTCGATCTCGCGCTCGCGATGGTGGAGAAGGATCTGGGCGCAGAGGCCGCGCGCTCGGTCGCGCACAAGCTCGTGATGCAGCAGCGCCGCGCGGGCGGGCAGTCGCAGCATTCCGAAATGCTCGATCTCGCGCCGAAGTCGGACCGGATCCAGAACGCGCTCAACTATGCGCGGCAGAACCTCGGCCGTGCGCTGACCGTCGAGGCGCTGGCCGACGCCGTGCACCTGAGCCCGCGGCAGTTCAGCCGCGTGTTCACGCTCGAAACCGGGCAGTCGCCGGCGAAGGCGATCGAGCGGCTGCGGCTCGAGGCCGCCCGGCTGATGATCGAGCAGAGCCGGCATTCGCTCGACGTGATCGCCAAGGAGAATGGCTTTCGCGACCGGCGGCATCTGCGCGATGCGTTCGTGCGCGGCTTCGGCGTGCCGCCGCAGGCGATCCGGCGCGATGCGCGCGCGGACGTGGGCGAAGCCGGCTGACGCGTCGCGGCGCCGTCTGCGCGCGTTATAAAAATCGCGCAGAATCGCGTCGATATCCTTCGCGAGGAGACACGATGCACGCCGTCCCGTTCAACATCGAGATTCCGGATCATGCGCTCGCCGACCTGCACTGGCGCCTGCGCGACACGCGCGTGCCGCTGCTGACGCCAGCCGAGCCTTGGCAGCAGGGCGTCGACGGCGCGTGGCTGCGCGATCTGACCGCGTACTGGGCCGAACGATTCGACTGGCGCGCGGCCGAGCAGGCGCTGAACCGCTTGCCGCAGTTCGTCGCGGACGTCGACGGGCAGCGCGTGCATTTCATCCATCGGCGCGGCGCGGGGCCGAACCCGTATCCGCTCGTGATCACGCACGGCTGGCCGGGGTCGGTGTTCGAATTCGACGCGCTGATCGAGCGCCTGTGCGACCCCGCCGCGTTCGGCGGCGACCCGCACGACGCGTTCGACGTCGTCGCGCCGTCGCTGCCGGGCTTCCTGTTCTCGCCGCCGCCGGCGGCGCCCGGCGTCGCGGCATTTCAGGTCGCCGACTGCTGGGCCGCATTGATGGCCGGCCTCGGCTATCGCCGCTTCGGCGCGCAGGGCGGCGATCTCGGCGCGGGCGTGTCGATCGCGCTCGGCGCGCGACATGCGGACGTGGTCGACGGCATCCACCTCAACTACCTGCCGGGCAGTTACGAGCCTGCGATCGACGCGGCCGCGCCGCTGACCGACGAAGAACGGGCGTTCGTCAGGGAGCGCGCCGAATGGGCCGCGCTGGAAGGCGGCTATGCGCATGTGCACATGACGCGGCCGCAGACGCTCGCCGCCGCGCTCAACGACTCGCCGGCCGGGCTCGCCGCGTGGATCGCCGAGAAGTTTCGCGCGTGGAGCGATTGCGACGGCGACGTCGCGCGGCGGTTTTCGCACGACACGCTGCTGACCGGCATTTCGCTCTACTGGTTCAGCGCGTGCATCGGCTCGTCGATGCAGATGTATTGGGAGAACCGGCTGCAGCCGATGCGCTTCGCGGCCGGGCAGCGCGTGACGGTGCCGATCGCGTTCGCCCGCTTTCCGAAGGAGATCAGCCGGCCGCCGCGCAGCTGGGTCGAACGGGTGTTCGACGTCGTGCAGTGGACCGACATGCCGAGCGGCGGCCATTTCGCGGCGATGGAAGAACCGGACCTGCTGGCCGACGATATTCGGCGGTTCTTTCGGCGTTTTCGATGATGGGCGGCGGGCGGGTGGCAGACTCGGACGAGCGGGGCCGTCCGCCGCCCGCCCGGTCGGCCTCGCGGCGCGCCGCTGTTGCCGGTCTTAGCGGGTGACGAAGGCCGTCGCGTCGTGCGGTGCGGTACGCGCGTGCTTGCGCTGGCGCAGCAGCGCGACGCGGCAATTCTCGCGGGCGGTCTCGCGGCCGTCGTCGTCGAGCAGCACGAGGTCGCCGCGCATCACGTTCAGCGTGATCACGTCGTCGCCGGGCGCGCCGAGCGTTTCCGGCGTATGGACCGACCCGGCCGGTTCGAGCACCGTCGAGCCGGCGTGCGCGATCCAGTCGTATTCGCGGTAGCGCCATGCGCCCTGCAGCGTGTGCACGAACACGTCGCCGTCGTGACGATGACGCGGCAGCGTGCCGCCGGCCGGCATCTTCAGCAGGGCGGTGAGCGTGTCCTCTGCCGCGTTGATGTGCAGGTACTTGATCGCGAGCCCCGGCAGGTCGGCGCTCATCGGCAGCCACGGCAGCGCATCGCCGGGCAGGCAGGAAATCGGCGGCAGGTCGGTGGAGAGCGGGGCGGACGGCTGCATCATGGCGTGAGGCGGAGCGGAAACGGGAAGTGCGCATTATCGCAGAGGCGGATCGGGCGGCCGATGGGGGGCGCGGCGGTCGGCGCCGGGCACGGGGGCAACCGCCGACCGCCAACGGCGGTTCCACACATGCGCCGACATCCCGGCTACTTTGCCCGACGCGGCCGCCTCAATGCCCCGCCTACGCCCGCTCCCCCGATCCTTCGCCCGCATGCCCCGCCGCATGCGCGGCCTCGAGGCACGACTGGAACAGCAAAGCCGCCCGCGACGGCCGCGGCGAGCGCCGCAGCAGGCTCACGAAGCGGCAGCGGTAATTGAACCGATGCGGCGCGATCGGCTGCATCAGCCCCTTGTTTTCGAAGCTCTCCGCGTAATGGTCGGGCAGGAAGCCGAGATAGCGCCCGGACAGGATCAGCGTCGCGATCGATTCCTGGTCGGAGGCGGTCGCGCTGCGCGTGAGCTTCGCGCGATGACTCAGCTCCATGTTCGGCGAGTGAAAACCGAGCCCCGCGAACGCATGGTTGCGGATCGAGGTCCACGTGAGCTTGCCGTGCGGCGCGTCGTAGAGCGGATGCTGGCGGCCGCAGTACAGCAGCATCCGCTCGTCGAACAGTTCCGCATAGACGAGGCTGCCCGAGTTGCGGTGCGCGGGAATGATCCCGACCTGATAGCTGCCGTCGATGATCCCGCGCTCGACCTCGTTGATCGACGCGACATGCAGGTTCAGCGCCACGTCCGGCGCCTCGTCCGCGAACTGGCGGATCGCGTCGCCGAGCCGGGCCTGCGGATTGGTGGCCGTCTTGTCGAATACGGCGATGTGCAGTTCTCCGCCCATCTTGTCGTGAATGCCGTCGATTCTGCTGCGAAACGCCTCCATCGACGCCAGCAGCCGCAGCGTCTCCTCGTAGACGGTCTGCCCCTCGGCGGTCAGCGTGAAACCGGCGCGGCCGCGCCGGCACAGCACCAGGCCGAGGCGCGTTTCCAGATCCTTCACGTGGCGGCTGATGGTCGAGATGCCGATATTCAGCTCGAGTTCGGCGGCCGCCATTCCGCCGCACTGGACCACGCCCTTGAACACCCGCAGCAGCCGCAGGTCCATGTCGCTGAGCTGCCCGAGCAGCGCGCGGCTCTTCGGTTTCTTTGCTTGCATAGTTGCGCAAGTGAACATTGATATTGCGATATTCAAAAGACTAATCGGCGTCCCGACAATGCGCAACATCATTACCCGTACGAGGGGCGCACCGCGCCGACCCACATGACCGACACGATCTCCGCCAGCCAGCACGAAGACACGAACCTCCGCACCGACGCCGCATGGCTCGACGCGCACTGGATGCCGTTCACCGCGAACCGTCAGTTCAAGTCCGACCCGCGGATGATCGTGTCCGCCAAGGACGCCTATTACACGGACGCCGAAGGCCGCAAGATCTTCGACGGCCTGTCGGGCCTGTGGTGCACGGGCCTCGGTCACGGCCGCACGGAAATCACCGAAGCGGTGAGCCGCCAGATCGCGCAGCTCGACTACGCACCGGCGTTCCAGTTCGGCCACCCGAAGTCGTTCGAGCTCGCGAACAAGATCAAGGAGCTGACGCCGGCCGGCCTTGACTACGTGTTCTTCACGGGCTCAGGCTCGGAGGCGGCCGACACGTCGCTGAAAATGGCTCGCGCCTACTGGCGCGCGAAGGGCAAGGGCACGAAGACGCGCCTGATCGGCCGCGAGAAGGGCTATCACGGCGTGAACTTCGGCGGCATCTCGGTCGGCGGGATCGGCGCGAACCGCAAGCTGTTCGGCCAGGGCATCGACGCCGATTTCCTGCCGCACACGCAGCTTGCCGAAAACAAGTTCTCGCGCGGGATGCCGGATAACGGCGCCGACCTCGCCGACCGTCTGCTCGACCTGATCACGCTGCACGACGCGTCGAACATCGCGGCCGTGATCGTCGAGCCGTTCTCCGGTTCGGCTGGCGTGGTCATCCCGCCGAAGGGCTATCTGAAGCGCCTGCGCGACATCTGCACCGCGCACGACATCTTGCTGATTTTCGACGAGGTCATCACGGGTTTCGGCCGCTCCGGCGCGATGACGGGCGCCGATGCGTTCGGCGTGACGCCCGACATCATGAACTTCGCGAAGCAGGTGACCAACGGCACGCAGCCGCTCGGCGGCGTGATCGCGACGAAGGAGATCTACGACACGTTCATGGCGGCCGGCGGCCCCGACTACATGCTCGAGTTCCCGCACGGCTACACCTATTCGGCGCACCCGGTCGCGTGTGCGGCCGGCGTGGCGGCGCTCGACCTGCTCGTGAAGGAAGACGCGGTCGCGCGCGTGCGCGATCTCGCGCCGCATTTCGAGGCGGCCGTGCACGGGCTGAAGGGTCAGCGCCATATCGCCGACATCCGCAACTACGGGCTCGCGGCCGGCCTGACGATCGCGGCGCTGCCGGGCGAGCCGGCACGGCGTCCGTACGAGATCGCGATGCGTTGCTGGGCGAAGGGTTTCTACGTGCGCTACGGCGGCGACACGATCCAGCTCGCGCCGCCGTTCATCGCCGAGAAGCGCGAGATCGACAACCTCGTCAACGCGCTGTCCGACGCGCTGAACGAAGTCGACTGAGCGAGCGCCGCGTCATCGCGACCACCGCGGTCACCGACGTGACCGCGACCAACGAATCGACGAAAGAGCCATCCATGAAACACGACAGCAATGTGACTTCCACCCTCGGCCATCTGATCGACGGCAAGCGCGTCGACGGCGGCAGCCGCGTGCAGCCGGTGTTCGACCCGGCCACCGGCGAATCGCACAAGAGCGTCGCGCTTGCCGACCAGCTGACCGTCGACGTCGCGATCGCGTCCGCGCAGGCCGCGTTCCCGGCGTGGCGCAACACGCCGCCGCTGAAGCGCGCGCGCGTGATGAGCCGCTTCAAGACGCTGCTCGAAGAGCATGCGGACGAACTGTGCGCGCTGATCACGGCCGAGCACGGCAAGGTGCTCGCCGATGCGATGGGCGAGCTGCAGCGCGGCATCGAGAACGTCGAATATGCGAGCTACGTGCCCGAGCTGCTGAAGGGCGAGCACAGCAAGAACGTCGGCCCCGCGATCGACTCGTGGAGCGAGTTCCAGGCGCTCGGCGTGGTCGCCGGCATCACGCCGTTCAACTTCCCGGTGATGGTGCCGCTGTGGATGTGGCCGATGGCCGTCGCGTGCGGCAACACGTTCGTGCTGAAGCCGTCGGAGCGCACGCCTTCGTCGACGCTGCGCATGGCCGAGCTCGCGCTCGAGGCCGGCCTGCCGCCCGGCGTGCTGAACGTCGTGAACGGCGACAAGGAGGCGGTCGACACGATCCTCACCGACGCGCGCGTGAAGGCGGTGAGCTTCGTCGGCTCGACGCCGATCGCCGAATACATCTACTCGACCGGCTGCGCGAACGGCAAGCGCGTGCAGGCGCTGGGCGGTGCGAAGAACTTCGCGGTCGTGATGCCCGACGCCGACATCGACAACGCGGTGAACGCGCTGATGGGCGCCGCCTACGGTTCGTGCGGCGAGCGCTGCATGGCGATTCCGCTCGTCGTCGCGATCGGCGATGAAACGGGCGACCGCATCGTCGCCGGGCTCAAGGCCGAGATCGAAAAAATGAAGGTCGGCCCCGGCAACGGCGCGGGCGTCGACATGGGGCCGCTCGTCACGAAGCAGCACTTCGACAAGGTCACGGGCTTCGTCGACGCGGGCGTGGCAGCCGGCGCGACGCTGGTGGTCGACGGCCGCGGCGTGAAGGTCGACGGCCACGACGGCGGCTACTACCTCGGCCCGTGCCTGTTCGACCACGTGAAGCCGGGCATGCCGATCTATCAGCACGAGATCTTCGGGCCGGTGCTCGGCGTGATCCGGCTGAACTCGCTCGACGAAGCGATGGCGCTGATCGACGCGCACGAATACGGCAACGGCACGTGCCTGTTCACGCGCGACGGCGAGGCCGCGCGCTATTTCAGCGACAACATCCAGATCGGCATGGTCGGCATCAACGTGCCGCTGCCGGTGCCGGTCGCGTACCACTCGTTCGGCGGCTGGAAGCGCTCGCTGTTCGGCGATCTGCACGCTTACGGCCCGGACGCGGTGCGGTTCTACACGAAGCGCAAGACGATCACGCAGCGCTGGCCGTCGGCCGGCGTGCGGGAAGGGACGGTGTTCAGCTTCCCGTCGAACCGCTGACGCGTTCGCGGCTGCCGCGCCCGGTGCGCGGCGCCGCGTGTGCGAAGCAACGCAGGCCCGCGCCGAGCGACGATCGGCGCGGGCTTTTTCATGCGTGCGGCCCGTGTGGGCGCGGCGAACGCGCGCGAACGGCGCCTACGGCGCGACCACGTGCCATGCGTTCTTGAAGTTGTCGCCGTTGCGGTCGCCCTGTTTCATGTCCTTCGAGAAGAAATACAGCGGCTTGCCCTTGTATGCCCATTGCGGGCTGCCATCGTCGCGCTTGACGATCGTATAGGGGCCGACCGGCACATCGGTCGCGCTGGCCTTGTACGGCGGCCAGAGCGCTTCGCACTGACCGCTGCACGCGCTGGTGCCCGCGTTCGGTTTGTCCTTGTCGAACGCGTAGACGGTCATGCCGTTCGCGGCGACGAGCGCGCCGTTTTCGACTTTGGTGATCGAGCCTTGAGCCGACGCCGAAACGGACGCCATGGCGAGCAGGGCGGAACTGACGAGCAGCACGGCTTTCATGGATACCTCCTGATGGTCCGGTGGGCGGCACAATCGCGCACACGGCCGGGCGTGCGCGCAATTGCGGGGCGTGGCGCCGGAACGCGGCGCCGGCGCCGCCGGTGCGGGCGTCGGACGGTCGGACGGTCGTGCGCGACGCATGCACCGACACGCTCCATTCACCATAGGCGGTTTTCGGCGCGGCTGCGAGAAGAAGCGGGCGCGCATCGGCGCCGCTGGGGGTATGCAGGCGCGCGTGCGGCTGCATCGGTGGGGCGGGCGGCGATTGGCGATTGGCGGAAGCGGTGCGAGCGTTCGCGGTCGGAAGCGTTGGCGCGCGCCGACGTCGGGCGCACGCGCGAACGCGCGGCGGCTGACGCGGCGATGTGCGACAGACGACGCAGCCCGTAGCACCGCAGGCGCCCGCGGCTCCGTAGCGCCTCGATACCGCAGCACCGCGACGGCAGCATCGCATACGGCAGCATCGCATACGGCAGCATCGCAGCACCGCAGCACCGCAGCACCGCAGCACCGCAGCACCGCAGCACCGCAGCACCGCAGCACCGCAGCACCGCAGCACCGCGGCATCGCGGCACGGCAATACGGTGACACGGCGAAACGGCGAAACGGCGAAACGGCGAAACGGCGAAACGGCGAAACGGCGAAACGGCGAAACGGCGAAACGGCGAAACGGCGAAACGGCGACAACCCGTCGCCCTCCACCCGCCGACCGTTCAGCGCTACATCGGCAGCGCGCCGAACGCGGCCAGCACGACCGGCATCGCGAATGCGGCCGCAATCGTCTGGAACGCGGTGATGCCTGCCATCAGCGGTGCATCGCCGCCGAGCTGGCGCGCCATGATGTACGACGAGGACGACGTCGGCAGCGCCTGGAACAGCAGCGCGATCGTCAGCGCGGCATCGCCGAGCCCGAACAGGCTGCCGGCCGCGAGCGTCGCGAGCGGCATCGCCATGAACTTGAACGCAGACGCGATACACATCGGCTGCATCCAGCCGCGCGCCGCGTCGAACCGCAGCGCAGCGCCCACGCACAGCAGGCCGAGCGGCATCGACGCGGCGCCGAGCGCGCGCACGGCCGGCTCGATCGCTGGCGGAAACGCGATCCCGCCCGCCTGCATCGCGATCCCGAGCGCGCAGCCGACGACCAGCGGATTCGACACGATCCGGTGCACGAGCGCCCATGCGCCGAGTCGCGTCGCGCCGAAGCGCGCGAACACCAGCACGCACATCAGGTTGACGGTCGGCACGATGGCGGCGACGCATACGGCCGCGAGCGCGATCCCGCGCGCGCCGAACAGCCCGGCGGCGAGCGCCGTGCCGACATAGTTGTTGAAGCGCACCGCGCCCTGGAACACCGACGTGAAGCCCGCGCCGTCGACCTGCACGAACCGGCGAACCAGCAGCACCAGCGCCGCGACGACCGCGGTCGACCCGACCAGCGCCGCGGCGAGCGGCACGACCGGCAGCGCTTGCAGCCGCGCATTCGCGAGGCCGTGCGCGAACAGCGCGGGCAGCAGCACGTAATAGCAGAGCCGCTCGGCTTGCGGCCAGAACGCGTCGCCGATGAAGCCCGTGCGCCGCAGCCCGTGGCCGAATGCGACGAGCAGCGCGACCGGCGCGAGCGCGAGCAGGACGGGGCCGATCATCGGCGCGCCCTCAGGCAGGCGGCGAAGCACGGCGACGCGGGAATCCAGCGGGCAGGCGACATGACGGCGGGCGATCGAAAGAGTGACGATGCCGCCAAGTTAGCACGCCGATCCAGCAGCAATAATGGTTAATTATCGGGCGTTCAATGAGAAATTCTCATCGCTGACGCGGTGACTTCGGCCGCCAGCGCACGCGCGAAGCGCTCGGCCGGGCGCGATTGATGTTCGAGCAGCACGACCTCGCGGCCCATCTGCGGCTCGCCGAACGGCAGGCGCGTGACGGGCGGCAGCCGCGCGAGCGTCGCGTCGGGCAGCGCGACGATCGCCGCGCCGAGGCCGCGCGCGACCATCCGTGCGATCGTCTCCGCGCTGTCGAGCACCATTTGCTCGCGCACGCGCACGCCGATGCGGCGCAGCTCGGCGGCGATCATTCGGCCGGCCCAAGCCTGCGCGTCGAAGCGGATGAACGGCAGCGCGTCGAGCAGCGTGCGCGCGTCGCGCTGCGTCGCGTGCGGCGGCGCGAGCAGCCAGAAGCGGTCTTCGTACAAGGTGGTCCACGTGAGCGCGGGCGGGTGCGGGCGCACCGGGCGCGTCGTGATCGCCGCGTCGAGCTCGCCGGCGGCGACGCGGTTCGCGAGTTCGGCCGACATGCCGGCCGACACGTGCACGCGCAGCGACGGATGCGCGGCGCGCAGCGCCAGCAGCGCATCGGGCAGCGGGCCCGACAGCGCGGTCTGGATCGCGCCGATGCGCAGCCGGCCGACGAGCTTCTTCTCGTCGCTGAGCGCATCGGGAATCCGGTCGACCAGCGCGAGCACCTGTTCGGCCTGCGCGAGCAGAATGTTGCCGGCTTCGGTCAGCACCGGCTGACGGCGCGACCGGTCGAACAGCCTGACGTTGTATTCGCTTTCGAGCGCCTTGATCTGCAGGCTCACCGCCGATTGCGTAAGGCCGATCGCTTCGCCGGCGCGTGCGAAGGTCCGGTATCGGGCGATCGCGACCAGCGTTCTGAATGCGCGTAGTGACATGGATTCGGTGACGTAGACGGCCCGCGCCGGCACGCGGATTGCTCAGGATGCCGGTCGCGCGCGGCGACAACCGCTGCGCGTTCAGCCGGCACGCTGGCCCACATCATGCCCGCGCGCCCGCGACCCGGCAATCGCGGCGGCGCGGGCCTGCGGCCTCGCTGCCGCATGATGTCTGCCCGATGCTTTCGGGGCGACGCACGGCCGTTGCGTTCGCCCCGGCTTTCTTCGGAGGTAACGACGATGCCCGACGACCCCGGTGAGGTTGCACGCGCGAGCTACCGCGCGTACGTCGACAAGGACCGCGACGCGATCGAAGCGCTGATTGCGCCGGATTTCCATTTCACCAGCCCGCTCGACAACCGGCTCGACCGCGACGCGTATCTGGCCCGTTGCTGGCCGAACAGCGCGCTGCTCGCCGGTTTCCGGTTCGTCGACGTCGCCGTGCACGGCGAGTACGTGTTCGTCGTCTATGAAGCCGACACGACGAGCGGCAAGCGCTTCCGGAACGCGGAGCGATTACGCGTGCGCGATGGTCGGATCGTGGAGGCTGAAGTGTATTTCGGCTGGTACGTGCCGCATCCTGCGCCCGACGGCGGGTTCATCGCGTCGGCAGGGTGACGGTGTGGCGGGACGGCTGCTGGATGCGGTGCGCGAGGTGAGGCGAGGCGAGGCGATGTGGCGCCCAGGGCGGCGGGCCTGAAACGACCACGCCGCTTCAATCGAAGCGGCGTGACGGGCAATGCGGTTGCAGCGATCGGCCGGCTCGTCGGGCGCGCGCGCAGGCAATGCGGACGATGCGCGCGCGGCGGGCCGGGCCATGACGACGCGGCGTCATGCTCAGCTGCCGAAGTAGACGTTGCAGAAGCTGACGGGGCCCACGCAGGCGTTCGGATCTTCCTGCTTCGATTGCGTACGATCGACACGGCCTGCGGCCTCGACGGTTTCGGCGCGGTTCGCCGGTTGCTGTGCACCGTCGGCCGGGGCGGGCTGGGCGTGCGCGACGGCAGCGGTGAGCGACAGGGCAACGACGGCGAGATACAGCGGCTTCATTTGGGGCTCTCCTGGGTCAGTACCGGCGTCGCCGGCAGTGACCAAACTATAGGCTCGCGGTGCCTAAAGATTAATCACCGCGGGTGTAGAGCTTATTTCCAATCGCAACAAGGGTGAGGTTGCGTGCGCATCGATCGCCGTCGCAGCCGACACGGTTTCCGCCGCCTTCAGCCGTAGTGACGATTGAACGGCGCATCCTTGTCCAGCAGCGCGCTGCGGAGGAAGTGCAGGCAGCCGATGATGCGCTGCATGCGGTGGCGCTCGTCGGGCACCGCGTACCACGCATGCAGCGTATGCTGCGCGGCGCGGATCGCCAGATTCACCGATTTCAGCGTGCGGGCGTGGTGACTTGGCGTCGGATCGTCGAAGAAGCGCGGCAGCTCGTGCAGCACCGCGTCGACCGATGCGGTCCAGTGCAGCGTCTGCGGCGGCTTCGTTGCGCAGAACTCGTTCATCTCGTCGCGCAGGTCGATGACCGCGTGGCCGACCTCGAGCGTCGACAGCATCCAGCGCAATGCAATCCGATGCTGGCGCGTGCGCTTCACGAGCAGCGTGCGCAGCTGCGCCATCAGGTCATGCGTGCTCGACTGGAACCGCGCGGCGAGACCTTCGCGCGTGTCTTCGCAGGCGAGCGTGACCTGGCGGCGCAGATCGTGCGCGATGCGCGACGTGAGCCACGGCATGTGCGTCGGAAACACGACCGCGAACATGATCGAGCAGGCGAGCAGCGCGACGACGACCGCGACGCCGTTGTTGATCAGCAACTCGGGCGTATACGAAATCGCGTTGTCCGGCCCGGCCAGCAGACAGAAGAACACCGCAAACCCGATCCCGTAGCCGGACAGGCCCGGTCGCATCGCGAGAAATGCGCCGAGGCCGAGCACCGGCGTGAGCGCCGCGCACAGCAGCGGAAAGCCGTCGATGTTCGGATAGACGTAGCACAGGCACACGTAGCCGACGGCCGTCGCGAACGCCGCGCCGACGCTCATCTGTGCGACGAATTTCGGCGCGCGCGGCGACGTCGAGCTCAACGCGCACGCGATGGCCGTGGAGATCACGGCCAGCGAACCGCTCGGCCACTCCGACGCGATCCAGAACGCGCTCATCGCGCCCACGGCGACGAGCGTGCGCAGGAACGCGAAGCCGACGAAGAACGAATTCGTCTTCACCGCGTAGTGCGTGACCGAGCGCTCGAACGCGTGATCGTCGCGGTCGAGCGACGCGTTGGTGTCCGCATAGCCGAGATACTCGCCGATGAAGCGATACATCAGCTCGATCGCGGTATCGAAATCGAGCAGGCCGCCGGCCGCATGATCCTCGATCGCGCGGCGCGACGCGCGTGCGGCCTTCGGCAGCGCCGCGTGGAAGCGGCGCAGTTCCAGCAGCGCGCCGGTCGTCGTCGTGATGCCGCGCTGCCGCTCGTCGCGCAAGGCGGCGATCCGCTGCGCGAGGCCGTCAAGGTGCGGCGCGATCGCACCGAGCACGGCGTCCGACTGGTTCACGCGCAGGCGCTTGATGAGCTGGTGCAGCGCGTGCAGCCGCGTGCAGGCGTTCATGAACTCGCTGTTCAGCCGCGCGAGCCGGCGGCTGCGTGCGCGAATGTGCGGGTCTTCGAACGATGCGAACGCACGGTTCGCCTCGAAGCCGACGATCTCGTCGACGAAGTCGGCGAAGCGCCGTTCGAAGTCGCCGCGCGCCAGCTCGCCGGACAGCGCGCTGGCCGCGAACGAGGCGAACTTCACGCGACGCGCGGCCAGCGAGCGCATCAACGCCTTCGCGGAACTGAGCGGCAGGATCAGCGCGCTGACCGCGCCCGAGCAGGCGATCCCGAGCGCGACTTCGGCGGCGCGCGTGAGCGCCGACTGGAACAGCGTCTGCGGCGTCATCACCGCGGGCAGGCCGATCAGCGCGGCCGTGTAGCCGGCGAGCACGAAGCCGTACCAGCGAAAGTGACGGTTGCGCACCGCGAGCGCGATGCAGCTGCCGATCCACAGCGTGATGCCGGCCATGTACAGCTCGGGCTGCTGCGCGAACAGGCCGCCGAGCGCCAACGCGGCCACCAGGCCGGCCGCCGTGCCGAGCACGCGGTAGAAGCTCTTCGCGAACACCATCCCCGACAACGGCTGCATCAGCACGAACACGGTGGTCATTGCGGTGCGCGGCTGCGACATCTCGAGCCGCATCGCGATGCCCATCGCGAGCAGCGCGGCGAGCACGGTCTTGGCGAGGTGCAGCCAGATCAGCCCGTCGCTCGTCGCCCAGTCGCGTGCGGCTTTGCCGAGCGGATCGAGCCAGGTGCTCCATCGTGGCGGTTCGATGGGAGGTTGCTCGATCGCAGGTTGTGGCTTCATGAAAAGGCAGGGGTCCGTGCGGTGCCGTCGTGCGGCCGAACAGGACCAGTCGACTGATGAGGCACCGATTGTAGGAGCGCCGCGCGTGTGCATTAACGCAGTTGCAGGGAAACGATAGTTGCTGGCGTGGCAACAATCTGTCGCACCCGCTGGAGGAAAATGACGGCTCTGCTACAGGTGGCTTACAGGAATGGATACGCTACAAAACATGCGCGTGTTTACGCGCGTGGTCGAGACAGGCAGTTTCACTGCCGCCGCACAATCGCTGAACTCGACGACGGGCGCGATGTCGCGCGCGGTGTCCGAGCTCGAAGCGCGGCTGCGCACTCGTCTGATGAATCGCTCGACCCGCCGCCTTGCGCTGACCTCGGCCGGCGAAAATTATTTACGGCGCTGTCGCCAGATTCTCGCCGACGTCGATCGCGCGGAGGAGGAGGCGAGCTGTGCGCACGAGCGCCCGGCGGGCGTGCTGCGCATGCACAGCTTCGCGAGCGTCGGCCATCACTACGTGATGCCCACGCTCACGCGCTATCACGCGCAGTATCCGGACGTGTCGATCGAACTGTCGCTGTCGCAGCGGATGCCCGACCTGTTCGACGGCACGAGCGACATGGCGGTCGTGACCGCGTCGTCGCTGCCCGATTCGGAACTCGTGTCGCACCTGCTCGGCTCGACCTTCAGCATCCTGTGCGCGTCGCCCGAATACGTGACGCGCCACGGCGCGCCGGAGCATCCGACCGATCTCGGCGCGCACGCGTGCCTGACGCTCTGCACGCCGGCGTTCCCGACGCACGAGTGGGTGCTCGAAGGCGCCGACGGCGTCGAGCAGATCCATGTCGCCGGGCCGGTGCAAACCAACACGGCCGAGTCGCTCGCGCTCGCGATCCGCGACGGCCTCGGCATCGGCATGCTGCCGCTGTATTCGGCGATCGACGCGTTGCAGGACGGCACGCTCGTGCGCGTGTTGCCGAGCCACATCCTGCAGAAGATGAACGTGTATGCGCTGTATCCGTCGCGCCGTTTCGTCGACGCGAAGGTGCGCACCTGGGTCGAGATGCTGCGCGCGCAGGTGCCGGGGATGATCGCGCACGACGTCGAGATGCTGCAGGCGATCGCGCGCGAGAGCGAGCCGCAGGAAGCCTGAGCGTGCTGCACGAGCGGCGAACGCCTGCCCTGTGTGGGTTGCGCGGCTCGCATCGCTTGCGGGGCGTCGTGTAGAAGCCGTGCGCCGTGCCGCGCCCGCATGATGCGTATCGTGCGGGCGCGGCGTCGTTTGATGCGCGTTACAGCGAAGGCTTCGCCGCCACGCCCGATTCGGTCGCGCCGCCTTCGGCCGGGCCGTACGCGCGTTGCGCCGCATCGCGCGCGGCGAGCCGCTTGGCCGCGAGGCGCTGCTGGGCGGCCATGAGATCGTCCGGGTAGTTGCCGGCGTCGCCGAGTGCCGGGTTGTAGCCGACCGATTCGAGATCGTAGAGCTCCTGAAGCACCTGCGCGCGCGTGACGGGCACCTTGGCCGACTGGGCAAACGACAGGGCCGGAGCGACGAGCAGCACGGCAGCAGCGGCGGTGACGACGAGCGATTTCACGAGATTCTCCTGTACACGGGGTGAGGCCGGTTCGACGATCGCGATGCATGATCGCAATGCGATTCGATCCATGGATGCCAGTCTATTCAGCGCACGCAGGCGCAAAAACCCCGATTCCAGGCAGGCAGCTTCTCAGATGGAACAACATTCTCGGATGCAGCATGAATGAACGCCGCCCGCGTTGGATGAACCGGCCGGTCAGGGCAGGTTCATCGTTGCGGGCGGCGTTCAGATCAGACGAATCGACGCTCAGAAGCGCGTGCGCATGCCGATCGTGCCGACGATCTGGTTGGCGGTGGTCGATGCGCCGCCCGACGTGTTGATGAACGCCTGGTAGCCGCGGCCCGATGCGTGCTGATACATCGCTTCCGCGTACAGGTCGGTGCGGCGCGACAGCTTGTAGACGGCCTGCAGGTCGACCTGGTGCCACTTCGGATCGGTGCCGTGCTTGCTGTCCGGATTCGACACGCTCGCGTCCGTGTAGACGTAGGCTGCGCCCAGGCTCACGGCCGGCGTCACCGCATAGCGCACGTTCAGGTCGTAGTTGTTGAACGCGACCTGGCCGGTCGAGCCGAACGAACCCGAGTTGTCATACTGCGAGCGCGTATAGACGAAGCCGACGGTCGCCGGGCCGAACACGTAGCTGAGGCCGCCGCCGTACGAACGCATGCGGTCCGCGCCGACCGACCAGCCGCCCTGGCTCAGGCTCTTCGCTTCCGCGACGTCGGTCGCGCCCGGGCTCGCGCTGGTCGAGCCCTTGGTGCCGTTCATCTGCAGGTACGCGCCGGCGACCTTCAGCGGGCCGTTCGTGTAGCTGGCCGCGAAGCTGTAGGCGCGGTTGCTGCCGAAGTTCGTCGCGTTCGAGAAGCCGTACAGCGCGCCGACCTTGAACCCGGCGATCGTGTCGCTCGTGTACTTGACCGCGTTGTTGATACGCACCGAGTGGTTCAGGTTGTCGTTGTCGAACGGATGCGCGAAGCCCGTGTCACCGAAGTCGCCGGACGTCGCCGACAGCGGCGCGACGAAGTCGACCATCGTGTCGTACTGGCGGCCGAGCGTCAGCGTGCCGTAGCCGGCTTCGCTCAGGCCCACGTATGCGTGCCGGCCGAACAGCTTGCTGTCCTGGCCGAGCGCGCCGTTGTTCACGTTGAAGCCGTTCTCGAGCACGAACAGCGCCTTCAGGCCACCGCCGAGATCTTCGGAGCCCTTCAGGCCGAAGCGGCTGCCGTTGATCGTGCCGCTCGTCATGCGCCAAAGCGATGCGCCGCCCGCGTTGTTGGTATAGGCGATGCCGGCGTCGATCAGGCCGTACAGCGTGACCGAGCTTTGTGCATGGGCGAGCGGCGCGAACAGCGCGGTCGTGCATGCGGCGGCAACGAGGGTTTTCTTCATCTGACAGCTCCTGCGTGTGGATGGATGACCAAAGTTCGGCGCAAGTTTAGGGGCGCGCGCGCCCGATTCGCGCGACGGCCGTCCGGAGACACTGTTGCGAGTTACGCAAAAGTGTGTCACACGGAGTTCACAAATCGCTGCAGCCGCGGAACCATACGCGTTTTCGTCGCCGATGCGCTCCGCAAGACGCCGGCTGGGTGTGCGGCGTGTCGCAAATCGACAACATGCAGGCTCGCCGGTGCGAGCAGTTGATCGGCGCGCGGTGCGCATGGACAATGCACAGGCCCATACCGAGATCCGGAGATTCCGATGGTCACGCCCCGCCGACCTTCCCTCAGCAGCGCGCTGTGCTATCGCGACCCGAAAGGCGCGCTGGACTGGCTGGAGCACGCGTTCGGCTTCGAGCGCGCGATCGTCGTCATGACGCCGGCCGGCGACATCGCGCACGCGGAAATGACGTTCGGCGACGGTCTCGTCATGGTCGGTGGCGCCTGGGCCGACTGCATCGCGTCGCCGGAGGACACCGGCGGCCGCAATACCCAGCACGTCCACGTGCATCTTCCGGACGACGCCGACATCGACGCGCACTGCGAGCGCGCGCGTGCGGCCGGCGCCGAGATCCTGCAGCCGCCGGCCGATCAGTTCTACGGCGACCGCACGTATCGCGCGCGCGATCCCGGCCGGCACGTATGGACCTTCGGCAAGCACGTGCGCGACGTGACGAACGACGAAATGCGCGCGGCGACCGGCCTGACGATCCACACGTTCCATTGAGCGCGACGCGGCATCTCGCTCACCCGTTCCCACCCGCGGCCCGCTGCGGCCGCTTCACGCCTGGACCCACATGAACGTCATCAATGCGCGCCTGCGCGGCCGCGACGGCCTGTTCACGATCGGCATCGACGCCGACACGATTACCCGCATCGACGCGCAGCATGCGCCGCTCGCGCCCGGCCACGCCGACGACGTCGACGCGGGCGGCCGGCTCGCGATCGCGCCGCTCGTCGAGCCGCACATTCATCTCGATGCGGTGCTCACGGCCGGCGAGCCGGCCTGGAACATGAGCGGCACGCTGTTCGAGGGGATCGAGCGCTGGTCCGAGCGCAAGGCGACCATCACGCACGACGACACCAAGGCGCGCGCGCATGCGGCGATCGGCATGTTGCGCGATCACGGCATTCAGCACGTGCGCACCCACGTCGACGTTACCGACCCGACGCTCGCCGCGCTGAAGGCGATGCTCGAAGTGAAGGAGGAGGCGCGCGGGCTGATCGATCTGCAGATCGTCGCGTTTCCGCAGGAGGGCATCGAGTCGTTCGACGGCGGCCGCGCGCTGATGGAGCAGGCGATCGACCTCGGCGCGGACGTGGTCGGCGGGATTCCCCATTTCGAGAACACGCGCGAGCAGGGCGTCAGCTCGATCCGCTTCCTGATGGAGCTGGCCGAGCGCACCGGCTGTCTCGTCGACGTCCACTGCGACGAGACCGACGATCCGCAGTCGCGCTTTCTGGAAGTGCTCGCGGAAGAGACGCGCGTGCGCGGGATGGGCGCGCGCGTGACGGCCAGCCACACCACCGCGATGGGCTCCTACGACAACGCGTACTGCTCGAAGCTGTTCCGGCTGCTCAAGCGCGCGGGGCTGAACTTCGTGTCGTGCCCGACCGAGAGCATCCATCTGCAGGGCCGCTTCGACACGTTTCCGAAGCGGCGCGGCGTCACGCGCGTCGCCGAACTCGATCGCGCCGGGCTGAACGTGTGCTTCGGACAGGATTCGATCAAGGATCCGTGGTATCCGCTCGGCAACGGCAATATCCTGCGCGTGCTCGACGCCGGCCTGCACATCTGCCACATGATGGGCTACCAGGACCTGCAGCGCTGCCTCGACTTCGTCACCGACCACGGCGCGACGACGATGCATCTCGGCGAGCGCTACGGGATCGAGGTCGGGCGGCCGGCCAGCCTCGTCGTGCTCGACGCCGACAGCGACTACGAAGCGGTGCGGCGGCAGGCGAAGGCGACGCTGTCGGTTCGCCACGGGAAAATCATCATGCGGCGGGAGCCCGAGCGCATCACGTATCCGGCGTGACGCGTTCGGCGCGGCGCACCGCGCCGCGGCTTCGTTTCCCCGATATAGTCATGAAGCGCATGAGTTGATTCGAAAAAGACGTTTGCCTCATGATCGGCCGGCCCCTACGATGCGTTCCTGACAGCGGCGCGCATGGTGCGCGCCGCGGCGTCGATCCTGACTCGCCTGCCCATGCGCCCCGATCTGCCGTCCGCCCCCACGCCTGTTTCGCCGCCCGCCAGCCCGTTCGCGCGGATCGCCATCGTCACGGTCCTGACCGGTATCGGAGCCGGCTTCGGCGGGATGCTGCTCGCGCTGCTGCTGCATGCGATCCAGCACGTCGCGTACGGCTACGACCTCGCGCATGTGATCGGCGCCGAGAGCTTTCTGACCGGCGTGACGCGCGCCGAGCCGCTGCGGCGGGCCGGCGTGCTGATCGTGTGCGGGCTCGTCGCCGGCGGCGGCTGGTGGGCGCTGTACCGTTACGGCCGGCCGCTCGTCAGCATCCGGCGCGCCGTGCGCGCGGCCGATCCGCGCATGCCGTTGGTCAGCACCACGGTTCATGCGCTGTTGCAGATCGTGACCGTCGCGCTCGGCTCGCCGCTCGGCCGCGAGGTCGCGCCGCGCGAAATCGGCGCGCTGCTCGCCGGGCGGCTCGCGCAGCGCGCGGGGCTCACGCCCGCCGACTGTCGGCTGATGGTCGCGTGCGGGGCCGGCGCCGGCCTCGCGGCCGTCTACAACGTGCCGCTCGGCGGCGCCGTGTTCGTGCTCGAAGTGCTCGTCGGCACGTTCGAGCTGCGCGCGCTGGTGGTGGCGCTCGTCACGTCGGCGCTCGCCGCGGCCGTCGCGTGGCTCGGCCTCGGCAACGAACATCAGTACACGGTGCCGCCGTTCGTGCTGAGCACGCCGCTGGTGGCGTGGTCGATCGTCTGCGGGCCGCTGTTCGGCTTCGCCGCGTACGGCTTCGTGCGGCTCACGACCCGCGCGCGCGCCGATGCGCCGAAGGGCGCGTGGCTGCCGGTGCTCGCGCTCGTCAACTTCGCGGTGATCGGCTTGCTCGCGATGCGCTTCCCGCAACTGCTCGGCAACGGCAAGGGGCCGGCGTCGCTCGGTTTCGACGGCACGCTGACGGTCGGCCTCGCGGCCACGCTGCTCGTGCTGAAGGTGCTGATCGAAGCGGGCAGCCTGCGCGCGGGCGCAGAGGGCGGGCTGCTGACGCCGGGGCTCGCGAACGGCGCGCTGCTCGGCGTCGTGCTGGGCGGGTTGTGGAGCGCCGTGTGGCCGGGCGCGTCTATCGGCGGCTGCGCGCTGGTCGGCGCGACCGCGTTTCTCGCCGCGTCGATGCAAATGCCGATCACGGCCGTCGTCCTGCTGCTCGAATTCACGCGCGCGAATCACGACAGCCTCGTGCCGATGCTGCTGGCCGTGGCCGGCTCGCTCACCGCATACCGGTTCGCGCAGCAGCTCGCGCAACGCCGGGCGAATGCGGTCGCGGCGGTGGGCGTCGGCGCGACGGCGGCTCGCTAGGGGGCGTACGCAGCGCATCGCCGCGCATGCGCCGGCCGCGCGCCGTTCAGGCAGAATCGGCATTCCGTTTCCTGCCGATGGACTCCGCATGACCGATCCGAATCAGCCGTGCGCGCGCGACGCATACGCGAGCTTCGCGCAACGCTACGCGGACATCGCGCCGACCAAGGCGCACAACGCGCTGTACGAACGCCCGGCGTCGCTGGCGCTGCTCGGCGACGTCGCCGGCCTCGCGGTGCTGGACGCCGGCTGCGGCCCCGGCATCTGCAGCGAGCACCTCGCGCGCCACGGCGCGACCGTCCACGCGTTCGACATCACGCCCGAGATGGTCGCGCTCGCGCGAGCGCGCTGCGCCGGGCTCGCGGTCGAGGTGGCGCAGGGCGATCTCGCGGCGCCGCTCGACTGGCTGCCCGAGCGCGCCTTCGACAAGATCCTGTGCTCGCTCGCCTTCGACTACGTGCGCGATCTCGCCGTGCCGCTGCGGGAATTTGTGCGCGTCGCGCGGCCGGGCGCGACGCTGGTGTTCTCGATGGCGCATCCGATGCGCGACTGGATGGACGAGCGTACGCGCGGCGACGGCACGTACTTCGAAACGAGCCGGTTCGGCTTCCACTGGTCGGGTTTCGGCGAACCGAAACCCTATGTCGAAGCGTGGCGCCGGCCGCTGGCCGAGATACTGAACCCGCTCGCCGACGCCGGCTGGCGGCTCGACCGCTTCGTCGAACCGACGCCGCTGCCGCAGATGAAGGCCGTGTCGGAACGGCTCCATGCGGAGCTGTCGCGCTCGCCTGCATTCCTCTGCATCCGCGCGCGCCGCTGACGCCGCCGACGCCACATGCGCGGCCGGCGTCGTGCGCGGCCTACTTCTGCGGCGCGTCGGTCAGCGTGCCGAGGAACGCCTCGATGTCCTTGATGTCCTGCTCGGTCATCGCGGGCCGGTCGCCGGGCTTGCGGTCGAACGGCGCATCGGTCACGTCGACGTTCGCGCGGTATTGCGGCGGAATGTCGTCGTATTCGTCGACCTTGCCGTCCGCGCCGCGCGGATAGAACTTCTGCGGCGCGATGCTGCGCTCGTTGTAGAACGCCATCACCTGATCGAGCGTGTGGAACACGCCGTTGTGGAAGAACACCTGGCGCGTCGCCGCGTTGCGCAGCGTCGGCGTGAGGAACATCCCGCAGTACTGCGTCTGGTCCTTCAGGTCGTCGCGGAACGGCCCGCACACGCCGAGATCGTGGAACGCCGGGTTGCGGTTCGCCGCGAGCGCGCGGTTGCGCGGCACGCCGAGCGCCTCGTACTGGTAGTCGGTGAACATCGGCGGCAGGCCGTCCTTGCCCGGCTGCGACAGATGGCAGCCGGCACAGTTGGCCTTGGCCGGATCGTTGAAGAGCCGCAGCCCGCGCAGCTCGGTCTGCGTGAGGCGCGCGCGGCCTTCCAGCCAGCGATCGTACTTGCTGTCGTACGGATGGAACGACCGGTCCTCGACCTGGTATCGCGCAATCGCGAACATCGCCTCCGATACGACGAGCTGCGAGCTCGCGAACACGCGCGGGCCGAACAACTGCTCGAAGCGCGCGCGATGCGGCGACTGCGCGAGCTTGCGCGCGACGTCGTCGATGCTCGCGTTGGCCATCTCGACCGGGTTCAGCAGCGGCCCGAACGCCTGCTGCTGCAGCGTGTCGGCGCGGCCGTCCCAGAACATGCCGCCTTGCGGCACGAGTTGCGGCGCGGCCGCCGTGCCGGCCACCTTCTGCGCCTTGACCACGCCGGCAGCCGACGCCGCCTGCTGCGCGACGCTCGGCGCCGCGTCGTTTTCGCCCGCATCGGGGCCGATGCTGAAGTTCGGCTGCCGGTACAGATACATCAGCGACGGCGGCGGGCGGTAGCCCTGCTGCGTCATCGTGAGGCCGCCGGGCTGCACGTCGAGCGCGTTCGGCGGCCCGTAAGCGCGGTCGGGGCTGTGGCACGACGCGCACGACTGCTTGCCCGATGCCGACAGCGACGGATCGAAGAACAGCGCGCGCCCGAGCTGCGCGACCGCGGACAGCGGCTGCACGGGCGGCCGCTGCAGCACCACGGGATGCGGATTGGCGCCGGTCCAGTTCGCGACGACCTCGCCGATCGCGGCCGGCGTGCGCGCCGGAAACGCGACCGCGAAGGCGCCGTAGCCGAGCACGGCCGCGGCGAGCACGAAGGCCGCGCGGCGCAGCACGCGGGTGGGGGAGCGCGGCGCGGCGGCGCCGGGCGTGTCGGGGGACGGGTACGCGGGACGAGCTGTCATGCTGTGGGTCGAGGCGGTCGGGCGCCGCACGCGGCGGCGCTTGAAATGGAAACGGCCGGCGCGCGATGCGCCGGCCGACAGAGGCCGGTCAGGCGGTACCGGTCAGTTCGCCGGCGCCGCGCTCAGCACGGTGCCCTGGGTCGGATCGAGATACAGCGGCGCCGTGTTCGGCTTCGACGAGAAGTCGAACAGCCCGCGCAGGTCGCCTGCGACCGCATCGAACGAGCCGCCGCCGATGCGCTGGCCGCCGAGCCAGTTGTCCTCGATGAAGCGCAGGACCGATGCCTGGTCGATCAGCGTGTGGTCGACGTAGTTCTGCTTCGCGTACGGCGAGATCACGACCAGCGGGATGCGCACACCGGGGCCGCAGCGGCCGTTCACGGTGCTGCCGTTCACGCCGGTGGTGCCGCCGGAGCCGCACTTGCCGTTGCCGTTGAGCTGGTCGACCGCGTCGGACGACGCATGGGTCGGCGGCGTGTACACGTGGTCGTACCAGCCGTCCGAGTCGTCATACGTGACGATCACGGCCGTGTTCTGCCAGTCCGGCTGCTGCTGCAGGAAGTTGACCACCTTCGTCACGAACGCCTGCTCGTCGAGCGGGTCCGAGTAGCCGGCGTGCGCGTCCTGTGCAGCCGGCGCCTTCAGGAAGCTGACCGACGGGAAGTTGCCTGCCTTCACGGCCGCGAAGAAGTCGTCGCTGTCGTACTGGTGGTTCGCCGGCTCCGCCGTCTTGCCGTCCGTCTGGACGCTCGAGCCGATCGCCGCGATCGAGCTCGGCCGCGTGTGCTGCGGGTTCGACGTCGACGCGTAGTATTGGAACCAGTTGTGATGCGGGATGTAGTCGGCCGTCGCCGCGTTCACCGCGGTCGCGACCGTGCTGCGCGCGCAGCCCGTCGTGCCGTTGCCGTTGGTCGTCGACAGGTTGAAGCCGCCCATGAAGCCGCCCCACGTGATCTTCGCGGCGTTCAGCAGGTCGCCGATGTTCTTGCCGCTCATCATCGCCTGGTCGGTCGTGCTCGAGCACACGTCGTAGCCGGGGTCGACGTCGTTGATCATCGTGAGGCCGCCCTGGCCGTCGTTGATGTAGTACGACGTGGCCGCGAGCGTCGACGGCTGCTTCGACGTCTTGACGATCTGCATCCCGTTGGTCTGGCCCGCGATCAGGTTCAGCGCGCCCGGGGTCGACGGGCCGTAGACCGTCGTGTACGCGTTGTCGCTCATCGAGAAGCGCTGCGCGTAGTTCCACAGTGCCGTGACGGTGTTGCCGTCGAAGTAGCCCATCACCTGGCCCTTCGTGCCGAACGCGCCGGCGCCGCCCGCCGACGCCTTGCCGGTGTATTTCGGGAACAGGTCGGCGAGGCCGTTGTCCGCGGCCAGCTGTTCGGCCGTGTACGCGTGGTTCTGGTCGGCCGTGGCGGCCTGTGTGCGATCGAGGCGGAACGGATTGGCCGCGTCGGTGCCGTTGGCGGTGTTCGTGAAGTTCGGGTTCGCGGTGAGCAGCGTGCCCGTCAGCCCGTTGATCGACGGCGTGCCGGCCTTCGCGGTGAACGCCGGCTCGCCGGCCGGGTTCGTCGCGTTCGGGTAAGTGCCGAAATAGTGGTCGAACGACACGTTTTCGCCGTAGATCACGACGACGTGCTTGATCGGCGTGGCGGTCTGCAGCGCATCCTGCGACGACACCGCGGGCGTCGACGAGGGACCGTCGCTGCCGCCGCAGGCGAACAGCGCCAGTGTGGCGCCGGCGCAGGCGGTGACGAGCAAGGCTTGACGAAACATCGGGAAACTCCAGGTAGGTTGTTCGACGAAGGAGCGCCGCTGCGTCACCGGGTCGGTTCGGCGCGGCGCTCGTGGTAGAGCCCCGGCATTGAAACAGCTTGGTATGAAGATATGGGGGCGGAGCGGTTTCGCGATCATTGCGTGCCGGTATCGATTCCATTACGCCGCGCGCCGATGCGAAAGACAGTGGAAAGGAACGGCGCGCGTTCAGGCGCGTGCGATGACGGCGGCGGCATGTGTCGGCATCGCCGAGGCCCGCCTCGTGCGCCTCCTGCGTCGCGCGGCCGGTCGCTCATTCGGCGAAGCCGGTCCGCAAGCCTTTTTTGACAAGCACGGGACGGATTCTTACGATGATCGGCCTGCGGCCACCCATTCCGCGTCGCCGCCGTCAGCGAGTGTCCAACGTGCCGATTCCCGTCCTGTTCGCCGTCCTGTGTGCCGCCTTCCTGCATGCGTCGTGGAACGCGCTGGTGCGCAGCAGCGGCGACCGGCTGCGCTCGGCCACCGTCCTGCAGATCGCGATCGGGCTGTTCGCGCTGCTGTTCCTGCCGGCCGCCGCGCCGATCTCGGCCGCGAGCTGGGCGTGCGTCGTCGCGTCCGCGGCGATTCACGTGGTCTACACGCTGCTGCTGGTGCGCGCGTACGAGCACGGCGACCTGAGCGTCGCGTATCCGGTCGCGCGCGGCACCGCGCCGCTGCTCGTCACGCTCGGGGCCGCGGCGTTCGCGGGCGAGCGCCTGAGCGCCGGCGCTCAATGCGGACTCGTCCTGATCTGCGCGGGCATCATGGCGATCGGCCTCGAGCGGCGCGCGGGCGCGGCGCACCGGATGAAGCAGGTGCTGCCGATCGCGTTCGCGACCGGCGTTTCGATCGCCGCGTACAGCGTCGTCGACGGAATCGGCGTGCGGGAAAGCGGCAGCACGATCGGCTATGCGGCGTGGACGTTCGTGCTGACCGGGGCGCTGATGGCCGCGTACTACAGGCTGCGGGCGGGGCC
This sequence comes from Burkholderia vietnamiensis LMG 10929, assembly GCF_000959445.1. Taxonomy (NCBI): domain Bacteria; kingdom Pseudomonadati; phylum Pseudomonadota; class Betaproteobacteria; order Burkholderiales; family Burkholderiaceae; genus Burkholderia; species Burkholderia vietnamiensis. The sequence continues at coordinate 1,161,174 of NZ_CP009630.1, read as the reverse complement.
GCTGCGGCTCGCGCAGAATCTCGCCGACACCGCGAAGGCCGCGTGCGGCGGCGTGTTCGCGGCGCTCGCCTACGCGATCGTGATCTGGGCCATGGCGCGTGCGCCGATGGGGCCGGTGTCCGCCTTGCGCGAAACGAGCGTGGTATTCGCGGCGCTGATCGCGCGCGTGTATCTCGGCGAGCGGCTGACGCCGCGTCGCGCGGCCGGATGTGCGGTGATCGCCGGCGGCGCGCTGCTGATCAGCGCGTTCGAAGCCGTGCGCTGAGCAAGGCGGCCCGCGCTGCGCGGCAGCGCATCAGGTTTCGACCGGCATCGCGCTCGTGCATTTGATTTCATCGAGACAGACGCTCGAATGCACGCCGCTCACGCCGGGAATCCGCATCAGCGTCTCGAGCAGGAACGTCGACAGGCCTTTCAGATCGCGCGCGACCACCTTCAGCACGTAGTCGATATCGCCGGTCACCGAAAAGCATTCCTGGATCTGCGCGAGATCCGACACGAGCTTCTGGAATTTCGACAGGTCGCGGATATGCCCGCGCTCCATCGTCACGTGCACGAACGCGGTGACGCCGAAGCCGAGCGTGTCCGGGCACAGGCGGGTTTCGTAACGGCGGATCGCGCCGATCTCCTCGAGGCGCCGATGGCGCCTGAGCGTCTGCGCGGGCGACAGGCCGACCGCCTTCGCGAGATCGAGGTTCGACGCACGGCCGTTCTCCTGCAGCACCGCCAGCAAGTGGCGATCGACGCGATCGAGAACCGGTTCAGGCATTTTTGTTTCCTCATCTGTCTCCCGCGTGCAATCTTATCTCATAATGTAGGGTTTGCATGAGCGGGTTACGCAACCCGATTTCGCGGTCGCGACGCTAAACTGACGCCGGATTTTCGCGTACGGCCGCGACCATGCGGGCGATGGCGGCCCTCCGCGGCAGGTCCGGCGGGCCTGCGGACGAAGGGGCGCCGCCGCGCGAAGATCGCAGTCCCCAACCCGGCGCCTCCACGAACGGTGGCCGGCACAGTAAAACAGCGCCCGGCACACCGAGGCGCGCCGCACCGCTTCGGGCGGAGGCGGACAGAACGGAGAAGACATGGTTTCTGGAAACGAGAAGGACGGCCTGAAGCGGGGGCTGAAGAACCGGCACATCCAGCTGATCGCGCTCGGCGGCGCGCTCGGCACGGGGCTGTTCCTCGGCATCGCGCAGACGATCAAGATGGCCGGCCCGTCCGTGCTGCTCGGCTATGCGGTCGCAGGCGTCGTGGCGTTCTTCATCATGCGCCAGCTCGGCGAGATGGTCGTCGACGAGCCGGTCGCCGGTTCGTTCAGCTACTTCGCCGACAAATACGTCGGCCATTTCACCGGCTTCCTGTCCGGCTGGAACTACTGGGTGCTGTACATCCTCGTCAGCATGGCCGAGCTGTCGGCCGTCGGGATCTACGTGCAGTACTGGTGGCCGGGCGTGCCGACCTGGGTGTCGGCGCTCGTGTTCTACGTCGCGATCAACCTGCTGAATCTGGCGAGCGTGAAGTCGTACGGCGAGACGGAATTCTGGTTCTCGATCATCAAGGTCGCGGCGATCGTCGGCATGATCGGCTTCGGCGGCTGGCTGCTGGTGAGCGGCCACGCGGGGCCGGAAGCGAGCATCGCGAACCTGTGGCAGCACGGCGGCTTCTTCCCGAACGGGGTGTCGGGCCTCGTGATGTCGATGGCGGCGATCATGTTCTCGTTCGGCGGGCTGGAGCTGATCGGCATCACCGCGGCCGAGGCCGACGATCCGAAGCACAGCATTCCGCGCGCGACCAACCAGGTGATCTACCGCATCCTGATTTTCTACATCGGCGCGCTGGCCGTGCTGCTGTCGCTGTATCCGTGGGAGAAGGTCGTCACCGGCGGCAGCCCGTTCGTGCTGATCTTCCATGCGCTGAGCAGCAACCTCGTCGCCAACGTGCTGAACGTGGTCGTGCTGACAGCCGCGCTGTCGGTCTACAACAGCGGCGTGTACAGCAACAGCCGGATGCTGTTCGGGCTGGCGACGCAGGGCAACGCGCCTAAGGTGCTGTGCTCGGTGAACCGGCGCGGCATCCCGCTCGCCGCGCTCGGCGCGTCGGCGCTCGCGACCGGCGTCTGCGTGCTGGTCAACTATTTCATGCCCGGCAAGGCGTTCGAGGTACTGATGGGGCTGGTCGTGTCGGCGCTCATCATCAACTGGGCGATGATCACGCTGATTCACCTGAAATTCCGTCAGGCCAAGCGCATCGCTGGGGAGCAGACTTCGTTCCGCAGTCTCGGCTATCCTTTCACGAATTATCTGTGCCTGGCGTTCATGGCCGGCATTCTCGTCGTGATGTACCTGACGCCGGATCTGCGCCTGTCGGTGTACCTGATCCCGGTCTGGCTCGCGGTGCTCGCGATCGGGTATCGGTTCCGCCAGAAGAATGCCCGCTATGCGCTCGGCGACGGCGCATCGGCCCGCTGACGCAGGCCCGCACCCGATCACTCCTACGAACCAGACCGACATAGCCATGTTCGAACACATCGACGCGTACCCGGGCGACCCGATCCTGACGCTCAACGAGAACTTCCAGAAGGATCCGCGCGACCAGAAGGTCAACCTGAGCATCGGCATCTATTTCGACGCCGACGGCCGGATTCCGGTGATGGCCGCCGTGCGCGAGGCCGAAACCGCGCTGCAGCGCGACGTCGGCCCGAAGCCGTATCTGCCGATGGTCGGCCTCGCCGCGTACCGCGACGCGGTGCAGGCGCTGGTGTTCGGCGCCGATCACCCGGCGCGGGCGGCCGGCCGCATCGCGACCGTGCAGACGCTCGGCGGCTCGGGCGCGCTGAAAGTCGGCGCCGATTTCCTGAAGCGCTACTTCCCGGACGCGCAGGTGTGGCTCAGCGATCCGAGCTGGGAAAACCACCGTTTCATCTTCGAGCGCGCCGGCTTCACGGTGAATACCTACCCGTACTACGACGCGGCGACGGGCGGCCTGAAGTTCGACGCGATGCTCGCGGCGATCGACGCGCTGCCGGCGCGCAGCATCGTGCTGCTGCATGCGTGCTGCCACAACCCGACCGGCGTCGATCTCGACGAAGGCCAGTGGGAGAAGCTGATCGACGTGATCGAGGCGCGCGAGCTGCTGCCGTTCGTCGACATGGCGTATCAGGGCTTCGGCGCGGGCCTCGACGCCGATGCGTTCGCGGTGCGCGAGCTGGCCCGCCGCGGCGTGCCGGCGCTCGTCGCGAATTCGTTCTCGAAGAACTTTTCGCTGTACGGCGAGCGCGTCGGCGCGCTGAGCGTCGTGTGCGAGGATGCGGACGCGGCCGAGCGCGTGCTCGGCCAGCTGGCCGGCGCGGTGCGCTCCAACTACAGCAACCCGCAGACGTATGGCGCGAAGCTCGTCGCGACCGTGCTGAACACGCCGGCGCTGCGCAAGCAGTGGGAGGAAGAGCTTGCCGCGATGTGCCGCCGGATTGCGCGGATGCGCCAGGCGATCCACGACGGCCTGCGCGACCACGTGAGCGGCGAAGCGCTGACGCGCTACGTGAAGCAGCGCGGGATGTTCACGTACACCGGGCTGACCGAGACGCAGGTCGACGCGCTGCGCGACGTGCACGGCGTCTACATTCTGCGTTCGGGCCGCATGTGCGTGGCCGGGCTGAACGATTCGAACGTCGGCATCGTCGCCGATGCGATCGGCAAGGTGCTGAAGAGCGGCGTCTGAGGGGCGTCTGAGGGGCGTCCGAGCGGCGTCCGGGCACGCCCGATCGTCCTGACGAAACCGGCTGTCTCCCGCGCGGAGGCAGCCGGTTTTTTGTTGTGCGGCGCGGGTGCGGCAGTACGATACGGAATCGAATCCGTAGCAAAGGAGCGGCATGGCAATTCGAATCGTACGGCTCGGCACGCCGCGGGCGGCCGGCGAGGGCACACGGATCGGCACGGTGCGGCGGCCGCCGCGCGGCGTGCCGAAGGCGGAATTCGCGTCGCGCGACTACTATGACGTGTGGCTGCCGACGCTGTCGCCGAGCGCGGAGCTCGTGGCCGACGCGCAGGCCGCCGAGACCGACGCGCAGTGGCACGCATTCACGCGCCGGTTCCGCGCCGAGATGGCGCACGGCGACGCTCCCAAGGTGCTCGACCTGCTCGCCGCGTTGTCGGCGACGAGCGCATTTTCGATCGGCTGCTACTGCGAGGACGAGCGCCGCTGCCATCGCAGCGTGCTGCGCGAACTGCTCGAGGCGCGCGGCGCGACGATCGCTTCGGACGCCGACTGAGCCCATGCGGCGGCGCGATCGGGCACGGCGGCGGCGCGCGCTGCGGCCCGGTTGACGTGGGTCAATCGGACGGTGGCGCGGGCCGTTATGCTCATGGCTTGAATCGTCCCGACGATGACAGGCGCACAAATGCAGATAGCCTTTCCACCGGAACCGCCCGAGTATCGCGGGCGTGACCTGGTCGTCGCGTTTTCGGCGCGGGTCGACGGCCACGGCGTGCCGTGCGCGATCACGGCGGAAGCACTGGAAGACCATTTCGGTGCGCGCTCGCTGCTCGAGCGCGACTTGCTGGTTGCATTCGAAGCACACCGGCCGGCGATCGAGGCGATGGCGGCCCGGATGCTCGCCGAAATCGGCGGCCGGCCGGTGTTGCTGCACAGCGGCCACTTCCGGATGGCCGACTGACACTGCAGGAGGGCGCATGACACTGCAAGGCACGATTCATGAACGCGACTGGTCCGTCGAGATCGAGACGCGGCAATGCGAATCCGGCGGATTCCGCTGCCGCGTGACGGTCGAGCACGGTGCCGGGCCGACGCACTTTCATCATACGTTCGAGCACAGTCATGCATATCCGACCGAGCACGAGGCGGCGATCGAAGGGCTGCGGGCCGGGATGACGTGGATCGAAATGAAGGCGGCGCAGACATTCAGCGTGTGAACCTCGCGCGCCGATCGTGTGTGGATCGATTGCCGGATTCGGCAACAGGCGGACTTGTAGGACAGGCAACGTGGTCGACCAGCGTGTGACCCGTCAGGAGGGAGCAACATGGGCGTGGGCATGCAGATCGTCTGCGTCGGATTCGCGGGTTCGGCCGCGCTCGAAGCTGAAGCGGGCGCGCAACTGGTGCGGCTCGAGCGCTTTCACGCGCGGGTCGACGAATGTCGCCTGGCGATCGAATCGCGCGCGACGGGTGACGACGCGCTGTACGACGTACGGCTCGAATTGCTGATGAACGGCCGTGCGGTGGCGCCGGTGCCCGCCTGCAGCGGCGTCGACGTGAACGAAGCGATGGGGCGTGCGTTCGCCGCGGCCGAGCGGGTGTTGTCCGCGGGGCACGCGGACGATCCGCTGTCGCCCGCATTGTCGGCGGCCGAGACGGGCACCGCCGCGCACTGACGTGCGACCCGCACCGGCACGCGCTGGAGCGCGCCGGCGCCGCACGCGCGACCGGTTACACCTGCGCGAGCGCCGGCGCGTCGATGATCCGCACGCGCTTGCCGCGCGTTTCGATGAGCGCGTCGCGATGGAAGCGCGAGAACATCCGGCTGACGGTTTCGAGCTTCATCCCGAGATAGCAGCCGATTTCTTCGCGCGTCATCCGCAGGTTGAACTCCGACGCCGAGTAGCCGCGCGCCTCGAAGCGTGCCGACAGATCGAGCAGGAAATGCGCAACGCGCTGTTCGGCCGACATCGTGCCGAGCAGCAGCATCTGGCTCGATCCGCGTACGATCTCGCTGCTCAGCATCTGGTAGATGAAATGCTGCATCGACCTCAGCTCGCGGCACGCGGCCTCGAGCGCGGCGAACGGGATCACGCACACGACGCTGTCCTCGAGCGCGATCGCGTCACAGCAATGGTGTCCATGGCCGACGCCCTCCATGCCGAGCGTTTCCCCTGCGATCTGAAAACCCGTCACGTGTTCGCGGCCGTCGCGATGCATCATCACCGTCTTGAACGAGCCTGCGCGCACCGCGTACAGACTGTGGAACGGATCGTCGGTGCGAAACAGCGTGTCGCCCTGGCGCACCTGTCGCGTCGCGCAGATGATCGCGTCGAGCCGGCTGTACTCGGCGGCGGTCAGTTGCGGCGGCAGGCACATCGAGCGCATCACGCAGGCCGAACAGCGGACTGCGCAATGCTTCGCGCCGTCGTGACGCGTGGACGCGGGAAGCGGAACGTTCGGCCGGGGCGCGATGGCGGGATCGGCGGCGCAGGCGGTGGCTTGATGCATGAGTCACTCCGGCTCGGTCAGGGCTGGTGCGCGCGAGCGTGCACCAGCGATTCGATCACGTGGCACGCGGCGTCGAATTCGACGGTCTTGTCGAAGAAGTAGTCGGCTCCGGCCGTCGCGCATGCCTTTCTGAATGCGGGCGCCGAATGATTCGTCAGCACAATCGTGACGATGCGCGGCACGGCCTTCGACAGCGCGCCGATCAGATCGAGGCCGCTGCCGTCCGCGAGGCGCAGATCGACGAGCACGACGTCCGCGTGCGTGCCGCGGATGTGCGTCAGCGCATCCTGGCCGTCCTCCGCCTCGCCGACGACCACGACGCCGCGAATCGCGCCGACGAGCAACGCGATCCGTTGCCGGACGGCATTCGCGTGGTCGACAAGAAACACCCTGAGCGCGGCGGCGGGTGGCAGGCTGGCATTCATCCGGCCAGTATCGTGTTGCGCCGCCGAAAAGGAAATCGGCCGAACTGGAAGTTTTTGTAGGGGAGTTCGGCGCGTTGTAGGGCGTTTCCTACAACGCCGTCGGGGAATCGGCAGTGCGGCGGGGCGTGCAGCTGGTCGTCCAGCTGGTCGTGCGGTCGGCGGCGCGGCGCTGCCGGGAGCGTCGCGCCGCCGTCGAATCAGCCGCGCTGGCGCGCGTCCAGCGCGTCGCGCGCCGTGCGGCACGCGGCCAGATCCCACGCGGCGCAGCCCACGGTCTTGAACAGCAGCGGCCCGCTGCGCTCGAACGCGCCGCGCAGCACGTCGGCGAGCGACGCGACGCGCTGCCAGTCGACCTGCGCGACGATCAGGTCGCCGGCCTCGTGGCGCGCGCCCGCCGGATCGTCGACCACGAGCCGGCTCGCGCGCACCGTTTCGGCGTCGATTTCGGCGGCGTCCGCGGTAAATGCGCCGACCCCCACCACGAGCCGGCCTTCGCGCGCCGCTTCGCGGTAGACGGGCGTGCGGCTCGTCGTCAGCGTGACGACGACGTCGATCGCATCGGGAATCGCGTCGCCGTCGAGCGGCGCGAGCTGCGGCGCCTGTGCGCGATGCGCGGCGCAGAACGCCGCGGCGCTGCCCGCGCGCGAACCGCGCACGTGCAGACGCGCAGCGGGGAAGATCGCCGCGAGCGCCTCGGCATGATTGGCCGCCTGCTTGCCGGTGCCGATCAGCAGGATGTCGCGCGGTGCCGCGCCGTGCAGCGCCTGGATGCCGAGCGCGGTGACGGCCGCCGTACGGCGGCCGGTGACGGTCGGGCCGTCGAGCACGAAGCGCAGCGCGCCGGTCGTCGCGTCGTACGCGCTCACCTGGCCGAGGATCGTCGGCAGCCCGCGCGCGGCGTTGCCCGGGCATACGTTCACGAGCTTGTGGCTTGCCAGATCGCGCGCGCTGGACGGCATCGACAGCATCACGCCGCCTGCCTGCAGCGGCACGACCAGGCGTTCGGGGCTGACGATTTCGCCCGCCGCGTAGTCGGCGACGGTCTGCGCGAGCGTGGCGAGCAGCGCCGGGTAGTCGAGCAGGGCGGCCGTTTCGGTGGCGTCGAACGAGGGGATCGGGCTGGCAGCGGTCATGGTGTGGGTCGGTACGGTGGTGAAGTCGGTGGGTGCATGCTGCGCGTGCTGCAGTCGGCGGCCCGTGCGGCGAGCGGCAATCGCCATTGTGGATCGAATCTATACCAATTTGGCGGCATCCGGCAAGCTGGAAGGTCGGCATTTCGCTGAATTTGGTTCTAATATCCGTCCAGATGGGGCGTTGCACCTGTCGGCGCCGATGCCGCTCCGGTATAGTGCGAACCCGTTCCAGACCACGCCCGGCCCAGGGCAGGAGCCGCAGATGATGTCCGCACGTCCCGAATCGCCCGAAGCCGGTTTCCGGCCGTTGCAGATCTACGAACAGGTCGCGGAGAAGATCCGCGACGAGATTCGCGCGGGGCGTTACGCGGCCGATTCGCGGCTGCCGTCGGAGCGCGAGCTCGCGGCGCTGTTCCAGGTCGGCCGCCCGGCCGTGCGCGAAGCGCTCGGCGCATTGCAGAACGAAGGGCTGGTCGTCACGAAGCGCAATTCGGGCACCTACGTGGTGGCGGCGCCGCTCGACGTGCTCGCGCAGCGCGGCGATGCGCGCGACGCGGCCGATGCCGACTTCAGCCCGACGTCGACGCTCGACGTGCGGCTGATCCTCGAGCCGGCGATCGCGCGTCTCGCGGCGGCCCAGGGCCGCGCCGATCCCGTCGCCGAAGGCTATCTTGCGCAAATGGAAACCATCGCGGACATCGACGACCCGCACCAGCGCGCGCTGTGGAACGACAGCGACCGGCTGTTCCACCGGCAACTCGCGTTGATGACCGGCGACCCGTTGATCGTGAAGATCGCCGACGAAGTCGCGAAGACGATGGATCAGCCGTTGTGGAAGCGTCTGAAGGACGACGGCATCTACGATGCCGGCCGGATCCGGCTGTACGTGTCGGAACATCGGCTGATCTACGAGGCGATCGTGTCGGGCGACGCCGATGCGGCTGCGTTCTACGTCGAGCAGCACATTCGCCGCGTGCGACGCGACATCGCGCCGAAGTAGGGTGGCGGTGGCGGTTTGGTTCTGAGCGCGACCAAAGGCGACGCACATCGGGCGAGGCTGGTCGGAGGTTGACCGGGTTTATGGTGGATTGGCTCGATACATAACCAATCGCCGGGCCACCTTATCGGCGGCCCGGCGTTTGGCCCATCCGAGCCACGGCCGTCGCGCGCGGCATCCACGCAGCAATTCGCCGTGACGGCGCCGCCGATCGGCGCGGCACGCGCGCTGAATGCGGCGAACCGGCTAAACCAGCTAAACCCGCCGAAAGCGCCGAAAGCGCCGAAAGCGCCGAATCCGCCGAATCCGCCGAATCCGCAGGCAGCACCGACCGCGCCCGCTTGCCGTCTCCCCGACGCATAGCGCAGCTTCCCACTGCGCACACCCGCCTTTTTCGACAAGAAATCACCCGCGGAACCCCGCCAAACGGGCGCCGCCCGGAATTGCGCCCGACTTTTGGTACGATGCAGCCTTTCCAGCAGATCCCCCACCCGCGTGAATCGCCGAAACGTGTCGTCAGTGCGTGAGCTCCTTGCCAAATGGGCCGCGCGCGCCCAACCCGTCGCGGCCGCTGCCGCCGTGCCCGTCAAGCGCGTACTGGCCAGCGCCTGGCGCCATCTCCGCCATCCGACGCGACGCGGCGCGTTGCGCGCCGCCGCCGCCGTGCCCGTGCTGTTCCTGCTCTACGTGCTCGCGCTGATACCGTTTACGCCGGGCATCGGCGACATCCGCAAGGCGCGCGTCGATCAGCCCGCGCAGGTGCTGTCCGCCGACGGCAAGGTGCTCGCGGAATTCAAGCCGTCGAACCGCGAATGGGTGTCGCTCAAGCAGATCTCGCCGCACATGGTCGACGCGCTGATCGCGACCGAGGACCATCGCTTCTACGAGCACCACGGCCTCGACTGGAAGCGCACCGCGTCGGCGGCGCTCCATACGTTCTCGGGCGATCGCCAGGGCGGCTCGACGATCACGCAGCAGCTCGCGCGCAACCTCTATCCGGACGAGATCGGCCGCGCGCCGACGCTCACGCGCAAGGTAAAGGAAGCGATCACCGCGCTGAAGATCGAGGCCGTGTACAGCAAGGAGCAGATCCTCGAGACCTACCTGAACACGGTGCCGTTCCTGTACAACGCGTACGGCGTCGAGATGGCCGCGCGCACCTATTTCGACAAGTCGGCCGACGAGCTCGACGTGCTCGACGCCGCGACGCTGGTCGGGATGCTCAAGGGCAACAGCTACTACAACCCGGTGCTCAATCCGGAGCGCGCGCTGCAGCGGCGCAACACGGTGCTCGCGCAGATGGTGAAGTACGGCAAGCTGTCGGCGGCGCAGTTCGCGCAGTTGCAGCGGCGGCCGTTGCGCATCGACTTCGAGCGTCAGAAGGAGCCGCCGGGGCCGGCGCCGCACTTCGCGCAGCAGCTGCGCAAATGGCTGATCGGCTGGGCCGACCGCAACGATTACAACATCTATTCGGATGGGCTGATCGTGCGCACGACGATCGATTCGCGGCTTCAGCAGATCGCGACGCAGGCGCTGACGCAGCAGGCGAACCAGCTGCAGGGCATCGCGAACAATGCGTGGAGCGGCAGCGACGGTTGCGGCACGGACAACGAGGTGTTTCGCGCCTTCATGCGCGAGTCGCCCGAATACAAGGCGGCGCAGGACGCCGGCAAGAACGACGCGGCCGCGATGAAGCAGCTCGCGGCCGACCGCGGCTCCATGCGCGCGCTGTGCAAGGCCAAGACCGACGTGCAGGCCGGGTTCGTCGCCATCGATCCGCGCGACGGGCAGATTCGCGCGTGGGTCGGCAGTCGCGATTTCACGAGCGAGCCGTTCGATCACGTCGCACAGGCGCGGCGTCAGCCCGGCTCGACGTTCAAGCCGTTCGTATATGGCGCCGCGTTCGCGAGCGGGATGACGCCCGACGACACCTTCATCGACCAGGCGGTCGAGATTCCGCTGAAGGGCGGCGAGATCTGGCGGCCCAACGACGACGTGCCGCCGTCGGGCAAGCCGATGACGTTGCGCGATGCGCTCGCGCTGTCGCGCAACCGGATCACCGCCCAGGTGATGGAGAAGGTCGGCCCGGCGGCCGTCGCGCGGCTCGCACGCGACATGGGCGTGCGCGAAAGCCCGCTCGAGCGCGTGCCGTCGCTTGCGCTCGGCACGAGCCCGGTGACGCTGAAAGAGATGGTCGCGTCGTACGCGACGATTGCGAACGGCGGGCTCTACACCGAGCCGCAGATGGTGACGCGCATCGAAAACCGGCAGGGCGACGTGCTGGCCGAATACGCGCCGGCGCCGCCCGAACGCGCGCTCGACGGCGAAACCGACAAGACGCTGCTCGACGTGATGCGCGACGTCGTCACGCGCGGCACCGGCAGCAGCATCCGCACGCGTTTCGGCGTGCGCGGCGACGTCGCCGGCAAGACCGGCACCACGCAGGACAACGCGGACGGCTGGTTCATCCTGATGCAGCCGGGACTGGTGGCCGGCGCCTGGGTCGGCTTCGACGACGGTCGCGTGACGCTGCGCAGCGACTATTGGGGGCAGGGCGCGCACAGCGCGCTGCCGATCGTCGGCGAGTTCTTCCAGCGGGCGCAGCGCGCGCGGATCGTCGATGCGAAGCTGAAATTCGATACCGAGCCGTCGCCGGGGTGGTTCGCGTCGGTGCGGGAGCGCGTGACCGACCTGTTCGACGGCTGGTTCGGACCCGAGCCGAAGAAGGCGCCGACGCGCGTCAGGACTCAGCGTATCGAGCGGCAACCCGACGCCGATGCGGCCGCGGCTTCGGCGGCCTCTGCAGCATCGGCGCCGGAGGCTGCGTCCGGCGGCATCGTCGAGCAATGGATTCCGGCATCCGAGGTGGCCGCATCGGCGGCTGCGATGTCGGGCGGCGCGTCGCAAGCACCGGTCTTGCCGCCGCCGGCAGCCGGCAGCGCGGGGAACGCGGGCGGCGCCGGGCCGGGTGCGGCATCGGGTGTCGCGCCTGGGCCGGCGCCGGCGCCTGCGTCGCCGGAGAGCGCCAGCGGTTCGCAATGAGCTTGCGATCGGCTGTCGCGCCTGGGGCGATGCCTGGGTCGGTATCACCGGCAATCCGCAGTAACCGGACGTTCGGTTTTCGCGCGATGCTGCCGTAATCACGTTGTCGCGACAGTTCGCGCGGCCACGCCGCGCCTTTCTGATGCGGCCCCATCACTGATCACGTCGCGCTCGCGCGCGACGAGGTGCCGCTTCGTTTCGATATATGCGGATGCAGACGACGCTGCGTGATCCCGCGCAGCAGCAGTCCTGTTCGATCGCTTCCGGTCCGTGCGCCAGCGCGATGACGAAGCGCCCGTCGCAACCGAGCACGGCGCCATGTCGGCAGCAACGCGCACGAGGTCTGACGAACGCGCTTACCGACCGCGATTGCGCGCGAATGTGTGGGTAATCATCTGAAGATTCCGCTGAAACGCCCGAGATTGTACAGATGCCGTCAACAGTGAATTTGCGATTTAAGTATTTACCCTGATAGTCGCGCCTCCTAGACTTCCACTCATGCGCAACGACTACCGAGTCCGAAGCGCCCGACAAAACAATCTGGAGGTAACGCATCATGAAATCGCTGATCCAAGCAGTTGCATTGGCCGCGCTGGTCGCCGCACCGGTCGTGTCGTTCGCTCAATCGAACCAGCAGCCGCTGACGCGTGCGCAAGTGCGTGCGGAACTGGTCCAGCTCGAAAAGGCCGGCTACAACCCGAACGACTGGATGAACTATCCGGACAACATCCAGGCTGCGCAGGCGAAGATCGCTGCCGCGCGCGACTCGGGCGCACAGGCTGACGTCAGCGGTTACGGCGCGAATTCGGTCGCGACGTCGCAGTCCGGCCGTCGCGCAGTCGTGCCGGTCGCGACCGATCGCTCGTCGGTCTACTTCGGCCACTGAGCCGTTCGTCGCCACGCGGCCGCCGGCCGCCGCGCCGGCTGCATCGACAAACCCGCACTCGCCCTGAGTGCGGGTTTTTTCATTTGCGCGGCCGCGGCGTGCGCTGACAACCGGTCGCGCGTGCGCTAGGATCGCGGTCGGTATCGACGCGGCGGTCGGCGGCGCAACGCGCTTGTCGCCGGCCGATTCGCGACGCCGCGCGCCGAGGCGCGGCGGGCACCAGCAACACGCCCGGCACCACGTTCCACGACTTCAACGAAAACAAACAGGAGCATCCATGCGTGTCCCGACCGGTCTGCTGTGCGCGTTCGCGCTGACGGCGAACCTTGCCCATGCCCAGACGAACTGCGCCGATGCGGCGGATCAGGCCGCGATGACGGCGTGTGCCGATCGCGCGTACAAGAAATCCGACGCGGAACTGAACCGCACGTACCAGGCCGTCACGGCGCGCCTGCGCGATGCCCGGCCGCTCGCCGACAAGCTCGTGAGCGCGCAACGCGCGTGGATCGCCTACCGCGACGCCGAGTGCAGCTTCTCGAGTGCGAACGCCGAAGGCGGCAGTGTGTACTCGATGGTCGTGTCGACCTGCCTCGACGATCTGACGAAGACGCGCACCGAAACGCTGAAGGGCTATCTGTCCTGCGAGGAAGGCGATCTCGCGTGCCCGGTGCCGGCGCGCTGAAAGCGCGCTCTAGACGTCGTCCGCTTCGTCGAGCAGCTTGTGCCGCATCGCGTAGCGGACCAGCGCCGCCTCGTGCGGCATCTGCATCTTTTCGAGGATCCGCGTCTTGTAGGTGCTGACCGTCTTCGCGCTCACGCATAGCGACTGTGCGATCTCGGTCAGCGTCTGGCCGGCCGCGATCCGGCGGAACACGTCGAACTCGCGATCCGACAGCCGCTGATGCGGCAGCGTCTCGGCCGGCTCGTTCAGGCTCTGCGCGAACTGCTCGGCCATCGTGAGGCTGACGTAGACGCCGCCCGTCGCGACCTTGGTCACCGCGCCGACCAGCTCGGCGCTCGCGCTTTCCTTGGTCAGATAGCCCGACGCTCCCGCACGAAACGCGCGCACCGCGTATTGCTGCTCCGCGTGCATCGTCAGCACGAGCACGCGCAGCGCGGGTTTTTCGTCCTTGATCTGCTTGATCAGCTCGACGCCGTTGCGGCCCGGCATCGACAGGTCGAGCACCAGAACCTGCGCGGGCGTCGAACGGACCAGCGCAATCGTCGACGGGCCGTCGCACGCTTCGCCGGCCACTTCGAATCCGGTGGCGTTCTGCAGAATGTGCCGCAGACCGTCGCGCACGAGCGTATGGTCGTCGGCGATGAGCACCTTGATCATGTGAGGGTGTTTTCCTGTTGAACAGCGCCGAGCGGGAACGCGACCGTGATCGAGAAGCCGCGCGCGAGCGCGGTGTCGATCGTCACGCTGCCGCCGAGCATGTGCGCGCGTTCGCGAATGCCGATCAGCCCGAACGATTTGTCGTGCGCGGGACCGCCCGGCGCCGCGCCGCGGCCGTTGTCCGCCACGCGCAGCACGCAAAAGCCTTCTTCGATGTCGAGCCGCAGCGCCACGCGTGTCGCATCCGCATGGCGCGCGACGTTCGTCAGCGCTTCCTGCACGATCCGGAACAGCGTGGTCGCGCCCGTGCTCGTGAACGCGATGCCGCCCGTTTCGATGGTGCGCTCGACGTCGATCCCGTAGCGGTTGGTGAAATCGTTCGCGAGCCACTCGATCGCCGGCACGAGGCCGAGGTCGTCGAGCATCACGGGACGCAGGTCGGCGGCGATGCGCCGAACCGACGCGACGGTCGCGTCGATCAGCCGGCGCATCCCGTGCAGGTGCGACAGCACGCCGTCGTCGGGCTGCGTGTGGCCCTGCGCGCGCAACTGCTGCTCGACGACCGACAGATCCATCTTCAATGCGGTGAGCTGCTGGCCGAGGTCGTCGTGCAGTTCGCGCGCGATGCGCGTCTTTTCTTCTTCGCGCACGTTCTGCAGGTTCGCCGACAGTTCGCGCAGCTCCTCGCGCGATTGCTTCACCGCGTTCTCCGCGCGCAGCCGCTCGGTGATGTCGCGCAGCATCACCGTATAGAGCTTGCCCGATGCGTCGCGGATCTGCGAGATCGACGCCTCGATCGGGAATTCCTCGCCGTTGCCGCGCAGCCCGAACAGCACGCGCTGACGACCCATCTGCCGTTCCGAGACGCCCGTCACGCCGAACTGGTCGACGTGCTTCGCATGCGCGGCGCGGAACCGCTCGGGGATGAAGCGCGACAGCGGCGCGCCGATCGCCTCCATTGCCGACACGCCGAATACCTGCTCGGCCATCGGGTTGAAGATCACGATCGTCTGCTTCTCGTCGATCGTGATGATCGCTTCCATCGACGAACGGATGATGCCCATCATCCGCGCCTCGTTCAGGATGCCGCGGCTGTTCGCGCCGGCATCCGCGCCGCCCGCGCGGCCGCGCAGCAGCGCATGGACCAGCGCCGCGAACGCGATCGACGCGATCAGCCCGGCTGTGAGCACGATGCCCGCCGCGCGCTGCGCGCCGGTCGCGCTCGGACGGCCGTCCGCGGAATAGGCCAGCGTGAGCAGCGTGCCGCCGAAATTCAGCTGGTCGGTGCGCTGCATCAGGTCGGGGGACGCCATGGCCTCGTCGGTCGTCGTTTCCGCGCTCGCGATCGGATGCGGATTGTCGCCCGCGCTGATGCGCAGATCGAGCCCGCGCTCCGCGTCGAGCGCGCGCTCGACCAGCCGATTCGGGTTCAGTTCGGCGAACAGCACGCCGTCGGCGTCGGCTGGCGTGGCGGCCGTCCGGGACGCGGCCGCGGCGCGCAGAAACAAGGTGAGGGTGCGCGCATCGCGGGACGTATCGCTGTCGGCGGGATGAATGCCGAGCGCGACGTCGCCGCTGCGCAGCGCGCGGGCGAGCGGCGCCTGATCGAACGAGCCGAAATGCACGTCGGGCGCGTTGGACGCCGGGGCGCTGAGTGCGGCGACCGCGAGCGGACCGTCCGGCATCGGCGCATGGCCGGCGAGGGCACCGAGTGCTGCCGGCGACAGCGGCGCGTAGCCGATCAGCCGGACCGGCGAGCGGCCGCTGTCGAGATCGAGCGTGTCGACGTACCGGCGCCATTGCTCGGGCGTCATCTGCGGCGCGAGCGCGAACGCGCCACGCGCGCCTTCGAGCACGGCGACGCTTGATTGCAACTCGTGACGCAGCATCGCGCTCACGTGCGAGGTGCGACGCTCGAAGCGTGTATGGACGGCGCCTTGCCACTGCTCGCGAACGAGCAGCGCGACGCCGAGGGACAGCGCCACGCCGGCGAAGAGTGCAACGACACCGGCCGCGAGCGGCTGGCGTAAAAAGCTTGGCGAACGCGTCGGGCCTCGGGCGTCACGCGGCGGGGTTCCACTGGCGGTCATTCGATAGCCATTCAGATGTCGGGGTTGCCCGTGGCACGGGGCAATGCGGCAAATCCGGAAAAAACTCGCACCGGCCGCGGACGGCGTCTATTTTGAAGGTGAAATTGTGCGCGTTTTGCACGTATTTTGTAATAGGGGCCAGCCAAAAAACCGACGCGAGGCGTCGCGACGGGCGTCGCGCGGCGTTTGACGCGGGTCAAGCGGAGGCTCGGGCCCACACGGCAGACTGTTCGGCAGGCGAGCCGGCATCGGGCCGGCCCGCGATGACGGGCGCGCCACGCGCGTGCCTGCTCGGAGGAAAGAACCATGTACAAACGGATTTTCGTCGGGCTCGACGGCAGCCCGAGCGCGTGTCTCGCGCTGAACGAGGCGATCCGGATCGCGGCGGCATCGGGCGGCAACGTGACGTGTGCGTACGTCGTCGAACATCGGCCGCAACTCGTCGACGTCGATGCGGGCTTCGCGGCCGAACACGACGGCGATGCGGCGGCGGCCGACGCGGCGACGCAGGTGCTCGACGACGCGAAAGCGGTACTCGCGCAGCATCGCGTGCCGGGCACCGTGCGCGCGCTCGACGCGTACGGCGACGACATCGCCGCGGTGCTGATGCGCACGGCGGCCGAAGCCGACGCCGATCTGATCGTGATGGGCACGAGCGGGCGGCATGGCCTGCGCCGGCTGTTGCTCGGCAGTGTCGCGGAATCGCTGCTGCGGGCGGCCGATCGTCCGGTGCTGCTGGTGCGGCAGCAGAGCGCCGCTCCGGGCGCCTGACGCGGCGATGCGGGCCGCGCAGGGTCGCTCGTGGAGGGCGGGCGAGCGTGTGCTGCGTTGCACGAGCGGCCCCGTGAGGCGCTGCGGTGGGCGGCGGACCGACGGCATGCTCGTCCGCGGGCCGCCTGCGCTCGTTGCCGATCAGCGGCGTTGGCGCAGCGGTTGCGTGTCCGCGGGAATTTCTGGCAGGATCGGCACGGGTTCGCCCGGGCTTCGTCGGCAGGCGGCGTCCCGCGCGCTCGCGTCGCCGTTTGCATGGCGGCGGCAGGTGGCGCGGCGGTGGCCCATTGCCATCCTGCGTTGCCAGCCCGATTCCATCCTTCATCGACTTCATCCACCATGCCGATCAGCGCCGCCGACTTGATTCGCCAGTTCAATCTGCAACCGCATCCCGAGGGCGGCTATTTCCGCGAAACCTACCGCGCCGCCGATGCGGTCACGCGTGCCCCCGACGGCGCGCCGCGCGCGGCGTCGACGGCGATCTACTACCTGCTGTGCGATGGTGCGTATTCATCGTGGCACCGGATCCGTTCGGACGAGGTCTGGCATTTCTACGCAGGCGACCCGCTCGAGGTGTGGGTGCTCGACGAGCACGACGGGCTGACGATACACCGGCTCGGCAACCCGCTCACGCATCCGGGCACCGTGTTCCAGGCCGTCGTGCCGGCCGGGCGCTGGTTCGGTGCGCGGTGCGCCGCGCCGGAGCACGTCGCGCTGGTCGGCTGCACGGTCGCGCCGGGGTTCGAGTTCTCCGAGTTCGAGCTGGCGGACGCGACCGCGCTGGCCGCCGCGTTCCCGCAGTACGCGGAACACGTCGCGGCGCTCGCGCAGCGCCGCGACGCCTGACGGCGCCCGGTACGTTCCCGGCGGCGCTCGGCAAACCCGTTTAGAATGCTCGGTGGTGCAGGATCGGCCGCGGACGTGCCGCGGCGATCGCTGCCTGCCGTATCGACGGCCGCCCCGTCGCACGGTCCGCATGTCTTCCAGGAGCGCCGCCGTGTGGCACTTTCCCGTTGCGATTCCCTCGTCACTCGGCCCGTGGGCCGTGTTTGCGAGCGTACTGATCACGCAGCTCGGCGTGCCGGTTCCGGCCGTGCCGATGCTCATCCTCGGCGGCACCATGGCGGCGATGGGGCAGGCGTCGTGGGCGAGCATGTTCGCGGCGGCGATCGGTGCAACGATGCTCGCCGATTCGCTGTGGTTCTTCATGGGCCGCACGCGCGGCCGGCGCCTGCTGAACGGGCTCGTGCGTTTCTCGCTGTCGCTCGACACGACGCTGCGGTTCGCGCGTAACGTATTCGAACGCTACGGCGCGCCGCTGCTCGTGCTGTCGAAGTTCCTGCCGGGCCTCGGGCTGGTTTCGGCGCCGCTGCTCGGCACGACGGCGATCGGCATCGGCGTGTTTCTGTTCTGGGATCTTGCCGGCGCGTCGTTGTGGGCCGCGTTCTGGCTCATCGGCGGTGCAGCGGTACACGACCAGATCGTCCAGTTCGTGCTGTGGGTGCGCGCGAGCGGCGGCACGATCCTCGATGCGTTTCTCGCGATCTTCATCACGTTCCTGCTGTACCGCTGGGTGCGGCGCGTGCAGTTCCGCCGCTACCTCGCGCAGGTGCGCATCTCGCCGCCGCAACTCGTCGAGATGATGACGTCGAACGAGCCGCCGCTGATCTTCGACGCGCGCCCGCGCGCGATTCGCGAGCGCGAGCCGTACCGGATCGCCGGCGCGGTGCCGGTCGATCTCGATTCGCCGGATCTGCTCGATCCGGAATTGCTGAAGCGGCCGATCGTCGTCTATTGCGTGTGCCCGAACGAGGCGACCGCGAAGCGGCTGATCGCGAAGATGCAGCGCAAGAAGATGATCCACAACGTCCGCGCGCTGAAGGGTGGCCTCGATGCGTGGGAAAAGCACGGCTATCCGGTCGAACCGCTACCGGCGGATGCGGATGCGTCGCGGTATTTCGTGCAGCCGGACCACCATGGCGCCGCGCTCGCCGGCGAATACACGGTGCGGGCGACGTTGTCGAAGTGAGGCGGCGGCGCTCGCTTCGTCTTTCGTCGCACGTATGTCGGTGACTTCGGGCGCGATTCTTCATATTCGGATTGCGTTTTACCCGGCAAACAAGAACGTCGATTATTTCTTATCAGAAGTATTTCCCGGCAAGTCGCAGCGACAAACGTTGATCGCCGAAGCTGTTTGATCATCTCTGACACTGTGGTTTGCCTGCTTTCTGTTACGCTCACGCACCGTGAATAACACCATATCAATTGCGGATGCGCTGGGCCGATGAAACATTGCGACGCACGCGGAAAAACCATCAACGAAACACGATGGCGAACTCCCGAATCTGCGTAATCCCGAGACAATTCCAGAATGATCGATTCAAATCGGCACGCGCCCAGATACGGGAATCCCGCCTGGCGTCGCAACAGCGCATCGGCCGGGCGCGCATTGACAGATCGCCACTATTTCGGCGACTTGCGATTCGAGCACTCGCTCGTCCGCCGCACCGTGTAGCCGCGCCTGGAGCACACGATGACCGATCGGCCGCCCGCCGTAGCCCGATGTACCGCTACGCAGCCGGTGCGATCGATGCGAACCTCCCGGCACCGTTGATGATCGCTACACAGGCTCGTTCGCTACGCAGCGATCACGCGCGGTCGGTTTATCGGCGGCACGCGATACGAAATCGATAATGCGATCACCGAAGGCCGCCACCCGGACCGGTTTCGACCGCGTAACGATACGGCGGTGGTGCGACGTTTCAGCGGACTAAACGAAGCACGAATACCAGTCGATCAATGCGGCAGTCCGCAACCCATCTTTACCAAAAAAGTCCCGACAACTACGGGAATACATGAGGCCAATACCATGAAAACATCCATTCGTTTGCCGGCCCTGTTGGCAACTGCACTCGTCTCGGCGGCACTGTCTGCATGTGGCGGCGACGGCGTGAATCCGATGAGCGCCGGCGTCGCCGGTGCGGCGTCGTCTCCGGCGCCCGTAGCGCCGCAACCTGTGCCACCAGCTGCCCAGGCGGCGTGTCGGCCGGCCGGCAAGTTTACGTACACGGGTTCCGCGTCGCAAATCGCGGCGAATAACGGGCAGTTCGCCATCGTGACCGTGCCCACGCTGCCGCCCGCATATGCGAACAACCGCAACTTCACCGCGCCGAACGCGCCTGCGTCGAGTCTGGTTCAGCAGGCAAGCGGCGCGTTCACCACGCTCGCGTCGTCCGCTGCGGCGACCGACTGTCTCGGTCTCGATCACGGCGCCGTGACCGAGATCCAGAGCAGCGGCACCGACGTTGCGATCGGCCGGTGGAACCAGGCGATGGACACCGACGGCAACACCTATACCAGCACGCAAGGCGTTCATTACGCCGTCGGTACGCCGCTGGCGTTGACGGCGACGAGCGGTACGCTCGCCTGCACGCAACTGCTCGCGGATACGGTCGCGAGCGACAACGGCGGCGCGTCCGGCACGCTCGGCGCGACTACGGCTACGCTGGATCTCGGCGCACGCACGCTCGACAACCTGCGCCTGTCGCTCAACGTCGCAAACACCGCGTACACGCTGACGTACGCACAAGCACCGTTGAACGGGACGTCGAAAACGGGGCAGCTGTCGATTCAGTCGGTCGTCGTCGGCCACGATGCGACGCAGCCGCTGGTCGCCGTCGGCTACGCGGGCTCGGTGCCGAATGCCGGCGGTATCGGCGGCGTGGTCGTGCTGGCGTGCAAGTGAAGTGACGGGCGCTGCGCGCCGATAGTGCGGATTCCGGCCGCGCTCGCGATCGGCCCGGTGAGGGGCGTGCCGCTCGGCATCGCGTATGCGATGTTCTACGCGAACCGCGCGAGCGCATCCGCGCCGACGAAGCCGTAAGCGGACCGGTGCGCACCGGCGACGGCCCGCGGCCGCATTGATCACGATCATGCGTGCGCGGGCCGGACGTCATATGCTGTCGAAATCGCTTGTCCGCGCTTCGCGTGCGCAGCCGTCGATTCGTGCGACCGCGCCGGCCGTCCGGCCGACGTGCACCGCCGCCGCGCGAAGCATCCGTCGTCGCTCCCGACGACGTGCCCGCGAGGAGACCGCCGCCATGCCATCCACCCCATCCATTCCGACGCTCGCCAGAATCGCATTGGCCGTCGATCCGACGCCCGAGGCGCTGTCGGCCGCCCGCTACACGCGCACGCTGCTGCGCCCCGGCATGCAGTTGCGCATCGTCTGCGCGATCGACAATCCGCGCCTCGTGCTGCCCGACATCCCGCGCGTCGACGCGCTGCTGACATCGGCGCGCGAAGAGATGACGCGTGAAGCGCAGGCGACGCTCGCGCGCATTGCCGCGTTGTTCGAAGACAGCGGCGTGGCCGTCGAGCAGGCGATCGTCGATACGTCGGTCACCGGCGGTACGGTGGCCGATGCGCTCGCGAGCGACACGTCGGCATGGCAGGCCGATGTGCTCGTGGTCGGCGCGAATCCGCACCACGGCCTGCTGAGGCTGTTCGAAGGCGCGGTGTCCGATACGCTCACGGCGCGCGCGCAGTGCGCGCTGCTGATCGTGCCTGCCGGCTATGCGCGGCCGTCGGACGGGCCGCTGCAGCGGCTGATGTTCGCGGTCGACGGCAGCGAGCCGTCGCTGCACGCGGTACGCGTCGGGCTCGGCTTCGCGGCGCCGACGACGTTGCTGTACGCTGCCTATGTCGTCGACCGCGCGATTCGTCTGACGGACATCGTGCCGGTGCGCGCGCTCGAAGACGCATATCGCGCGGAAGGCGAGGACGCACTCGCGCGGGTCGGTCCGCTGTTGCATGCCGTGGGAAATCCAACCAAGCGCGGCATCGTCGAAACGCGCCCGACCAGCGACGACGTCGCGCACGCGCTGATGCGGGATGCCGTGCACTGGCGCGCGGAGCTGCTCGTCGTCGGTACGCATGGCCGCCGCGGCATCGCGGCGTGGCTGATCGGCAGCGTCGCGCGGCGCATTGCTCATGTCGCGCAGGTGCCGGTGTTGCTGGTGCGAGGCGCGGCGTAAAGGATTGACCGCGCCGCGTGCAAGGGCGATGCTTTCGTCGACCTGCGGTAGAAACGACGCGTGCTTTCTGTAAGATATTCGGAATAGTTGCGCACGCGGCGTGCGTCGTGTCGTGCGCCCGTCACGCCGCGATCCGGCGAGCATCTGGGGCCGGTTCGATTCGTCCGCTTTCCGGGGTGCGGCCATGCAGCGCGTAGCGCGCGATCCCGTCAGGGACTCTCTGGCACGAGGGTAGGCAGCCTGCGGCTGCCTTGGATAACGGACGGGGTGGAGTTCACCCCGTCCGCTTTCCTGGCCGCGTGCCAACGGCTTTTCTCGCAGGTATGGTCTGGTTCGATGTCGCGGTGTGCAACGGCGGATGATGGTGCGACGTGGAGCGATGCATCTGCGGCCGCGGCTCGGTCATGCGACGCCGCCGACGTCGGCGCTCAGTCGCTCATGCGGCACGTAGCGTTCGCTGATCGCGCGCGCGGCGCGTACGCCGGCATGCACGCATGCACCGATGCATCGCATGCAGGTGCGCACGCGAGCCCGGCCGGCGATCGCGCAGATGCGGCCAGCCGGGGCGCGGCTTGCGGCGCGGCATCGTGACGATCGGCGCGGGCGCGGCGGTCCGCACGCACAGCGCCGCCGCAAAGCGCTGCAACGCGCGCACCGAACCGGCAATGCTCTGGTACTTTTCGCGGCCGATCTGCGCATCGAGCGTGACGAGCAAGCCCGCTTCACGGGCGAGCGCGAGCAGCGCGTCGAGATCCTCGTACGGACGATTCCCGGCCGACCCCGCGGGGCCGGGCAGCGCGCGCGGGCGCCGCAGTGCGTCGCGGGCCCGGATCGTGCGATATGTCATGGTTGGTCTCCTGCGCCGGACCCCGCGTGCCGGCTCGATGGCCGGCTGCGCGATGAACGGTATGAACGCTTGGTTCATGACGTCAGTATCTTCCGCCTGCACGACGTTGCCAATCGGTGCGTGCTGAAGTCGCTGTAGGCCGATGCGCGCCGGCTATCGGAATCCACTGACAAGTGCGGCCGATGCACGGCCGCGATACCGCTCGAACCTGCATCCCGCGGCCGTGACGGGCACGCGTCGTGCGGCCTCGTCGTGCGGCCTGTCTTGCCCCTTCGAACTGACGAATGGCGGTCTGCACGCGTTGCTTGACGCGGCATTTCGGCCCGTCTAACTTGCTCTATGTATCGCTGTCATCGCGACGGTTCGTCGTCGGCGCGATCGCACGATATCTCGTCCTCGGGGGGACGTGGTCATGCTTCCGGTTGCTCGCGGCCAGTTGAGCCGCGAATCTGCGCGCGTATCGATCCTTCGAACGGTCGACGCGGCGGCACGCAAGGTGCCGTTGATCGCGCGCAAACCCGCATCGGTGCATCGCACGCCGGGCGCGCGTCCAGTCGTTAATCTTCAGGTAGTGCCCTTGATCTTCGTTCCTCGACCCGCCAGGAGCCGTCGATGTCACCCGACAATTTGCTTGATTCGCTGAAGGCCGCCGCCGCGCAGCGCGCGATCGACGCCGACCAGCTGCGCACGATGCTCGACGACGAAGTGCGCGCGCTGTCCTCCGATGCGCGCGTGCACGATTACATCCACGTGTTCGCGATCCGCCATCTGCGCGAACGCATGCGCAGGCAGGACGAACTCGAGCGCGACGCGTCGTCCGGCACGCGACGCAACGAGTCGGACAGGAGCAGCAGCCGGCATCCGTGACGCCGATGCGCCGCCGGATGCCGGCGGCCCGCTCGCGCATGGGCGAGCGCTCGCGCGATTCGCCACACGTTTGCGAATCATCACGACAACCTCAAGTAAACCGCGCAATTGCCGTATACCAGGTGAACTGGTCCACTGCGCGTTCGCGCTTCCTTACTGAGTCGTTGCTGCCATGCTCTCGTCCATCCGCACCCGCATTCTTGCCGCGTGCGTCGCAATCGTCGTATTTGCACTCGTCGCCACCACGCTCATCAACTACTTCATCGCGCGCTCGTACAACGACGATGCGATCGATCGCAACCTGACATCCGTCGCGAGCGGCCACGTGGTCGGCATCGGCGACTGGGTCGCGACCAAAAGCCGGATGATCGCGTCGCTGCAGGATGCGGCGCTGTCGCCCGATCCGCTGCCGGTGTTCAAGCAGATGGCCGCAGCCGGCGGCTTCACTAACGTGTACGCCGGCTATGCGGACAAGGTGTACCACTTCGCCGACCCGACCGGCATTCCGTCCGACTACGATCCGACCGTGCGGCCGTGGTACAAGCAGGCCGCGCAGGCCGGCAAGCCCGTCGTCACGCCGCCTTACGTCGACGCGGGCACCGGCAAGCTGGTGGTCTCGTTCGCGGTGCCGATCCTGCGTGACGGCGTGCTGAAGGGCGTCGTCGGCGCCGACGTCGGCATGGACAGCGTGATCGCCAACGTGAAGTCGATCCACCCGACGCCCGCGAGCTTCGGGATGCTGGTCGACAGCAGCGGCCACGTCGTCGCGCATCCGGACACGAAGCTCACGCTGAAGCCGGTCGCCGACGTGTCGTCCGAACTCGGCGGCATGAGCGCCGCGTCGATCGCGACCGCCACCGCGCCGGTCGAAGTGCATGTCGGCGACGACGCGAAGCTGGTGCGCGCGCAGGCGGTGCCCGGCACCGACTGGTATGCGCTCGTGCTGCTCGACAAAGCGGAAGCGACGGCCGGCATGCGATCGCTGCTGACCGCGTCGCTGATTACGCTGGTGGTGATCGTCGGCATCGCGTCGGTGATCATCGGTGCGATCACGACGACCGCGTTTCGCCGGCTCTCGCAGGTCCGTCAGGCAATGGCCTCGATCGGTTCCGGCACCGGCGACCTGACGCAGCGCCTGCCGGCCGAGGGGCGCGACGAGGTGTCCGACATCGCGCGCTCGTTCAACAGCTTCGTGGACAAGCTCAACGACGTGATGCGACAGATCCGCGACGCGAGCGAATCGGTGCGCACGGCCGCGAACGAAATCGCCGCGGGCAATCAGGATCTGTCGTCGCGCACCGAATCCGCCGCGGCGAGCCTCGAGGAAACCGCCGCGTCGATGGAGGAAATCACCGCGACGGTCGGCCAGTCGGCGGCTGCGGCCACGCAGGCGGACGAACGCGCGGCATCGGCGTCGCGGATCGCGTCGCACGGCGGCGTCGTGGTGTCGGACGTCGTCGCGACGATGGGCAAGATCGAGGAAGCGTCGGGGCGGATCGGCGACATCATCGGCGTGATCGACGGCATCGCGTTCCAGACCAACATCCTCGCGTTGAACGCGGCCGTCGAAGCCGCGCGTGCGGGCGAGCAGGGACGCGGCTTCGCCGTGGTCGCGCAGGAAGTGCGCAGCCTCGCGCAACGCAGCGCGCAGGCCGCGCGTGAAGTGAAGGTGCTGGTCGAATCGACGGTCGCGAGCGTGTCGGCCGGGTCGGGACAGGTGCGGCAGGCCGGCGACACGATGCGCGAGATCGTCGCGAACGTCGCCAACGTGACGACCATCATCTCGGAGATCACCCATGCGGCCAACGAGCAGACCCGCGGGATCCAGGAAGTGAACCGCGCGGTCACGCAGCTCGACGAAATGGTCCAGCAGAACGCGGCGCTCGTCGAGCAGTCGACCGCGGCCGCCACCGCGCTGCAGACGCAGGCGAACGCGCTCGCCACGACGGTCGGGCAGTTCAAGATCGCCTGACCTTCCTCCGGTACGCGGTGCGGCCCGCCGCGCGCGGCGGCGCTCACGCGTGGCCGTCGTCGCGCATCAGCGCCAGCCGGTTGTAGAGCGTTTTCAGACTGATGCCGAGCGCCTTCGCGGCGCGCGGCTTGTTGCCGTCGAAGTGATGCAGCGTGGCGGCGATGAAGCGCTGCTGCGCATGGTGCAGCGTCGCACCGATCGGCAGCGCGATCCGGTCGTTCGACGTGTGCTCGGGCGGCATCGCCAGCTTCGGCAGCGCGAGCTCGATCCCGTCGTCCGCGAGGATGTACGCGCGCTCGATCATGTTGTGCAGTTCGCGCACGTTGCCGGGCCACGAATACGCGCGCAGCGCCGCGATCGCCGCATCGGTCAGCTGCTTGTGCGCGCGGTTGCGCGCGTTCAGCGCCGCGACGAATTCATGCGCGATCGCCTCGGCGTCGCCGCTGCGCTGCCGCAGCGGCGGCACATACAGCGCGAAGGCGGCGAGGCGGTAGAACAGATCCTCGCGCAAGCGGCCGGTGCGCACGGCTTCCGCCGGATTGTGACGCGTCGACGACAGCACGCGCACGTTCAGTGCGATCGGCTCGCTGCCGCCGACCCGCATGATCGTGTTCGACTCGAGCGCGCGCAGCAGCTTCACCTGCAGCGCCGCGGGCATTTCCGCAATTTCGTCGAGCAGCAACGTGCCGCCGCACGCCGCTTCGAAGAAGCCCTCGCGCCGCGCGACCGCGCCGGTGAAACTCCCTTTCTCGTGGCCGAACATCTGCGCGTCGGCGATGTCGGCCGGAATGGCGCCGCAGTTGACCGGCACGAACGGTCCGTCCCGGTGCGCGCTGAGCGCGTGCAGACACCGCGCGACGATATCCTTGCCGACCCCGCTTTCGCCCGCGATCATCACGCTGGCGCCGGTCGGGGCGATCCGCTCGATGCGGTCCTGCAATACGCGCACCGCGGTCGAGCGGCCGGACAGCCGCGATGCATCGCCGCGTTGCTTTGGATGGGCATTGAATTCAACCATGACTGTCAGAGCGCGCGCCGTTTTGAAAATCGGCGTCGCGCATTCCGTCGGTTGCAATATCTACATCGACAACGGAATGGCCGTCGCAGTGCCGCGATATAGAAAATTTCAATGCGCGGCGTGTGGCCTCTAGAAATATCCGATCGCATTACGGCGATCGGGATCGTTGCTTTTTTACAGTCGACGAATGCAAATTCGTCAGACATTTGTAGGGCCGGGAATGCCTGCGCGCACCGCGGCGGGCCATCCGACATGCGCCGCTGCGACATGCGGGGCGGTCCGCGGCCTACGCCCGAGATCCCGCGCAGGTACGCTGGTTGCTGTGCCGTCGAGGCTCGCCCGGCATGCTTTGCGGCTAGTCCTCCGCCGGGGCGGCAGCCGCGAAATGACGGTCGCCGGCGCGATGCAAGGGAAAGATGAGGACCTTAACCCGTGAGCTCTTTCGGCAGGGCGCGTGGGTGCTGCTTGCTGTCGGGGTGGCGTCCGCGCTGCAGGCGTGGGCGATTCGCGTCGTCGGCGTGCATGAGCCCTTCGCACCGCTGCCGTTCTATGCCGGCGTCGCGGCCGCCGCCTGGCTGACTTCGCTGGCCGGCGGGCTCGCTGCGACCGCCGTCAGTCTCGCCGTGATCGGCGCGCTGTGGTGGCGCCCGGCGGCGCCTTCCGAATTGCTGGCCCAGGCCGTCGCGTTCGTCGCGATCAGTTTCGTCGAGTGCGCACTGGTCGTGGCCGTCAAGCCGCTGTTTGCGAACGACCGCTTGCGCGGCGCCGACAGCGACGACGAAGCGCCCAGCCCGACGCGTCGCGAGCCCGCAGCCGCGCCGCTCGAGCATGCGCCTTCCGACGACTTGGTGTTGTTGCACAGCGTGGTCGACGCGTCGCCCGACGCCATCGTCGGCGTCGACGCGGGACGGCGGATCGTCAGCTGGAACCGGGCCGCGCGTCGGATCTTTGGCGTCGATGCGACGGCGGCAATCGGTCGCGACGTCACGACGTTGATCGCACCGCGCTGGCTCCGGCTGCAGCCGCTTCCGGCGTCGTTCGAGCACCCGCGCGCGGCCGTCGGCCCGTTCGACGTGCTGTGCGTGCGCGGCGACGGCGGCCGTTTCCGCGCGAGCTTCGCGGCCGCACCGATCGTCGATGCCGGCGGCAACTGTACGGGCCTGTCGATCACGCTGCGCGAGGCCGACCAACGGCGGCGCGACGAGCGCGGCCACCTGCGGGCGTTGCGCGGCGCACGCGTGCAGGCGGACCAGTCGAACCGGCTGAAGGACGAATTGCTGTCCACCGTATCGCACGAACTACGCACGCCGCTGAACGTGATCTACGGCTGGGTCGAGGTGTTGCGCAGCGTCGACGGTCAGGCATTCGCGCAGCAGGCGATCGATGCGATCGATCGCAGCGCGCGGTCGTTGTCGCGGATGGTCGGCGACCTGCTCGACGCATCGTCGCTCGCGACCGGGCGTACGCGGCTCGAGCGCGCGCCGGTCGATCTGGTGCGCATCGTGCGCGATGCGGTGCGCGAACTCGGCGGGAGCGCGGACGCGAACGGCATCGCGCTGTCGACCGACTGCGCATTGACGAACTGCGTCATTTCCGCGGACGGGGAGCGCTTGCGCCAGGTGCTGTCCAACTTGCTGTCGAACGCGATCAAGTTCACGCCGTCGGGCGGTCGCATCACCGTGTCGCTGGCCCGCGCCGGCGCGCGCGTGCGCATGGCGGTCACCGATACGGGCCACGGCATTTCCGCCGAGCGGCTGCCGCATCTGTTCGATACGTTCAACCGGCCGGAAGGCGCTGCGGCCTCGCCGAAACGCGGGTTGGGGCTCGGCCTGTCGATCGTGCGCAATATCGTGCGGCTGCACGGCGGCGACGTGGCGGCGAGCAGCCCTGGCGCCGGCCTCGGCACGACCGTGACGGTGACGTTGCCGGTGGACTGGGACGCCGACGATCCGGCCGCTGATCCGGCGCGCCCGGCCACGGCGTTGAAGGCGGTCGCGCTCGACGGCTACCGCGTGCTGGTCGTCGACGACGACGCCACGTCGCGCGCGAGTCTCGCGGCCGCGCTCGAAACGTTCGGCGCGCAGGTCGCACTGGCGCATTCTGGGCGCGACGCGCTGAACGCGCTGTCGCGCCAGCGGCCTGGCGTCGTGCTGTCCGATCTCGCCATGCCCGACGGCGACGGCTTCTGGCTGCTCGATCACATCCGTCATCTGCCGGGCGACGACGCACGCATGCCCGTGGTTGCCGTGACCGCGCATACCGGCGCGGAAGAGCGCAAGCGCGTGATGGCGGCCGGCTTCGACGCGTATCTGCCCAAGCCGGTCGATATGCCGACGCTCGCGAGCGTGATCGTCGACGTGTCGTCCGAGGGTGACGGAGCGGCGGCGGCCGGCCGGGGACAGCACTGAATTGCGGTTGCATGCGCCTATCCCGAGGAGCGGACGATGAAGCGATCGAATTACACGCAACGCGACGGCATCGGCGGCCGGCCGGCGCATCGCAGGCGGATGCGGCCGGCCGCGCAGATCATCGGCGCGTTGCTGCTGTCCTGCGCGTGCGTCGCGACGCCGCGCCCGGCAGCGGCCGACGAAAGCGTGGGGCACAAGCTCGCGAGCGAAGCATCGGCGGTGGGCGGCCAGCTGCGCGATGCGACGCTCGCATCGCGTATCCGCGCGGCGCTCGTGGCCGAGCGCGGCCTCGCGTCCGACGACATCGATGTCCAGGTCCACGGCCGCGTGGCCGAGTTGACGGGCAGCGTGCCGGACGAGCCGCAGCATGCGGCGGCGATCCGCGTCGTGCGTGACGTCAGCGGCGTGAGCGGTGTGCAGGATCGGCTGAAGGTGGGCCGGAAGTAGCGCGACGCAGCGGGGTGGTCGAGTTGACGGCGCGGCGTGGGTGCTGGAACGGCTAAAGATGCATTGGAAGTGACGCGCCCCGAGCGCGTAGGCGAGTCGACACGCAGCGGCAACGTGCGGCGGCGTTTCGCGTCGTAAATGCGACAGGCGGGCCGGCGGGGGTGCACGAGCCGCTGAACGTACGCTGGGGAGTAGCACGCTGCACCAGCGTGGTGATGCGGCAGCACGTCACGGCGCGCTTTACATCGTGCGTGACACGGAGGGCGTGTGCGACAGACGCGTCGACGGTGCGCTGAAAGTAGCACGACGGACGAGCGCGTCTGACGGTTGCAAGTGTTCGGAATGTGCGCTGCGCCGCCGCGACGCATACGCCCGCAGCCGTCGCGATTTTCGCGCGCCGATCGACCGACGAATACGGAGACGCCGATGAAGACGAGCACGAACCATCACGGCAACAGAGGCCACCGCAGGGCGTCCCCTCGCATCCCGCTGCTGCTGTCGATACCGACGGCGCTGGCACTGGCCGCCACCTCGGCGCTCCCGCAGCCGCCCCCGGCATCCTCGGTGCGCGTTGCCCCTGGCGTCGTGCGCCCGGGCGAGACGCCCGACGAGGCGGACATGACACGACGGCCCACCGGTTTCGATGCGGAGTTCGTCGACAAGGCCGGCATCGTCGGCACGACCGCGGTGCAGGCGAGCCAGCTCGCGCTCGAGCGCTCGTCGAATCCGCAATTGAAAGCGTTCGCGCGCAGAATCGTCGACGACTACGGCCGCATGACGGCCGAACTGCGCCGGCTCGGCGCACGTAAAGGCGTGCCCGTGCAGACGCGCATGCTGGTCGACCCGGCGCTCACTGCGCTGCGCACCGAAACTGGCGTGGCGTTCGACAAAGGCTACCTGTCGGTCGCCGGGCCGACGGCGCAGGAGGCGGCGGTGAAGCTCTACGAAGCCGAACGTCGCGACGGCCGCGACGCGCAGCTTCGCGCGTTCGCGGCCGATGCGCTGCCCACCCTCAACGAACACCTTCGCGCGGCGCGCGAGCTTGCACGGTCCGTTGCGGCGCGTTAGGCCGCCATCTCCATCTCATTGCCGCCCGGTCGTCGCGTCATTCTCCGGGCCGCCGGGCGACGCCTCGTAAGGCGGCGAATCGAGCGCCGTTTCGCCTTCCTCGATCAGCCAGTAGGGCGACGCGCCGTAGTACGCATGCAGCGCCTCGGCCCACGCCGGATCGGCCATCGCGGGCCAGCGATCCTTGTCGAAGCCCGGCGCCTCGCGTACGCGCTCGGTCGGCACCGGCAACACGAAGCAGCGACGCGCCGCATCGAGCGTCAGCACGTTCCACGGCAGCGCGAGCAGCTTGTCGCCGATGCCGAGAAAGCCGCCCGACGACACGACCGCATACGCGATCCGGCCGGCGCGCACATCGAGCATGATGTGCGTGACCTTGCCGATGTCGTCGCCGTCGATCGTCAGCACGCGATCGTCTTGCAGCGTGCCGGCGGCCATCACGTCCGGCCCCGGCCCGCCCGTCGAGCGGCCGTCATCGCCGACGATCCCTGCATGCGCGCGTGGCGCCCGGTCGGTTGTCATCGCTGTTCTCCTGGTCGAAACGATAGGGGGTGCCTGGGTAGCCGCCATCAGCGCCGGCGCGGCAGCGACACGTCCTCGAGCGTGTTGGCCAGCTCGTCGCGCGCCGGGCCGCCGGCGCGCGTCGCGATGTCGCCGAGCGACACGATGCCGACCACGCGGCGCTGGCCGTCGAGGACCGGCATCCGGTGCAACTGCACGTCGGCCATGCGCTGCTGGACGTCGCCGACGCCGTCGTCCTCGATGCACCATTGCACCGGCGCCGACGCGACGGCCTTCACCGGCGTGTCGGGCGAATGGCCATGCGACAGCGCGCGTATGGCGAGGTCGCGGTCGGTCACGATCGCGACCAGTTCGCCGCCTTCGCATACGGGCAGCACGCCGATGTCGAAGCG
Organism: Burkholderia vietnamiensis LMG 10929; assembly: GCF_000959445.1. Taxonomy (NCBI): domain Bacteria; kingdom Pseudomonadati; phylum Pseudomonadota; class Betaproteobacteria; order Burkholderiales; family Burkholderiaceae; genus Burkholderia; species Burkholderia vietnamiensis. The sequence goes on along the minus strand of NZ_CP009630.1, from coordinate 1,129,689 downwards.
CTGCATCAGTTCGGCCGCATGGCGGATCGTGTCGTTCGGCGCGACGCAGACGACGTCGCGCGACATGATCTCGTTGACGCGATACATGGACGCCTCCTTTTTCAGAGCAAGACGAGCGCGGAGCAGGATGCGTGCCGCGCGCGGTTCACTCGCGGCCGGCGAACGGGTCGCGCGGTGCGACAAATTTGCCAGCGCGCTTGTACATCTTCCACGGCTTCCGCCGCGGCCGGCTCGACGAGCAGTGCGTCAGTGTCCGACGCCCGTCATCACGACGATGGCGAACACCAGCGCGCTCTCGACGGCCGCGAGCGCCGCGACGCCCGCGGCGCCGCTGACCTCGTTCCATGCACGTTCCATGCGTTTCATCTGTCTGCTCCGGTCGGTCCGGCCCGGCGCAGCGTGGCCGCGCAGCCTGGGCCGGGTGCCGCCGTCAGCCGTGATCGCGGCGGCGGTGTCAGGACACCCGGCGCGCGTGGTTCGCGCGGAGCCGGAAGGGTGTCGCGGCGTCGATCGCGCTCGCGCCGCCGAGGGCGGGTTGGGCGCTGTCAGGGAGCCCTGCATCGATCGGTTCGTCGATATGGACTTCCCGGCACGGCCGTCGCAACACGCTGATGCGGCGACGGAAAGGAGCGGCGGCCGCTGACACGGCATCGCGGCCGCCAGCCCGAGTGATCGAGCCTCCGGGATCGAAGGGCGCAACGACCGTACCTGTATACGGCGCGCGGGATGTCGCTTGTCGCGACGTCACGCATGCGGACGCGGCAATACATCGCGATCCGCCAAGGGACAAAGAAAGGAAAACGCCGACGAATAAGCCGCTGCGAGGCGACGGTACGCGGTGATTTCTGCACGTGGCGCGAGCGTTTCGACGCAAGGAAGCTCGCCCCGCGCATCTATCGAGTTCAATGGAACGTACGAGCGCTGCGTGGGACGGCACCTTCTGCGCGAAGCCGCGCTGCGCGCGCTCATCGCTTGTCGCCGCGAACGCGCGCAGCGCACGGCCCACGTCGCAAGCCCTGCGCTCCGCAGCAACCCGCCGCAGCGGCTCACCAACCGATACCACCTCGCGCCGCCCGCATCGCCCGCCGCAAAAAACACGACCACCAAGGCCCAGCAGGCACGCTGTTTGCGCACGCTCGCCGCGCCAATCGACACGCGCGACCCGCCGCGCAGGAGCCACATGAACAGCCGATCCTTGCTGCACCGTCCGGAACCCACGCCCGACCTCGATCCCGATCCGGCGCTGCCGGAGCACGACGATCCGGTGGACCCGCCCGTGCCGGCCGGCCCGCCGCAAGGCGACCCGCCGTCGCGGCCGCCGCCGGTACGGATGCCGGGCGGGGGCGGCGCACCGCAGCCGGCCGCGCGCTCACTGAGAGGAGGACCATCATGGACATTCACGTGCAATCGCCGGACAAGCGCGCGATCGCCCAGGTGCTGGGCCGCTATTTCGAGTCGCGTTCGTTGCGCTATCACATCGAGGAACTGCCGGGCGGTGTGCTGCAGATCGGCTTTCGCGCAAGCGGCCGGCCGGCTGCCGTCACGGTGTCGTTCGACGAGTCGGCTTACGACACGTATACGCACTGGGACGCCAGCCAGAAGCAGCTCGCGCTCGGCCGGCTCGCCGACGGCTTCTCGCGCATGATGTCCACGCGCAGCACGGCCGCGCTCGCCGGCGACTATCACGTCGAGCGTTTCTGATTCAGCCATTCAGCCCCGGCTTGCGCCGGATCCCGGCAAAGCGCCCCGGCTCAACGGGCGCTTTGCGACTTTGCGCGCGTCGCGTAGGATATTTGCTGTTAAGCGCACGCTACGTTCGCACGGCCCGCTGCCGGCGGCCTTGGCCGGCAGCGCGCGACGCGCTTTGATCAGAGTTCATCTTGATTCGAGTTCGATACGCATACCCGACGGAGATTGCCCCGATGACCGTTGCCCGCCCGTTGCTGTCACCCGGCATGCGCCGGCTGGTGTTCGGCCTGTCCGCCTTCACTGCGCTGACCGCGGTCGGCGCGCGCGACGCGGCGGCCCAGACGCCTTCGCCGCTCGGCGAATGGCAATATTCGGCGGGCGTTCCGCTGCGGAAGATCTTCAGCCCCACGATCCCGACGTGGCAGGTGAGCGTCGGCGCCGCGATGACGCTGCAGCCGCGCTATGAGGGCTCCGATCGCTATCGGGTGATGGGCGGCCCGAACGTCGACATCCGCTATCGCGACCTGTTCTTCCTGTCGACGGGCGAGGGGCTCGGCGCGAACGTGCTGCGCGGGCCGAACTGGCGCGTGAGCATGTCGGTCGGTTATGACCTCGGGCGCCGCTCGGCCGACGACCTCGGCCATCTGAACGGCCTCGACAACATCAACGCGGCGCCGGTGATGAAGCTGGCCGCCGACTACGTGATCTCGAAGGACTTCCCGCTCGTGCTGCGCGCCGACGTGCGGCGCAGCATCGGCGGCTCGAACGGCTGGGTCGGCGATTTCTCCGCGTACATGCCGATGCCGGGCAGCAACGAGCATTTCTTCTGGTTTGCCGGGCCCACCGTATCGTTCGCCGATTCGCGCTACATGAACAGCTGGTTCGGCGTGAACCAGGGCGCAGCCGCGCGTTCGGGGCTGCCGGCCTATTCGTCGGGCGCGGGGATGAAGTCGTTCGGCGCCGGCGTGACGATGGTCTGGTTCGTCAACAAGAACTGGTTCGTGACGATGGACGGCGCGATCGAGCAGCTGGTCGGGCGCGCAAGACGCAGCCCGATCACACAGCAGTCGACCAACGGCGTGTTCGACATGTCGGTCAACTACCAGTTCTGATTGCCTCGGCACGCCGCGGCGCGCAGATGACGCACCCGCGCGCGCCTGTGGCATCCGGCGTCACGGTGATATGATTCCGACCTGTACAAACGTACAGTGATCGATCCCGTGACGCCTGCATCGCCGCCGCCTCCGGCGTTTTACTACCTGACCAACTTCGAACGTGCGCTCGCGTGGCTCGGCGAGCGCTACGACGACCTGCTCGACGCCGCCGAGCGCGCGTTCGTCGCCGAGTTCGCGCGGCTGCCGCAGGCATCGCGCGCATTGCTCGTGCGGATGCTGATGCGCAACGGCTCGGACTTCCGCGCGAGCAAGCTCGCGTATGACGAGATCGGCTGCCCGCTCGGCGCGGCCGCGCCGCTCGCCGCGCTCGGCTGGGTCGATCCGGCGCCCGCGCTTACGCTCGACGCGCTGTTCGCGTTGTCGACGCGCGCCGATCTGCTGAAGATGTTTCCGTCGCTCGGTGCGCATGCGGGCGAGCGCAAGCCGGAATGGCTCGAACGCCTGCGCCCGGCTTACGGCGACGTCGCGCAACCGCTCGACGCATGGTGCGCCCAGGCCGACGATCGCGTGCTGCGGGTGACGGTCGGCGCGCTGTGCGAACGGCTGCGGCTGATGTTCTTCGGCAATCTTCATCAGGACTGGACCGAGTTCGTGCTCGCCGATCTCGGCGTGTTCCAGTACGAAAGCGTGCCGTTCGCGCCGTCGTCGCGCGCGTTCCAGCAGCGTGCCGACGTCGATGCGTATCTCGCGCTGCACGCGTGCCGCGCGGCGCTCGACGCCTGGCCGGACGAGCTGCCGTTCGACGAGCTGCTCGACGCGATCGACGTGGTCGAATGCGCGCAGCCGTGGCTCGCGACGCGCCGCGCAAAACTCCTGTTCACGCTCGGCCAGACCTGCGAGCGCCGCGCCGACTGGGACGCCGCGCTCGACGCGTATGCGCGCAGCGCGTGGCCGGGCAGCCGGCATCGGCGCATTCGCGTGCTGGAACGCTGCGAACGCATCGCCGATGCACTCGCGCTCGCGCTCGACGCGCGCGAGCGCTTCGAAAGCGACGAGGAACGCCAGCGGGTCGAGCGGATGCTGCCGCGCTTGCAGCGCCGTCTGGGGCAGCCGGTCGAACGCGCGCGCAGCGCGCCGGCCGTGTCGCGCGAGACGCTCGTGCTGGCGCGCCCGGACGCGTCCGTCAGCGTCGAATACGCGGTGCGCGACCATCTTGCGCAGCCGGGCGCGCCGGTCCATTACGTCGAGAACACGCTGATCAATTCGCTGTTCGGACTGCTGTGCTGGGAGCCCGTGTTCGCGGCCGTGCCCGGCGCCTTCTTCCATCCGTTCCAGCGCGGCCCGGCCGACCTGCACGCGCCCGATTTCGCGGTGCGCCGCGCGGACGCGTTCGCCGCCTGTTTCGCGCAGCTCGACTCGGGCGCATACCAGGACACGATCCGTCGGCACTATGCGACCAAGACGGGGCTGCAGTCGCCGTTCGTGTTCTGGGGCGTGCTGACCGACGAACTGCTCGACGACGCGCTTGCGTGCTTGCCGCCCGAGCATTTGCGGCTGTGGTTCACGCGCCTGCTCGCGGATATCCGCAGCAATCGCTCGGGGCTGCCCGATCTGGTCCGCTTCTGGCCCGGCGAGCGGCGCTACGAGCTGATCGAGGTGAAGGGCCCCGGCGACCGGCTGCAGGACAACCAGACGCGCTGGCTCGCGTACTGCGTGGCGCACGGCATCCCGGTGCGCGTCGTCGATGTCGAATGGGCGGGCGCCGGCGTCGAACACGCCGAAGCGGCAGGGCTGTCCGCATGAGCTACGTCGTCGCGGTGCGGGCGATGTGCGAGTTCACCGCGCGGCGCGGCGATCTCGACCTGCGCTTCACGCCCGCGCCGACCGCGCTCGAAGGCATCGCCGGCCACGGCGCCGTCACGTCGGCGCGCGGCGCACGCTACGAAACCGAAATCGCGCTCGCCGGCACGTGGGGCACGCTGACCGTGCGCGGGCGTGCGGACGGCTACGACCCGGTCGCGAACCGCCTCGAGGAGATCAAGACTTACCGCGGCAGCCTCGACGCGATGCCGGCCAACCATCGCGCGCTGCACTGGGCGCAGGCGAAGGTCTATGCGCATCTGATGTGCGCGACGCGCGGCCTCGCCGAAATCGACGTCGCGCTCGTCTATTTCGACATCGTGTCCGAGCGCGAAACGGTGCTGACGGAAACGCTGAGCGCCGAGGCGCTCGCCGCGTTCTTCGCCGAACAGTGCGCGTGCTTCGTCGGCTGGGCCGAGCGCGAGGCCGCGCATCGTGCGGCCCGCGATGAGGCGCTGCGTGCGCTGACCTTCCCGCACGGGCAGTTCCGCAGCGGGCAGCGCGAGCTGGCCGTGTCCGTCTATCGCGCGGCGCGCGACGAAGGCTGCCTGATCGCCCAGGCGCCGACCGGGATCGGCAAGACGCTCGGCACCGTGTTTCCGATGCTGAAGGCGTGCGGCGAAGGCAAGCTCGATCACGTGTTCTTCCTGACCGCGAAGACGCCCGGCCGCGCGCTCGCGCTCGACGCGGCCAGGACGCTCGGTGCCGGCACGCCGGCGCTGCCGCTGCGCGTGCTCGAACTCGTCGCGCGCGACAAGGCATGCGAGCATCCCGATCGCGCGTGTCACGGCGAGTCGTGCCCGCTGGCGCAGGGCTTCTACGACCGGCTGCCGGCCGCGCGCGACGCCGCGATCGGCGCGGGGCTGCTCGATCGCGATACCGTGCGCGCCGCCGCGCTCGCGCACGACGTGTGTCCGTATTACCTCGCGCAGGAGCTGGCGCGCTGGTCCGACATGGCGATCGGCGACTACAACTACTACTACGACGGCAGCGCGATGCTGCATGTACTCGCACAGCAGAACCAGTGGCGCGTCGGCGTGCTCGTCGACGAGGCGCACAACCTGCTCGACCGCGCCCGGCGGATGTACAGCGCGTCGCTCGATCCGTTCGCGTTTGCCGCCGCGCGCGAAGCGGCGCCGCCGACGCTGCGCAAGGCGTTCGACCGGCTCGCGCGCGCGTGGGGCGCGCTCAATCGTGCGCAGGCCGAGCGCTATGCGGCGTACCCGGCTATTCCGGCGGGGCTCGTGTCCGCGGTGCAGAACCTCGTGGCGACGATCGGCGAGCACCTGACCGATGCGCCGCGCGCGAACGACGACGCGCTGTTGCGCTTCCATTTCGATGCGATCCAGTTCGGCGTGCTCGCCGACGCATTCGACAGCGCGTCGATCTTCGACGCGACCTTGCACGGCGAGCCGCTGCCGCGTCAGGCGGCACTCGACACGGTCGATGCGCTCGTGCCGGCTGCGCGCCGCCGTCGCATCCAGTCGACGCTGTGCGTGCGCAACGTGATACCGGCCGGTTTTCTCGCGCCGCGCTACGAGGCCGCCCGCGCCACCGTGCTGTTTTCCGGCACGTTGAGCCCGTTCCGGTTCTATCGCGACACGCTCGGCTTGCCGGCCGACACGGGCTGGCTCGACGTCGAAGGGCCGTTTCGCGCCGAGCAGTTGACGGTGCGCGTGGCGAGCCACGTGTCGACGCGCTGGCGCGATCGTGACCGCTCGCTCGAGCCGATCGTCGATCTGATCGCCGCGCAATATGCGACACGTCCCGGCAACTACCTCGGCTTTCTGAGCAGCTTCGACTATCTCGCGCGCGTCGTCGCGCTGATGCAGGCGCGCCATCCCGACGTGCCTGTCTGGGCGCAGTCGCCCGGCATGGCCGAAAGCGAGCGCGACGCGTTCCTGGCGCGCTTCGACGCCGGCGGACGCGGCGTCGGCTTCGCGGTGCTGGGCGGGGCGTTCTCGGAAGGCGTCGATTTGGTGGGCGAGCGGCTGATCGGTGCGTTCATCGCGACGCTCGGCCTGCCGCAGATCAACGACGTCAATGAACAGATGCGGCGCGCGATGGACGCGCGTTTCGGCAACGGCTACGACTACATCTATCTGTATCCGGGCCTGCAGAAGGTCGTGCAGGCGGCCGGGCGCGTGATCCGCACCGAACGCGACGAAGGCGTCGTGCATCTGATCGACGATCGCTACCGGCGCCGCGAGGTGCGCGATCTGTTGCCGCGCTGGTGGCGCATCGGTTGAACGCGAGGGCGGTGCGGCGCGCCGCTACAGCACGTTGAGCATCGCGAGCGCCGTTTCCTGCAGATGCGGAAGCACGCGCCGCACCGCCGCGTCGGTCGATTCGCCGGCGATCGGCATGTTGGTGCTCAATGCGGCGACCACTTCGCCGTGACGATTCTTCAGCGGCACCGCGATGCCGCGCACGCCCACCTGCAATTGCTGCTCGATCACCGCGAAGCCCGCGTCACGCGCGTGGTCGACCTGTTCGAGCAGGCGCGCCTTGTTCGTGATCGTGTGCGGCGTGAACGGCGCCAGTTCGGTGCCGTCGAGCCACGCGCGCACGGCCTCGCGGTCGGGATGATGGGCGAGCAGCACGACGCCCGGCGACGTCAGCGGCGCCGGCACGCGCGCGCCGAGCACGAAGCCGGTCGTCATCACGCGCGACACGCCGTTGCGGGCGATGAACACGAGTTCCCAGCCGTCGAGCACGCTCACGTACGCCGATTCGTTCAGCGACGCGCTCAGTTGCTGCAGATACGGCTGCACCATGCGCGGCAGGCGTGCCGAGTCGAAGTACGACCAGCCGACCCGCAGCACGCGCGGCGTCAGCCCGTAGAGCTTGCCGTCGGTGTACACGTAGCCGAGCGATTCGAGCGTCAGCAGGTAGCGGCGCGCGGCCGTACGCGTGAGGCCGGTGCGCGCGGCGGCCTGGGTGGGCGTCATCCGTGCATGCTGACTGTCGAACGCCTCCAGGATCATCAGGCCTTTTTCCAGGCCGGCAATCCAGTCGCGTCGGTCGAGTTCGGGCTTTTTCATCGTCGAGGGCGGAGTGGGGCGCGTGCGGTCGCCGCGCCCGGACGGGCGATCATCGTGCGAATGCGCGGCTGGGAGGCGAGGCGGTCGATGCGGTCGACGGCTTGCGATGGAGGACGCCGCAGCGACGCGGCGGGATGGGCACGAAGCATCGGATGCGGCGTGCGCCGCATCCGGGATGCCGTTACTCGCTGCTCGTCCACTCGACGTTCGCGCCGACCGAACGCAGGTTTTCGACGAAGTGCGGATGGGCACGACGGATCGGCAGCGCGTTCATGATTTCCGAACGGCCTTCGATGCTCGCGGCCACCATCAGCAGCGCGATCGCGACGCGGATGATGTACGGGCTTTCGACGCGCGCCGGCGTCAGCGCCAGCCCACCGAACGTGATGAGCCGGTGCGGGTCCGACAGCAGCACGTGCGCGCCGAACTTCGACAGCTCGCCGGACCAGCCGAGCGCGCCGTCGTAGACCTTGTTCCAGAACATCGCGCTGCCTTCGGCGCGCACGCCGAGCGCGATGAAGATCGGCAGCAGGTCGACCGGCAGGTACGGCCACGGCGCGGCTTCGACCTTCGTGAGGATGTTCTGCGTAAACGGACGCCGCACGCGCAGCGGGCCGTCGCGTTCCGCGCGCGACCAGCCGTCGCGGTGCGTGACGGTCACGCCGAACTTCGCGAAGGTGCGGTCGATCAGCGGGAAATGCTCGGGCGACGAATTGCGCACCGTGATGTCGCCGCCGGTGATCGCGCCGAGCGCGAGGAACGTCGCGATCTCGTGGAAGTCCTCGGCGAAACGGAACTCGCCGCCGCCGAGCTTGCCGCCGCCCGTCACGCACAGCCGCGAGGTGCCGAGCCCGTCGATCGCGACGCCGATCATCGCGAGGAACTGGCAGAACTCCTGCACGTGCGGCTCCGACGCCGCGTTCATCAGCGTGGAGGTGCCGCTGGCCGCCGTCGCGCACAGCGCGAAGTTTTCGGTGGTCGTCACCGATGCGTAGTCGAGCCAATGATCGTTGGCCGTCAACGGGCCGTCGGCGCGGACGATCAGCGAATCGGGCGTGCGCTCGATGTGCGCGCCGAAGCGCTCGAACACCTCGACGTGCGGGTCGATTTCGCGCACGCCGAGCGTGCAGCCCTTCACGTCGTTTTCGAGCCGCGCGACGCCGAAGCGCGCGAGCAGCGGCGGAATCAGCATGATCGACGAGCGCATCGCCTCCGGCAACCGGTGGACGGCCGGATCGAACGTCGTGTTGCGGTGGTGCAGCTCGAGGATGCCCGTCGCGAAGTCGACCGACACGTCGCTGCCGAGCGTGCGGAAGATGTCGAGGATCTTGCGCACGTCGGTGATGTCCGGCACACCGACGAGACGCAGCGGCTGATCGGTCAACAGGGTGGCGCACAGGATCGGAAGGACGGCGTTCTTGTTCGCGGACGGCTTGATGTCCCCGCGCAGCGGGGTGCCGCCGTGGACGATGAGATTCGACATGATATGGGGGCGTATCGGTGACTGACGTAGGCCCATATGATGCCATTGGTCGGCGACCGGCGTGGAATGTTCGGCACGGAAAAGGGGCGTGCGCGTGGGGGGCTTGACCGTGTTTGACGTTGGCTGCAGGCGCGACGCGCGGTTGGCGGCCGGCCGGGCGCCGCGCCGCGCATGGCCGGGCCCATATGGCCGGCCGATGCCGGGCCGGCCATGACGCTCATGGCGTCATTGGGTCACCCGCATCCGCGCGGCGACGACCAGCGAGATCAGGCAACCCACGGCGAGATAGCCGGCGACGAGATGCCACGCGCCGCCCGCGAAGCTGACCAGCGCCACCGCGATGAACGGCGTGAAGCCGCCGCCGACGACGCTCGCGAACTGATAGCCGACGCCCGCGCCGCTGTAACGGTACTCGGCGCCGAACAACTCGGTGAAGAGCGGCTGCTGGACGCTGACCACCATGTCGTGCGCGGCATTGGCGAGCAGGATCGAGAACACGACGATCCACGCGACCGAGCGCGACTCCAGCGCGAGGAAGAACGGCACCGCCGATGCGAGCCCGATCAGCGCGCCGGTCAGATAGATGCGGCGCAGGCCGAAGCGATCGGCGAGCCACGCGAAGCTCGGGATCGTCACGCAGCTCACCGTGCCGACCAGCAGGCCGATGTTCAGGAACAGGTCGCGCGACATGCCGAGGTTCGACGTCGAATAGCTGAGCGCGAACGCGGTGACGATGTACATCGTGAACAGCTCGGCCAGCCGCAGCGCGACGATCAGCAGGAACGCCTTCGGATGGCGCGTCAGCGCTTCGAGCACCGGCAGGCGCAGCTTGCGGTTGCCGTGCTCGACCTTCTCGACGAACTCCTGCGACTCGTCCATGCTCTTGCGCACCCACAGTCCGATCAGAACCAGCACGATGCTGAACAGGAACGGCAGCCGCCAGCCCCACGACTTGAACGCGGCGTCGCCGAGCGTGTGGCTCAGGATCGACACGATGCCCGTGGCCAGCACCAGCCCGACGCCGTAGCCGACCTGCACGCCGCTGCTGTAGAACGCCTTCTTCTGCTTCGGTGCGCTTTCGACGGCCATCAGCGCCGCGCCGCCCCATTCGCCGCCGACCGCGAAGCCCTGGATCGCGCGCATCGTCACGAGCAGCACCGGCGCCCACCAGCCGATCGTCGCGAAGCCGGGCAGCAGGCCGATCGCGACGGTCGACAGCCCCATCAGCATCACGGTGAGCACCAGCATCCGCTTGCGGCCGAGCCGGTCGCCGTAATGGCCGAACACGACGCCGCCGAGCGGGCGGAACAGGAAGCCGACGCCGAAGGTCGCGAACGCCGCGAGCGTGCCCATCGTCGGGCTGACCTTCGGGAAGAACGCGGAATTGAAGACCAGCGCGGCGACGATTCCATACAGCAGGAAGTCGTACCAGTCGACGACGGCGCCGACAAAGCTGCCGATCGCCGCCTTGCGGGCCTGGCTGCGGGCGCGCTCGCCGGCAGCGGTGTCGAGGGTGTCGAAAGTTGGGGTCACGACGGTGTCTCCTGGCATCGCGCATCGTGATTCGCGGCGGCGCCGCGTCCGATGCTGCATTGAGATGATTGGGTGAACCGAGAATAGGGCGCGCGCCACACGGCGGCAATTGGCCGATCGGGAGATTTGCGCGATTATCGTTCTTCGATGTGCGATTATCGGACGCTTTGCGGGTTTGCACTAGACGCGCCACCGGCTGGCCGAACGGCCGGGGTGTGCCGCCGTGAACGATCTGGTTAAAATCTCGACCATCGAAACCTTGCCCGACTCGGGCGGACCTCGGCCGTCGCATCGGCCGGCGGGCGCCGCGCAGGTCGGGCGTACTCACCGACCGCATGCCTCCGGAGACTGGAATGCCCGGCAATTCTCACCCACTGTCCAGCGATACGCCGCCCGTTGCCGATCCGGCCGCCAATCCGCTCGGGATGGCCGGACTCGAATTCGTCGAGTTCGCGGCGCCGGTGCCGGACGCGCTCGCGCAGCGCTTCGAGCAACTCGGGTTCAAGGCTGTCGCGCGCCATGTCAGCAAGAACGTCACACTGTACCGGCAAGGACAGATGCAGTTCCTGATCAATGCGGAGCCCGATTCATTCGCCGCTCGCTATGCGGAGGAGTACGGGATGGGCGTGTGCGCGATCGGGCTGCGCGTGGCAAGCGCCCGGCGTGCGTTCGAGCGTGCGATCGAGCTGGGGGCGTGGGCGTTCGAGGGCGAGCGGGTCGGCGTCGGCGAACTGAAGATTCCGGCGATCCAGGGCATCGGCGATTCGCACCTGTACTTCGTCGATCGCTGGCGCGGGCGCGACGGTCAGCGCGGCGGCGTGGGCGACATCTCGATCTTCGACATCGATTTCCGGCCGATCGACATCGCGACCGCGCACGCCGATCTCCACTGCGAGGGCACCGGGCTGCAACAGGTCGACCACTTCACGCAGACGGTCGGCGCGGGGCGCATGCGCGAGTGGCTCGACTTCTACCACGACCTGCTGCACTTTCGCGAAATCCACGAGATCGACGCGCACTGGCACGTGTCGGAGGAATCGCGCGTGATGGTGTCGCCGTGCGGCGCGGTGCGGATTCCGGTCTACGAGGAGGGCACGCGCCGCACCGAGCTGATGCACGCGTATCTGCCCGATCATCCCGGTGAGGGCGTGCAGCACATCGCGCTCGCGACCGACGATATCGTCGCGAGCGTCGATGCGCTGCGCGCGAACGGCGTCGAATTCGTCGAGCCGCCTGCGCGCTATTACGACGAAGTCGATGCGCGACTGCCGGGGCACGGCGTCGATCTCGACGCGTTGCGCCGCTGCGCGGTGCTGGTCGACGGCGAAATCGGCGCCGACGGCGTGCCGCGCCTGTTCTTCCAGACCTTCGTCAAGCGCCGGCCCGGCGAGATCTTCTTCGAGATCGTGCAGCGTCAGGGGCATCACGGGTTCGGCGAAGGAAACCTCGCCGCGCTGGCGCGCGCCCGCGACGCCGGCTGAGCGGTACGGCGGATTGCTTAGGCGCGGCCGCCGCAAGCAGGGCGGCAGCCGCGGCGGTGCTTTCAGGGAGTGCCGGACGCGCACACGCGGCGGCATGCCGCTTCGAGCCGTTCGCGCATTGCATTGGTCGTGCGCCGGTCGTGCGGTTGCGCAGTGGCGGCCGTGGTCCCGATCGCCGCTCGGCCGAGCACGGGATCGAGTACGACGGGCTCCGTACTGGGCACGCAGTTGCATGAGCACGGCGGCGACCATCGTGCGGACCACGGGTGCGGGCGCATTCTGCGCACGCTGCGTGGTGTGCAGGCGGCCTAGTCGGCCGCCTGCAGCTTGCGCGCCTGAGCGCGCATCCCGTCGAAGATCGCGTCGGCCACATCCATCGGGAAATCCGCCGGAATGTGCGACGCGACGTCGGCGATCACCGCTTCCGTGCGTGCCGCCACGTCGGCCATGGCTGCGCGCACGTCGTCCTCGGTCAGCCCGACGCGGCTGCCTTGCGCGATCCAGTGACGCGGCCGGATGTCGCCGATCACGTAATGGCGATTCTTCCCGCACACGGCCATCGCGAGCCGTGCGCGCCGCGGCGACAGCTGGTTGCGGCGCGTCCCGATGATCGGATGCGCGGACAACACGTCATACAGCGGCGTGCTGCGATACGTGTTCCCCGGCAAGTGCGCGATGCTGAAGTTCTTCGCGTGGCCGTCGATGGCCGCGAGTACCCAGAACACCAGCTGCGTGACGAAGAAGTTCATCCGGTCCTGCGCGGCGGCGGAATTCGCGAGGATGCCCATGATCGCCGCGATGCCCGGACCGCCGTCGGATTCGTATTTCATGCCCGACGGCGTGCCGGTAGCCTGGCACATGTCCTCTTGCGGCAGCCGCAGGATCCATGTGCGGTCGCGGGACGGCCTGCGATCGAAGCGCTCGACCACCAGCGCCTTCTGATCGTCGAACCGGCCGATGTCGCAGGCGGCCACCGGCAAGCCGTAAGCGGCGACGATCTTCGAGCACAGCCATTCATTTTCGACCGACGTCCGCATGTCGGCCTGCATGTTGCCGACGCGGCCCAGCGGCAGCTTGAAGATATGAGTGGTGGGCGTGCTGCCCGACGGCAGCATCCAGCGGTTGCCGTGATGCAGCAGCGCGGTCTTTTCCTGCGCGCCGGCGATCGACAGGCGCAATTCGCCGCCCGATTCGGCATGGCCCGGCAGCGGTGCGGCGGTCGCGTCGCGCAGTACGCCGGCCACGGCCGCTTCGTCGAGCACCGTGCCGTCGATCGATTCGAGGTCCAGCGGCATCTCGCCGGGCGGCAGCAATTGCAGCGCGCCGACGCAGTCACGGCCGATCGACGCGAGCAGTTCGAACGGCGCCGTGGACGCCAGCCGATAACGCTGCGCGATGCGGCGGCGGATCGGCTGACTGTCCGGCAGCAGGTTGTCGAAGTAGTCGGCGACGGTCGCGCCCTGATGCGGCTGGTTGCCCGGCGTGAATGGCAGCGACAGGGACAGCGGCCGACCCTGCGGATCGTCGATCCAGGTGGGCAGGTAGACGAGGCGTTCGACGCCGCGTCGAATTTCCCAGTAACCGACCGGAATGCCGTTCATCCACAGGTCGAGACGGTCGTGGCGGGGGCGGCGAACCATCGTCACCAGTCCTCGCGGCCGGCGTCACGCGCTTTGCGCGGTGCGGCCGCGGCAGGCTGCTTGCGCGTGGCTTTCGCGGCGGCCGGCGCCGGGGCGGGCTGAGCCGACCGGCTTGACGAGCCGGACGAGCGCCGCCGAGATGGCGGCGATGTCTGCTCGGGCGCGGACGCGGAAGGTGCGGGCGCCGCAGCGTCGCCGGGCTCGAGCGTCACGCGCACGCCGAGCACATTCAGCACCTTGAAAAGCCGTTCCATACTGACTGCCGAGGGATTGGCCTCGAGCTGCGCGTACGACTGCTGCGTGACGCCGAGGCGGGCCGCGAGTTGCGCCTGCGTGAGCCCAGCTGCCTTTCGGAAGCCGACGAGGATCGGGCGCAATTGGGGCAAGGTCTGGACAGGGAATGCCATGGGCTCTCCGCGGAATGACAGGCGATCGCTTGTAATGGGTAAATACAGTCTATCGAATGTATTTGCAAGATACAAATCGTAGCCTGTATTCGGCGAAAACAAGCGATAGGCTGTTGGGGAGTCGCTGGGGCGGAGCGTGGAACGGGGCTGCTGCGCGCCTTATGGGCAGTGGTTGCAGTCGCGGTGCGACAGGTTGTTGGTGCCGCGCCGCGACTGAGCCGCTTCATGACATGACCTGCTGGTCCAAGTGGCACGGTTTTGTGGGCTAGGGTTGCGATCGCGCTACGCGGCACGTCGTGCATCGGCAAGATTCGCGATCAGATTGTCGACCACGACGCGCTTCAGACTGACGAGCGCCGCCGACGCGTCGAGATCGCCCGAGTGGATGCACAGCTCGACCGACGGCAGCGGCGGCAGGCCGTCCCGTTCGCCCAGCCGGCGTAGCGTCGGCGGGACGCCGGCCATCGTCCTCAGCGTGATCCCCAGCCCGCCCGCGACGCCCGCCCACAGGCTTTGCAGGCTGCCTGTCGTATAGGCAAGTCGCCACGGGATACCTGCGTTGTCCAGCGCGCTCGTGCCGGCCTTGCGGAACATGCAGGGCGACTTGTACAGCGCAAGATCGAGCGGCTTGCCGGATGGCGGACGGATGTCGAGGCCGGCCGGCCCGATCCACGCCATCGGCAGGGTGATCAGGTGCTCGGCGTCGGCACGGCTTTCGGCACCCATCGCGAGCACGACGTCGAGCTCGCCTGCGTCGAGCCGCTCGAGCAATTGTCCGTTGCGTTCGACCACGATTTCCACGCGCACCGCAGGATGTGTGCGTTTGAACTGGCCGAGCGCGGTGGGCAGCCACGATTCGGCGAAGTCTCCGGGCAGACCAAAGCGAACCGCGCCTTCGATCGCCGAGCCGCGGATCGCTTGCACGGCCTCGTCATTCAATTCCAGGATGCGGCGTGCATACGACAACATCAGATCACCCGCCTCCGTCGGGACGAGGCCGCGCCCCTGGCGACGAAATAGCGGCTGGCCGATCTGCGTTTCGAGCTTGCGCATCTGCTGGCTGACCGCGGATTGCGAGCGGCCGATCCGGTCCGCGGCGCGATTGAGGCTGCCGAGCCGGTCGGCAGCGAGCAGTGTGCGCAGCGCGTCCATGTCGAGATTAGGAACGGTCATGATGTCGTTTCTCTTATGGGTCCGTTTCGAATTATCGTATTTATCGCACATTTTCGCAGCTACCATCAACTCGACCATCTCCCCCGACGGGGATGGATGCGGATTCCGTTGCCGATATAGGCGGTGTGTCTTTCAAATCTTTCATCTAAGGAGTGACCATGAACATCGGTTCGATACTCAGACAAGGTATCCCTGGCTTGCTACTGGCCGCATCGATCATTCCGGCCGGCGCGTCCGCTGCGCCGTCGCTCGCAGGTACCTGGACACTCGTCGCCGCCGACGTTCAACATCCCGATGGGACGCGTGGCCGCGACTATGGTGCCGATCCGAAGGGCTTGCTGTTGATCGACACGAGCGGAAATTATTCGCTGCAGATCTTCAAATCGGAACGGCCGCGCTTTTCGTCGAATGACAAAAGCAAGGGCACGCCCGACGAGTATCGAGATGCAGTGCTGGGATCAAGCACGCATTACGGTTCAATCACGATCGATCCGGCAGAGGGCACGCTGACGTTTCACATCAAAAACTCGTCGTTCCCGAATTGGGTAGGACAGGAACAGAAAAGGAATTACGAATTGAAAGGGAATGAATTGAGTTATCGCGTAACGCCGCGACCGAATGGCGATGTGCCGATTTCCGTCTGGCGGCGCGTGGATTGAGCATTGTTTCCAATTAAAGCGGAAATCGGTTGTCGTGCGATTGAAACATCTTCATTCTGGATATAACCTGCTTTGGCATTAGCCTTCGAGCGAGCTGTTAAAACTGCCAGTGAATACGATTTTTAAAAAGACGTAAGATGGGCTCCGTGACTTGAAATTATGCAGGTTACTCATCAAATAAATATTCTTAATCCCATTTGAGGTTGGCTTACCGCCTCCCTGTCGAATCGCCGGAGATCGTCCTCGGTAAACGGAGAGTCCGCTGGATTAATCCCCGGCATGACGGGTCGTCGTGCCGCATCGCGGCGAAACGGCAAGTGCGCGGTACTCAACCCCTCTTCGTGCGCGATACGAGAGGGCAATCCTTCGTCCCGCGCGCGCTGTTGAGCGGACGGATCACTTGCTTGAAGTTTGGTAGGGGATTTCAGTGCTAGATCGACAACAACTCGAAGCTTTTGCCGTCGTCGTCGAAACGAGGAGTTTCGAGCGTGCGGCGGAACGGCTGAATATTACGAGGGCCGCCATCTCGCAACGCATCAAGGCGCTGGAGGATGCATTGGCGGCGGCCCTGCTGGTCCGCAGCAAGCCGCTGGCACTGACGCCGGTGGGCGAAGTTCTGTTCAAGCACACCACGGCGGTGCGTCTGCTCGAAGCCGATACGTTCAGCCAGATCGACCGTCGCGGCAATCGGGGCGGCATGCAACTCGCGGTCGGCGTCGATGCGTATTCAATCGATGCATGGTTCGGCCGGGTCGCGCACCGGATTATCGAGCGCAACGTGCTCGAACTGGAAGTCGTTGTCGACGATGCGGACCCGGCCTTTCCGGCGCTGGCGCGTGGTGAAATCATCGGCAGCGTGTCGACGGTGTCGAGGCCAGTCCAGGGCTGCATTGCCGTACCGCTCGGCGCAATGATCTATCGATGTGTCGCGAGTTCGGCCTTCATCGAGCGCCATTTCGAGAAAGGCTTCAATCTCCACGCTGCATCGTTGGCTCCGGCGGTCGAGGTCGGCAGACGCACGGCGCTGCTCGAACGGTATTTCGAGGCGGCATTCGGCGTGAGCGTCGGCCGCTATCGAAGAAACTTGCTGCCGTCGATCGCGTCGCAGCTCAAGACGATCCAGTCCGGCCTGGGATACGGCATGCTGCCGGAGCAGACGGTGCTGCCGTTTCTCGAAGACGGCCGGCTCGTCGACGTGCGACACGACATGCCGCTTCCTGTGCCGTTGTACTGGCATCGATGGCGCGCGGCCCCCCCGGTCTGCGAGACGCTGTCCGAGGAACTGGTCAATCGCGCGCGCGAGGTTCTGGCCGCGGACGACCGCGAGCGAGTCGGGATGAGCGAGCACGTGCATGAAGCGGTAACACCGGCTCGCATGTGCGAATCCGTCGACTGCGCCGCTACGGGTTGACGGCTATCTCCGTTCGTTCGCTCGCCGCGAGAGTGCCGAGACGGGTAAGCGCCGCACGTTCGTCGAGCACGTGCATCAGCGATTCCACCGCGCCGTGCAAGCGCTGCGCGAGCGGCGCTGCGATCCGGTATTCGCCGTCGACGCGCGCGATGTCGGCTTCGGTGGCGAACACGTTGTCGAGCACGTGCCGCGCGCCGAGCGCGGTGAGCACCGGTTTGAGTGCATAGTCGAGTGCAAGCAGATGGGCGAGACTGCCGCCGGTCGCGAACGGCAGCACCGGCTTGTTTGCGAAAGCCGCCTGCGGCAGCAGGTCGAGGAAGGCCTTGAATAAACCGGAATAGGACGCTTTGTAGAGCGGCGTCGCGACGATGACGGCGGCCGCGTGCTGCACGGCCTCGAGCGCCGCCTGAATGGCGGGATCGTTCCAGTCGGCATGAAGCAGAGCACCAGCCGGCAGATGCCGGATGTCGATGCACTGCACCCGGTGGCCGCGCGCAGTCAGCCGCTCCGACGCAATGCGGAGGAGGTGCCGACTGCGCGACGGCTCGGTGGGACTGCCCGACAGCATCACGATATCGAACATGGCGATCAAGACCTCAACACTGTCGAATCGTTACGTCGCCGCGCAGCCGGCACTGGCATGCAAGACGCTTGTCGCCGTGGTCGTGACCGAGCCATTCGAGAAACGTGCTTTCCTTGTCTTCGGGATGCGAAAGATTGTCCATGCCCGCCAGTACCTCGATCACGCAAATGCCGCACATTCCCGCGCGGCATCCGAAGGTCAGTCCGCCCAGTTGAAGCTCCGCCGCGTCCGACAGATACGCGTCGTGCGGCAGCGCGAACGATTCGCCGGTCGTGCTGATGATGACTGTATGCATGTCCGCTCCGTCGAAAGTGGCTCAGGCTGCCGCGCGGTGGCCGACTGTGGCCTCGAAGAGCTCGCGGAAATACAGCGCGAGAATGGTCTGGATGTCGTCGAAATAGCGCAGCACTTTGTCGACGTCCGCCTCCTCGCGAATCAGGTAGCGCAGGATGCGCCACATCTCGCCCGCGTGATCGTCTCCGACGTCCGTATTGATGTGCGCGAGTTGCCCCTTGATCTTGTCCTCACCGAGCGTCTCCTTCATCGACTTGATCTGGCGGGGCGTGAGCTTCGCGGTCGTGTATTCGACCAGGTAGCTGGACGCGACCACGCCGATCGGATGCTCGTGTTCGGCGATGAAGTAGAAAAACCCCTGCAGCAGCCTCGTCGCGAGGAATGGCTCGGTCGCGTACAACTCCTCGTCGGTTACGCCGAGTGCCTTGCAGTCTTGCCTGAACAGCGTGTCGTGATTCATTTCCTCGGCCTGGTATTCCGCATACAGCTGCGCGGCCTCGGGAGAGATCTTCGTGATCGCGTGGAGAGCCTTGGCGTGCGCGGAGCGGCTGAGACGAATGCGCCAGACGTGCTCGATGGTATGACGGCGATACCACTGGCTATCGAGCTTGCTGCCTTCGAGATGGCTCGCGTAGGGGACGGTTGCCGCCCATTCGGCCATTTTCTTGTCGAGATAGCGATCGAGTCGATTACGGACAGCTTCGCCGTCTGCGAGCGAGTAGAAGGGAATCGGATGGTCGATGCCGCAATGCTGGACGCGATTCATGATTTCTCCTGGGGTGTGGGTTCTGCATCGGTAACTGCTGAGTCGGAATAGCGAACGACGAGCTGCGCGTCGAGCATCGCCGAGAGCGCGCGCACCTGGGTCGCGATGTCGGACACGGGCACCTTCCAAAGCGCGTTCAGGATGAAGATGCCGCGTTCGGAATCGGGTAGACGGGTGTGAGGCCGGACCGGCATGTCGACGATGTCCGGCGCGGGCGTCAGCCGGTCGATCGACAGCATTTCGAGCGTGCGATTGCGTTCGCCGTATCGGCTGAAGAACACGGTGCCGTCGCTGAGCGTGCCCGCCCGCCGCCGCGTGCTTTCGCGCAGCGCGTCCAGGCGCCGGTGCCACGCGCCGGCGGCGGTTCGTTCGGTACAGAGTGCTTGCACCCAAAGCTCCAGCATCGAGATGCCGCCGGTGAACACGCCGACGCTCTGATTGATCAGGGCGCCGCCCATGCGAGCGTTGATCTCGATGATGTCCCACCGGCCGGCTCGCCCGTCGAAGCGGGTCTCGATGTGGTAGCACCCGTCGCTGAGGCGCAGTGCGGCGAGGCATTGCTCGATGAACTGCTCGCCTTCGCGCTGCTGCGCGTCGGACAGGGCGGGTGCTGGCAGCGAGTTGCCCATCTCGAGCGTCGTGCCGGTGGCGTCGTCGAGGTATTTCGCGTGTACGCCGATGACGTAGCTGCGGGCATCGGCCGCGATGACTTCGAAGCTATACTCGTCGCCGCGGATGTAATCCTCGGCGATGAAATCGAACTGCCCGTCGAAGATCGCCCGAAACGCAAGGTCGGCACGCATCTGCTCGCGCAGCGCGTCGAGGCGGGCAAGCGTCAAGCCGGCATCGAGCCGGAAGCAGGCGAACGAACCGGCGCCGCGACGTGGTTTGATGAACAATGATCGACCGCTCGCAAGCAGCGCGGGGAGCGTCTCATGGTCGAGCAGCGTAGTGCGTGCGCCGCTCAGGCCGAGCTCGTTGAGTTGCGTGCGGCACTGCAATTTGTCCATACAGACGCGCAGCGCGTCGGGATCGGCATCCGTGGCGCCCAGCAGGCGATTGGCGCGCGCCATCAGTAATCGGTAGCCTTCGAATGTGGCGAGCGTCGCGACGATCGCGAAGCCCTCGGCCCGTGCCTCCGCCATCGTCTCCTCGACGTGCACATCGTTCAGATAATCGTCGTCGACGTGCCAGAGCCGGGCGGCACCCACGGCGGAAATCTGTTCGAGGTCGCGCGGATCGCGAGCGCGCGAACTGAGGATGACGAGCGCGATGCCCAGGCGCTCCGTATATGTGCGAACCAGCGCTGCGTAAGAGCGGGCCTGATGCGCGAAAAGAAGCAGGGCGGGCGTACTCATGATCCGGAGCTCACGGTTGGGTGGTTTCGATGCGGAAGGCTTCCAGAACGTGCGCGACATCGCGCGCGACCTGCGTACCGGAGGGCGAGTCGAACAGAAAGCGGCCGGACTGGAGCGAGCAATAGCCATCCTCGTGCTCGATCAGCTGTCCGTCGTTCGGTACCAGCTGCCGATACAGACTGTCGAGCCGTCCGTCGAACCGCGTGACGGATCGCACGCGCTGCGGCAGGCAGGTCGGCCGCGGGAACATCAGCCACGCCCCCACCGACCCGGTCGGTGCATACAGCTGTGCGGGTTGGTCGAGACTCATGTTGACCCACTCGCGAAACAGGTTGATGCCGGTCGCGCGGTGAATCATCGACGGCACGTCGGCACCGCCGACGCGGGCACCGACCTCCAGAAAAACCAGCTCGTCGTCGGTGGTATGGAAGAGTTCCAGGTGAAACGGGCACGCGCGCAGTCCGATCGCCGTCACGCATTGAGTCGCGAACTTCGATACGTAGGCGTGCAGCGCGGTGCCTGGCTCCAGCATGATCGCGCCGAGCGGTGCGCCGGCCGTGAAATCGAGGCAGGTGTTGACGTAGCGAGACGGTACGACGAGCGTTACGTTACCGTTTCGATCGACGAGTCCGTCGACGTGCATCAACGTACCGGCCACGAACTCCTCAAGATCCCACTCGCCGCCGGACGGCAGGTTGGCGATCGCGGTGCGCAGTTGCACCGCATCGCAGATTTTCTGCACACCGTGGCTCGACTGGCCGTCGATCGGCTTCAGGATCAGCGGGTAGCCCGTATGTTCGGCAAACGTGAGTGCGCTGCTCACCTCCGTCGACGTCACGGACCGGTAGCGCGGCGTGCGCAGCCCGGCTTCCTGAACCTTCTGCTTCATCAATAGCTTGTCGCGTCCCAGCCGGTTCTCATCCGGCTTCTTGCCTGGAATATCGAACTCGGCGCGCAATTGCGCGGCCAGATCCTGAAGCGACTCCGAAAAGACGATAAGTCGGTCGATCGGGCCGCTCGCGCCGACGATTTCGGCGATGACCGTGCGGTAGGCGGCGATGTCGTCCAGCCGGTCGAGCTCATAGAGCCGGTAGCTGTCGGCAGAGGCGGTCACGGCGGAGCGGCCGCGACGGTTGACGAGATAGCTGACCCGATGCTGCCTGTGATCGACGAATTCGTCGTAGCGCACCAGGTCGAAATCCCACCGCCCGGTGCCCGGGAATTGCGCGAGATTGTTGATGATGAGAATGTTCATGCGAGTACTCCATTGGCGTCCGATCCGGTCCGTGCCCCGACGAGTCGACGCACGAGATCGACCAGCCGGTCGATCTCGTCCGGCGTGCCGATCGCGATGCGCAGATGCGTCGGCAGTCGATAGGCAGACATCTGCCGCGTGATGAAGCCGTGCGACAGCAGCGCATCGTAGATATGCGCCGCGTGCGGACCGAAGTCGGCGAGCACGAAATTGGCGGAACTGTCGACGACCGTCGCGCCGAGCGTGCGCAGGTCAGCAGCGAGACGTGCCCGGCCTCGCGCGGTCGTCTCGACCACACGGGCCAGATGCGCTTCGTCGTCGAGCGCCGCCGTGGCGCCCGCCAACGCGACGCGGCTGACCGGAAAGGGCGGTCGGATCCGCGACAGTGCGTCGATCAGGCCCGCAGCGGCGATTGCGTATCCGATGCGCAACCCCGCGAGACCGTATGCTTTCGAGAATGTGCGCGTGACGACGACGTTCGGATGCGATAGCGGCAACTGCCCGGTATCGCGCGGCGCGTCGTCGTCCGCGAATTCCGCGTAGGCCTCGTCGAGCACGAGCAGCACGTTGGACGGGAGCTGTGCGATCAGATGCTCAAGTTGCGCGGCCGTGAGCGAGCGGCCGGATAGGTTGGTCGGACTGTCAACGATCAGCATGCGCGTGTTCGAGTCGACCTGTTCGAGTAGTCGATCGACGTCGTGACCGAAATCCGGCCCGCTTGCCGCGATGCGCAGCGCAGCGCTCTGGGTGGTGACGAACGGCGGATACGCACAGTAGCCGTACTCGGACAGCACGACGTTGCGGTCGGCCGGAACGAACGCCTGGACCAGCGATGCGATGACGTCGATCGAGCCGTTTCCGAGCGCCAGCATGTCGGCCGGAACCCGCTGGTGCCGGGCAAGCTTGTCGAGCAGCGCGCCGCTGTCCGGATAGCGGTTCGATTGCTCGAGCGCGCGTTGCATCGCGGCGAGCACTCCGGGCGGCGGCGGGAACGGCGACTCGTTGCTCGAGAACTTGTGGATCTCGTGCAAGCCTCGCTCTGCTCGCAGTTTTTCCTCGGTGATGCCCGGCCGGTACGGAGCAAGCCCGCGCAGCGCCGGAACCAAAAAGGCGTTCCAGTCCATCGGATCTCCCGTGTTCAGCGTCCCGAGGCTGCCGTCACTGCGTAGCCGGACGTTTTCATGGTCGTCAGTGCCTTGCGCAGGTGAGAACCTTCCTGCACCTCGTACAGGGACCCGAATTCGCGTTCGGCGAGCGGCAGCAGATGCGTGCCCTGGTCGACCCGCGCGACTTTCGAACGTTGTCCACGCAACAGTTCGACACCCGGTTCGTTGTGTGCGGCGTGCGGTCCGAAGTAAATCGGGAATGCATCGGCCGCCCGATAGGCGGGCAGGAACGTGCGGCGCGGCAGCTGCGATACGTTGCGCGCCGATGCATGGAGCGTCAGGCAGTGCAGGAACAGGACGCTGCCGGCAGGCACCTCGATGCTGACCGCCCGAGCTTCATCGACGTCGTGGACCTTGCCGCGGAAGAATCCATCGACCTCGTGTGACAGCAGGCCGCGCCGGTGCGACCCGGGTACGACGCGCAGGCAGCCGTTCGCTTCGCTTGCATCGTCGAGAAAGATCAGCGCGGTGACGAGATCGGCGTTGGTGTGCGGATAGTAGGAGAAGTCCTGGTGCCATTCGACGACACTGCCGACTTTCGGTCCCTTCATGTTGAGCTTGCTGTAGTGGAACAGCACGTTCTTGCCAATCAGCCCTTCGATGCAGTCGAGCAGGCGCGGGGCAGTCGCCATGTCCTTGAATGCGGGATGCTTTTGCGTCGGCGACCAGATCCGGCGCACGGTTGCGCCGTCCTCGGGTTCGAATTCATACGGCTTCTCGGGATTGGCGGGCGACAGCAGCGTGTCGATCGCGGCGAGCGAGCAACCTCGTCGGTATCGAAGAGTTTTTCGATCACGAGATAACCATGTTCCACATAGAACGCCAGTTGCTGGTTGGTAAGCATGACAATTCTCCGTTGGGATCAGACCGCCTGCAGTAGCGAACGCTCGTCGTCGTGCGACGCGCCGGTCCCGACTTCGCGATAGGCGGCGCCGAGATGCTCGAACTGCGTGAAGAAGTCGGGGAACGAGCAGTTCACGTCGCGGTAACCCTCGAGCCGGTTCGGCTGGCGCGCACGCAGCGATGCGATGAACAGCGACATGAAGATCCGGTGGTCGCCCCAGCTCGACAGGTCGACGCCGCCCGGATAAGGCTCGCCGGTGCCGCGGATCTCGAAGCCGTCGTAGACGCCGTCCCTGAAGAGGCCCTTGATGTCGACGCCCATCTTGCCCAGCTCGCTAACCATCGCCTTGATGCGAGGCGACTTGTGCAGCCGCGTGATCGAGCCGCCGACCACGCGGAACGTTCCTTTCACGTAGGCGCCGATCGCGGCGAGCGTCGGTACGATGTTCGGGAAATCGCTGGCGTCGAATTCGTAGTCGCCGGTGAGCTGGGAGTGGGAATTGACGAGCGTCAGCTCATTGCGCGTGTCGTCGAAATGGACGGAGAGGCCGAGCGCCTGTACGACATCGATGATTGCGCGCTCGCCCTGCAGGCTCTCGCTGCCGAGGTTGCCCAGCACGAAGGTGCCGGGGAACAGCGCGGCGGCGCCGATCAGGTACGACGACGATGTGTAGTCCCCGCCGATCCGGTAGTCCGCGGCTTGATAGTTGCCCGGCTGGACGCGGATCAGCGAGAAGTCGTCGGTAACGTCAACCTGGATTCCCGAATGGCGCAACGTCGCGATCGTCTGGCGGATGTAGGAAATCGACAGCAATTCGCCTTCGATCGCGATTTCGACCGGCTTGTCGGCGAGCGGCGCGGCGAACAGGATTGCGGTGATGAACTGCGAACTTACGTTGCCAGGGACCGTGCAGCGTCCGCCGCGCAACCCGCCTCCCCAGTTGACGACCGGCGCCTTGCCGGCCTCGCCGATGCATTCGATACGCGCGCCGAGTTCCTCGAGTGCGTCGAACAACGGCTTCATCACCCGCGTGCGCAGAATGGTGTCGCCGGTAATGATGGCAGGCGAGTCGGCGAAACTCGTCAACGCGGTGAACGTGCGAAACACGAGCCCCGAGCCGATCGCGTCGACGACGCGCTGGCCCAGATGCAGCGCGCGGCCGACACCGCGGATCTCGAGGTATCCGGCGTGTTCGTCGATGCGCGCGCCGAGTGCGCGGCATGCTTGCTTCATCGCGCTGGTCTCGACACAGCGCAGATCGTTGTGGACGATCGACGTGCCGTCGGCGAGAGTCGCGGCGAGTATCGCGCGCTGGGTCTCGGGCTTGGACGAAGGGGTGACGGCGTAACCCTTGAGCGAGTGGATGGGTTCGACATGGAGCAGGCTGGACTGTTCGGTCATTTGAATCGCTTCCTGTGTTTGACGATGGCGCGACGATGCAGGCGGGACGACGAAAGCCGGCGGCCGGTCAGGCCGCCAGGCGTTGAAGGGTCCGGTCGTGGACGCTCAGTGCGTCCACGAGTCGGTCAGCACCCGAGCGGATGACGTCGACGGCAGGCAGGCCCGTTTCCCATTCGATCTCCTCGATGGCGCGCGCGGCTTGCTCGGCTGGAAGCGCACCTGTATGGACGCTGACGCCGACCACCTTCGCCGGTCGCAGAAACGAGCCAAGCTGTTCATACAGCGTGACGAGTTCGGGTAGCGGACGCAGCGGCGCATGCGCCCAGCCCTTGTGATGTGCAAGGCCCGCCTCGTGGCACAGCACGAGGGCCTGCGGCATGGCACCGTGAAGCAGGCCCAGCGTGACGCCGCTGTAGGCGGGATGGGAAATCGATCCCTGTCCCTCGACGACGATCCAGTCGTGGTGACGCGCCGATTCGAGTACGAGCGATTCGGTGACACCCGCGACGAAGTCGGACGGGACGGCATCGATCGCGACACCGGCGCCGCTAATATAGATACCGCTCTGGCCGGTAGCGACGAAACCTGCGTTGATGCCTCGTCGTCGTGCAGCTTCCGCGATCTCGATGGCGGTGGTTTTCTTGCCAACCCGGCAATCGGTGCCGACGGTATGGACGATGAAGCGATCGAGCGCGTCGAGCTTGCCTTCACTGGTCGCGAGCGTATCGGGCGGCTCTTTCGTATCCCAGATCCGTGCGCCGGATTCCGACGCAAGTGCGGCGAAATCAGGATCGGTCGCAATTCGGAAATGCAGACCGCTGACGACGTCGAGCCCGCGGGCGAGTGCGAGCGCTATCTGCGCGCGCCATGCATCGGGCAATGCGTTGGAGAACAGGCCCACACCGATCAGGAAAATGTCCGGATCGAACTGCAATGCCGATTCCAGCGAGTCGAGCACCGGGATGCCGTGGCCGTATCCGAGTACCTCGCCCACGTCCTTTCCGGCACAACGGCTGTCGACGACGGCGACGCATTCGCTGTGGCGATAGCGCAGGTAAGAGGTCGCCACCTTGCTTGTCACAGGGCCGAAGCAGCCCTCGGCGAAGACGACGACGCGTTTGTTTCTCAGGTTCAACATCAGCGTGGCTCCATTTTCTTCGATGAACATTCGTGACCGTCGCCGGCCGCGTCGTGTCGCGCCGGAGGGCGGTGATGCGAGAACGGATGCAACAGCAATGACACACGGGAATGTCGGCCGGCACATATTCGTGCGGAATCGCGATACGTCTTCGATATCGGCCTCGACGTGTTGACGAGAGTAGGCGAGCGCGACGGATCGCAGCGCATTCGTGAGAACTTATTGCGGCCGGTAAATGTCAGCGATGGATCAAAAAATTGGTGTGCCGTCAAAGTTTCTTCGTCGGCGCGGTGCGGGCTTGCTCGATTCGTTGCTCGACTCCTAAGCTGAAGGTCACTACGGCAACAGGCCGGATTCGACTATCGGGAGAGGCGACGATGCGGGTATTTCAACCCCTGAAGATTCATTGGTGCGCGCCGCGCGGAGCGGGCAATACTAAGGCGTCCGAGCGGGACCTCGCGAATGAACTCGATCTCGACGGTCTGGTGGACTTTGCGCAGGAAGCGGAGGACATGCAGATCGATACGCTGCTGATGGGAATCGGTTTCCATCTGCCGGAGCCGTTGCCGCTGATCGGCGCACTCGCGCGCGAGACGCGCAGACTGTCGTTCATGCTGGCCTATCGCCCGGGACTGCTGCCGCCGACGCTATTCGCGCAGGCAGTCAATACGCTGTCGTGGATGTCGAACAAACGGATCTCGCTGAACATCGTCGCCGGCATTTCTCCGGAGGAACAGGCGTACTACGGCGACTATCTGGCGCACGACGCGCGCTACGAGCGCACGTCCGAATATCTCGGTGTGCTGCATCGGTTCTGGCGCGGCGAGACGCCGGTGTCGCATGACGGCACCCACTACCGGTTCGACGGCGCGCGCCTCGGCCTGCCATTCAAGGACGGCGAGCGACCGCGAATCTATCTGAGCGGCGCGTCCGCGTTGGCCAAGCGCATCACCATCGAATCGGGGGACTGCTGGCTGCGTTACGGCGACACGCCGGAGGGCATCGCGGTCGCTGCTCGTGAGCTCCTGGAGGCCGGGCGCAGCGTCGGCATCCGCATGCACGTGCTGGCTCGCGAAACGCGGGAAGAGGCACATGCAGAAGTGGCCGCCATGATGGCGAACTCGGATGAAGCCCATCGTCAGCAGGTTCAGGCATTCGTGAAGACGTGCGATTCGGAGGCGGTGAAAAAGTCGTTCGATCTTGCCGAGCAGGCGTCCGGTGGCTGGTTGTCACCGATGCTGTGGACGGGCGCCGTCGCCTATCGCGGAGGCCCGGCCCTGTGTGTGGTGGGCAGCTACGACGAGGTCGCACGGTATCTGCTCGAATACAAGCAGGCCGGTGTCAGCGAATTCATCCTGTCCGGCTGGCCGACGCGTGGAGAGATGCGGCGATTCTGTCACCACGTGCTGCCCCTGATTCGCCAGTATGAAGCGCGGACGGCCGGGAGCGAAGACAAGGCAGCGCTCGTCATCTGATGATCACACGATGTTGCGCGACTGGCGCGGCTCGGCCGCACCAGATCGGAAAGCCGGTCAGGAATCTAAAATCAAGGATATAGATAAGTGATACGAAATGATGGATCAGAGGCGAGTGAAACGTGTGGTGTTCATCGGTCAGGACGGCGGCCAGGGTTCCGTCGCGACGTGAGCGCCTCGAGCATGGAGGTGGCGATTGATCGGTGAATCGCGCTCCGCTTCGCTGCGCTGGTTCGCGTCGGGACTGATGCTTGGATTGATCGCCGAGCAGACGGTGCTGTTTGCGGTGCCGCTTCTCATTTATCAGCGGACCGGAAGCCTCGCGTATTCGGGCATTGCATATGCAGTCGAATGGGTGCCGGCGTTGATCGCTTATCCGTTCGCCGGCTTGTTCGCGGACCGACTCGGCGGCCGCCGGTTGTTCCGGTATGCAAATCGCGTCCGGATGACCTGCCTGACGATTGCCGTGGCAGCCTGCTTCGCGATGCCGTCGGCCACGATCATTGCGCTGATGGTCAACAGCGTCTTCCTGTCGCTGCTGATCGCGCCGGTGCGGATGTCGGTGGAAAAGACGGTGCCGATGCTAGCGGACGGCGGCAAGCTGTCGGATTTGCAGTCGTTGGTGCAGAACGTCGAATTGCTCGCGATGGCCCTCGGTCCAGCCCTTGCGGCGGGGCTGGCGCAATGGCTGGGTAAGCTCCCGCTCCTGCTCGTCGCGGCGGCCGGATTCGCGCTGGCCGCGTGGTGCTGGCGCGAACTTCCGGCGAGCCCGCGCGGCACCGCTCACGGTCGGGTCCGGCACGACCTGGTTCTGGGATGGCGATTGCTGATCGCGAACCGGCCGGTTGTGTTGCTTGCGTTGGTGAACTTCGCCATCAACCTCGCGTTTGCGATCGCGGCGAGCGCGAACGCATATCTCGTCACGGGCGTGTTCCGCGCATCCGACAGTGTATTCGGCTTGATGAACACTGGCGCGGGCGTGCTCGGGCTGCTGAACCTGTTGCTGATTCCGAAGCTGACCCGCAGTTGGAGCATCTATCGGCTCGGTGCAGGCGGCTTCGCGCTGATGTGCACCGGGCTCGTATGCATGGGATTGGCGCAGGGTGTCTGGGTTTATGTGATCGCGTTTCTCGGCGCGATGGCGGGGGCTGCTTGGTACAACGTGTTCAACCGGACATTGCGCGTACGTGCGATCGAGCGCGAGCACCTCGGCAAAGTGATCGGGCCGTTCTATCTGATCAACGGGCTCTCGTATCCGCTCGCGGGCGTGTTGACCGCGAGCGTGGGGCCGGTGCTAGGCATCCAGCACATCCTGTTGTTCATGGCTGTGATGCTCAGCGGTCCGGGCGCGTGGGTGCTGTGGGTGACGTCCCGATTGTTTCGCAAGCGGGTCGATGCGCCGCAGCCTGCGGACGAGGTGTGCGAGGGCGCGGAACCGCTGCACGAGGCCGCCGATCGCGCGTGAGCGAGGTCGCGCGACGATACGATTGCCGATGTACGGAGGATGTCATGACTTCGAAAATCAGAATGGCCCGGCGGCGGCCGGATTTGCCGATCGAGACGGCGTCTCCGCACGCGGAATTCCATGAGTGCGGCGGGGTGCCTCTGCTCGACGAGACCGAACCTCGCCGGATGCGCGACGAATCCGGCGACGGTGGGGTAGTCTTCACGCCGGAGGATCCGGATACCGCCTCGAGCGTGTTGTTCTGAGCGTCGTGCCGGAAAGCTGCGAGGGAGCGATACCGTTCCGGTACGTGCGGGACGTTCGATTCGGGTGCGGGAAGCCGCGACATGCACCATCGGCGCTGCCGGCCCGTCGTCGCGAATGGTTTTATTTCCGGCCATGAGCAACGCGCTCCCGTCCGCCTGACTGCCATCAACCAGCTTCGTACATGGGCCGCGACGCGAATCGGCCCTACGTCAGCTATCTTCGCTCATCGTCAGGATGATCTTTCCTACGTTCACAGCAGACTCCATCCGTCGATGGGCGGCCGCGGCGTCTGCGAGCGGAAACACGCTGTCGACGACCGGCTCCAGACCCGCGCCTCCCGCAAAGCGGTCCAGCCAATGTTCGCGAAACCGCCGAACCATCGCGTGTTTCTCGCTCTGGTCGCGCGACTTCATCACCGTGCCGATGATTTGCAGATGACGGTACAGGATCTGTTCGAGGCTCACGCTGACGTCACCGCCGCCGCCGAGTATCCCGACCTGCACCAGCCGGCCGCCGTTTGCCAATGACGCGACGTTCCGGGAAAAATACGGTGCGCCCACGAAGTCGATGACCACATCGACACCACGTTTGCCCGTCCTGCTTGCGACGACTTCCGAAAAGTCCTGCGTCTTGTAGTCGATCGCATGGTCCACACCCAGTTGAACGATCCGTTCCAGCTTCGAGGCTTCGGCCGTTGCGAAAATCGTCGCGCCGGTTGCATAGGCCAGCTGGACCGCTGCGGAACCCACCCCGCCCGCCGCTGCGTGGATCAGCACCGCATCGCCGCGCTGCAAGCGGCCCAGATGCAACAACGCTTCGTGCGCAGTGACGAACACTTCCGGTATGGCGGCCGCATGCACATAGTCGAGCGTTGCCGGAATGGGCATCGCCATTCTCCAGTCAATGCGCGCCCGTTCTGCGTAGGCCCCGCCGCCCACGACGCCCATGACACGATCACCGACCTTGTAACCCTGCACGGAAGATCCGGTCTCGATCACCTCGCCGGCGATTTCGAGACCCATGATCGTCGAGTCGCCGAAGTTCGGCCGGCCGTATCCGCCACGCCGATGGGTCAGATCGGCGCGATTCACACCCGCGGCATGGACGCGTACCAGTAGATCGTCGGGCCGAACTTCAGGAGCCGCGACCTCGGCCAGTTGGAGCACCTCGGCATCGCCGAATTCCTTGAATGTGATGGCTTTCATTTCAAACCTTCCTGCGTCGTAGATGCATTGCCGGCGAGATCGTCGGGCTGAGGATGGGCGCCGAGCGTTGCCTGCGCCGTGGCGGATGCGGAGATTGCGGCGGGAAACCCGGCATAGAACGCGAGGTGAGTGATTGCCGCTGACAACTCTTCACGGGTTACGCCGTTCGTCAACGCGCGGCGCAGGTGCGCCGGCAACTCGTCGAGATGGCCTCCCGCGATCAGCGCGGCAACAGTCACGAGGCTGCGGTCGCGCGGCGAGAGCGTCGGATCGCTCCAGATCCGCGGATAGAGCGTGTCGTCGATGAATGCCGAGAGCGTCGGCGTGAACGCACGCGCGGCTTCGCGCGGACTATCGAAATGCGTATGAGACATGGCGATCTCCTTTCAAGCCTGGCTGATGAACTTGTGCGTGAGGTAGTACTCGATGCCCTCGGTGCCGCCTTCCGAGCCGTGGCCGCTTTCCTTCATGCCGCCAAACGGCAGTTCGGTCGAAACGATGCGGTACTGGTTGATGCCGATCATGCCGGCTTCGAGGCCGTCCGCTGCATCGATGGCCGTACGCGCACTGCTTGTGAACGCATAGGCAGAGAGCCCGTACGGCAACCGGTTCGCTTCGGCGAGGCCGTCGGCAAGGGCATCGAAGCGCATCAGCACCGCGATCGGGCCGAACGGTTCTTCGTGCATCACACGCGCGTCCTTCGGTACGTCTGCGAGGACCGTTGGCTCGAAGAAATATCCCTCGCCTTCGATGCGCTTTCCGCCGGCCAGAATCGTTGCGCCACGCTCCACCGCGTCGGCGATGAGTTCCTCCATCTTGGCAAGCTGGCGCGGGTTCGCCAGCGGCCCGACCTGCGTGCCGGCATCCATGCCGTTCCCGACCTTGAGCGCGCTCGTCGCACGTACGAAGTGACCGACGAACTCGTCGTAGACTTCGCGTTGGATCAGGAAGCGCGTCGACGAGATGCAGACCTGGCCGGTGCCGCGAAAGCGATTCGCCGCGCCTTCGACCGCAGCCTTTTCGACGTCGGCATCGTTGAATACGAGGACGGGCCCGTGGCCGCCCAGCTCAAGCGTGATGGGTTTGACGCCTTCGGCTGCGCGCGCCGACAACAGACGGCCGATCGGCACCGAGCCCGTGAACGTGACCTTCCGGATTACCGGGGAAGCGATCAGTTGCGTAGACACCTGGTCGGGCACGCCGAACACGACTTGAAGCACGCCCTTCGGCAAGCCGGCGTCGTCCAGTGCGCGTGCCAACGCGAGCGCCGTTGCGGGGCTTTCCTCGCCGGGTTTGATGATGACACTGCATCCGGCGGCGAGTGCGGCGGAGAGCTTGCGCGCCGGGGTGATCGCCGGAAAATTCCACGGCGTGAATGCGGCGACGGGCCCGATCGCCTGTTTCTTCACGAGCTGTTGCACGCCCGGACGGTTGGATGGCACCACGCGGCCGTCGATGCGACGCGCCTCTTCGGCGAACCATTCGAAATAGTCGGCGGCGCGCAGGACTTCGTCGCGGCTTTCTGCCAGCGGTTTCCCTTCCTCCAGCGTCATCACGGTAGCAATGTGCTCGGCGCGCTCGCGCATTAGTTCCGCCGCGCGCTTCAGAATGCGCGCACGTTCGGCCGGCACGGTGTTGCGCCAGACATCGAACGCCGGTACCGCAGCCTGGAGGGCGCGATCGAGGTCCGCTGCCGTCGCCAGTGGAACGCGCCCGATCTGGATTTGCGTGGCGGGATTGATCACGGGCGCCGTTTCGCGTTCGCTCGCGCCGATCCATTCGCCATCGATGAAGACATGAAGCGCGTCGTATGTGATGTCCATGGTTTAGCCTTTATGGTTAGGATTGCGATTTGATGCGGGTTCGTCTAGAGCCGGATAGGGAGCCTGCGCTACGCCGTGTCTGGATCATCGACCATGGCGGACGGAGCTCAGGATTGAAACGTCTACGTTCCGACTGCCTGACTTCGGGACCAAGTCTAGGCGTGAAGCAGGCGGCAACTTAGATGGCCCGGCAAGAATGAATCTTGTCTCTGGAGGGAAAATCCGCCGCCAAAATGAAAGATGAATGAAAGGATGCAAAAAAAACGACACGACGCTGCTCGCTGACTGCACGAAACAGGTGCGGAACCTATGATCACAGACTCGCGCGGGCCGAAACGCAGCGATTCGACGAAAAATTCAAAGCGAGGGTGACTAATGGACAAGGTGCACACCATGTCGGTGTTTGTGAAAGTGGTCGAGATGGGCAGTTTCACGGCTGTCGCAAACCACCTCGATACGACGGTCGGCAACATTTCTCGAGCGGTATCTGTCCTCGAAGACAATCTCAACACGCGGTTGCTACAGCGCTCGACGCGACGGCTCGTCGTTACCGACGCGGGGCGACGTTTTTACGAACGCAGTGTTGCGATCCTCTCGGACATCGAACGGGCGGAAGCGGAAGCACGCGATGCGCTGCTGGAGCCGCGTGGTCTATTACGCGTGCATGCGGTGCCGGGATTGGGGCGCCAACTCGTTTCGCAAGCCGTGCTTGCCTATCGGAGCGCATATCCGGAAGTATCGGTCGATCTCATGCTGTCGCAGCGGATGCCGAATCTGCTCGAAGAGCAACTCGACGTGGCGATCGTGATCGCGCGCACGCTGCCCGACTCGGCGTACGTGAGCCAGAAGATCGGAACCAGTCATTGCATTCTCGCGGCGTCGCCCGACTATCTGGCACGGCATCCGGCTCCCGAGTGTGTGGAAGACCTCGTCGGTCACACATGTGTGCTTCTGAGCACGGTCGATTACGCGCCGGACGAATGGCATCTGCAAGGCAGAGCAGGCGAGGCGGTGTATCGTCCAACGGGATCGCACTTCAGTGTGAATGACATGGATGCGATGTCCACGGTACTGCGGGAGGGCGCGGGAATTGGATTGATCGCTGCCTTCTCGGCAATCGACGATCTGCGCAAAGGATCGCTCGTTCGCGTCCTGCCGGAATTTCACACCGCGCAGCGCAACGTATATGCGGTGTACTCGTCCCGTCAATTCGTCGACGCGAAAATCAAACGGTTCATCGATGTCCTGAAGGTGCAGGTAGGGGATCGGTTGAATGCGTATGCGGATGAGCTCGCGATCATGGTCGCATGATCCCCGTTGCGCTCGGCACGGTCGAGCGGGTATCCGATTGCTCACATCGCCTCGCTCAACCTCACGATCCTGATGACGCGCTTGGGGACGTGTATGCCCGTACGTGCATGCACATTTCTGTCGCGCCGCGGCAACGCCTGAGTGTGTGGAAGTGAATCGCACCCATCGGGTGTTTGCGTGCGCCGAACCCGTGTTCGACTGTGCATCGTCGTCATGGCACCGAACTGGCGGTCCGGTCTCTGCGGCATCGCCTCGAGCACCGCTTGGTGCTTCCCCCGCCGGATTTGTCCGTAATCGCTTGTTCCAGGATTGGGACGTGAGCAGCGACGCCGAATGCGCGTTGATGGAGCGTTCACATCGCTCCATGAAGTAAGAGACGCCCGTACGCGCAGACAGTCGGCCAACGAGTTCTCGTAGACGCAGTCGTGCCCGGAATCAGAAAATAGATTCGGCATGCAGATCATCGTGCATATTTGATAGTCATCTTGAATGTCACTATTTTGATTTGTAGTCGATTACGAATAAGTTAATTGGATTCGTCCGAGTATTGTTTTGAAAATCCGTAGCCCCGCATAACAACGGTCGATAGGCTTCCATCCATGCAGGAGACAATGAGACGTATCCGATAACGCTTCATTAAATCCGCGTCGATTCGGTGCATCGCACTAAATTGGCGATTATTGGCCATAAGCACCGAATGAGTGCGATAACCATACAAATTAATTACAGAATCAATAAAAAATGTTTCGTGAAGCCTCCTGACTCGTTATTCGAGCAAGTCCTCCAAACTTTGTATTCGGGCATCAAAAAAAGTTTGACGGCCAGATTTTTTCCTTGCTATCGTCTGCACCCAAGACGCACGGCCACGCTGCCATCGGGGTGTAGCGACGGTCCGATCGTCATGCGCGAACGTGCCTGTGTCGACGCAGCTGACAATTGCCTGAACGCTGGTGCGGGGTGGATGCCGGATAAGGCGGCTATCCCGTGGCGGTTGAAACGATTCCTTGAAATTGAATGAATTCGGATCCGAAATCGATGCTTTCGATTCGGATTGCAAATTGCATTAAAAATTAGATTTCGCGTTGAGGCGGCGACGGAACCGACCCGGTTCCGGGGCCGGCCATCATCGTGAAACTGGGCGATTCGCTTGGGGGATGGATAGTGGGCATGAAAGTCGAAAAGCATCTGATTGCTTCGAACAGCGGGCTTGCCACGCTCGGGCGTCCGCGGGAATTCGGCAAGAAGCAGCAGAATCCGGTGCGCCGTTTCGGCGGCATCGCAGTCGTTCTCCTGTTGCACGCAGTGCTGATCTACGCATTGCTCAACGGCCTCGCGACGAAAGTCGTGCAGGTGATCCAGCATCCAATCGAAACCCGCATCATCGAGCCGGTGAAACCGCCGCCGCCCCCGCCGATGCCGGTCGTCAAGCTTCCGCCGCCGAAGTTCGCGCCCCCGCCGCCGCCGTTCGTGCCGCCGCCTGAAGTGCCGGTGCAAGCGCCGCCGCAGGCGACGATCACGCATCAGTCGGCACCAGTGCAGTCCGCGCCGGCCGTGCAAGCGCCCGTCATCGCACCGCCCGCACCTGCCAAGCCGGTCAGTCACGAAGTGGGCGTCGTCTGCCCGAATTCGGACACGATCCGCGCATCGATGCAGTACCCGAAGGAAGCGCAGGAAAACAACATCACCGGTGACGTGACGATCGAGTTCGTCGTGGATGCGGAAGGGAACATCACGAACGAACGCGTGGCCCAGTCGGCCGACCCCGTGCTCGATCGTGCCGCCTACAACACCGTGAAGCGGTTCAAATGCGTGGCGCAAGGCCAGGCAGTACGGGTGCAGGTGCCGTTCTCGTTCAACCTGAATTGATGCAGTGGGCGGTCCGGCGGGAGCCGGACCGGAGAAAACCGGCCTGAAATTTAATCATAAGTTATACGAAAGAATCGGAGTGGGTTATGACCAAGCGTTCTCTGGCCGCGCTGGCGGCAAGCCTGTTGATGTCCGTCGCCGCGATCGACGGGCTCGTTGCACCGCAATTCGCTTACGCGCAAGCGACCGGATCCGCGGCGGCATCCGATGCGTCGACACAGGCCGCGGCGCCTGCGCAGGCGCCTTCCGCCGCCGAGCCGGCACCGCCGCCGGCGCCTGCCGCCACCGAAGCAGTCGAGAATCCGTACGGGCTCGGCGCGCTATGGAAGAACGGCGACTTCGTCGCGCGCTTCGTGCTGATCCTGCTCGTGATCATGTCGATGGGCAGCTGGTACATCATGATCACGAAGTTCGTCGAGCAGTTGCGGGCGAACCGCCGCGCGAAGCTCGCCGACGCGCAACTCTGGAGCGCGCCTTCGCTGGCGGAGGGCGCGAAGCTGCTCGACGAGGCATCGCCGTTCCGCTTCATCGCCGAAACGGCGATCGAGGCGGGCGAGCATCACGAGGAGGCATTGCTCGAAGCCGTGGACCGCAACACGTGGATCGACGTGTCCGTCGAGCGGTCGATCACGAACGTGTCGAACCGCATGCAGGACGGGCTCGCGTTCCTGGCGACGGTCGGTTCGACCGCGCCGTTCGTCGGGCTGTTCGGGACTGTCTGGGGCATCTATCACGCGCTGACGGCGATCGGGATCGCGGGCCAGGCGTCGATCGACAAGGTCGCGGGCCCCGTGGGCGAGGCGCTGATCATGACGGCGATCGGCCTGGCAGTCGCGGTGCCTGCCGTACTCGGCTACAACTTCCTCGTCCGGCGCA
Organism: Burkholderia vietnamiensis LMG 10929; assembly: GCF_000959445.1. Lineage (NCBI taxonomy): Bacteria > Pseudomonadati > Pseudomonadota > Betaproteobacteria > Burkholderiales > Burkholderiaceae > Burkholderia > Burkholderia vietnamiensis. The sequence goes on along the minus strand of NZ_CP009630.1, from coordinate 1,093,122 downwards.
ACAAGTCGGTGATGGAGCGGGTCCGCAACTTCGGCGCCCAGCTGCATACCGTGCTGCTGGCCGGCGGCAAGCGTGCCGCTCGCGCGCCGTCGCGTGCCGCGTCGCTCGTGAACTGACCGGCTGACGGAGGCGCGCGATGGGCATGAACGTCGGGCAGGACGAAAGCGACGAGGTGATCGCGAACATCAACACGACGCCGCTCGTCGACGTGATGCTGGTGCTGCTGATCATCTTCCTGATCACGATTCCGGTCGTCACGCACACGATCCAGCTGCAGTTGCCGAAGGAGGTCGTGCAGCCGCTGCAGACGACGCCGAAAAGTGTCGAGATCGCGGTGAACCGCGACGGCGATTTCTTCTGGGGCGAGCAACTGGTGGATGCGTCGACGTTGCTCGCGAAGCTGAAGGGGGCGTCTCAGCAGCAACCGCAGCCGAGCGTGCACGTGCGGGGCGACCAGAACACGCGCTACGAGTTCATCGGCCGGGTCGTCACGATGTGCGAGCGGGCCGGTATCGCGAAGGTGTCGTTCATTACGGAACCGCCGGCGCGGGGTGGTTAGCCTTGCGGGGGAACAGCATGCGCGCCGATTCCGATTGACGGCGACGCATGGGATCGGAGCGAGCATCGACAGGAGCAGACGATGGGAATGAACGTGCCTTCGGGCGGGGGCGGCAGCGAGCCGGACGTGATGGTCGACATCAACACCACGCCGCTGATCGACGTGATGCTGGTGCTGTTGATCATGCTGATCATCACGATCCCGATTCAGATGCATTCGGTGAAGATGGATCTGCCGGTGGGCAACCCGCCGCCGCCCGCTACGCCGCCGGAGGTCGTGCAGATCGACATCGACTTCGACGGCACGACGACGTGGAACGGCGCGCCGGTGCCGGATCGCGCGGCACTCGAGGCGAAGCTGACGGCGGTCGCGCACGAGCCCGTGCAGGCGGAGATCCATCTGCGGGCGAACAAGCTGGCGCCGTACAAGGACGTGGCGGCCGTACTGGCGTCCGCGCAGCGTGTGGGCGCGACGAAGATCGGCTTGATCGGAAACGAGCAGTTCATGCAATGACGGAACAGGCCGACCGATGAACCAGCGACGATGGAAACGGATGATGGCGCTGACGGCGCTCGGGGCGGCCTGCGTGCTCGGCCGGCCGGCGTGGGCGGCCGACGCGTTGCGGCCCGATGTGGCGAAGCCGCTGGCGGCGGCGCAGGACCTGTATCGCGCGCACAAGTATCGCGACGCGCTCGGCAAGATCGCGCAGGCGGCCGCCGTGCCGAATCGCACGCCGTATGAAACCTACATGGTGGAAGCGACGCGCGGCGCGGCGGCGATGGCGGCCGGCGATACCGGCGTGGCCGCGCAGGCCTACGAAACCGTCCTGAACTCGGGGCGCCTGTCGGGCGCGGACGAGCAGCGGACCACGGCGGTGCTCGCCGGGATCTACTTCCAGCAGAAGAACTATCCGCAGGCGATCCGCGTCGCGCAGCGCTACCTGAAGGCGGGCGGAACGGATCCGGACATGCGCACGCTGCTCACACAGTCGTATTACCTGTCGAACGATTGCAGTCAGGTCGTGAGCCAGTTGAAGGCCAGCACGGAGGCACAGGCGAAGGCCGGCCATGCGCCCGACGAAGGGCAGTTGCAGATGCTGGCGACCTGTGCGCAAAAGAGCAAGGATGCCGGTGCCTATCGCAGCGCGCTCGGCATGCTGGTCGCTTATCATCCGAGCCCCGCGTACTGGGCGGACATGATCTCGGCCATTCGCGGCAGCCCCGGCTACCTGTCGTCGCTCGACCTCGACATCTACCGATTGCGCAGAGCGACGGGCACGCTGACGACGGCCGACGCCTACATGGAGATGACGCAGCTCGCGCTGGTGGCAGGAACGCCAGCTGAAGGCAGGCAGGTGATCGACCAGGGATTCGCGTCCGGCGTGCTCGGCAAGGATGGGCAGGCGGACCGCGAGAAGCGGCTGCAGGCGCTGGCTGCCAAGCGTACGCAAGCGGGTGCGGACGCAGCCAATCCGGTGGCGCCGCTCGATGTCGGCATGAATCTGGTGTTTGCGGGCCACGCGGCGCAGGGGCTGTCGACGATGGAGCAGGTGATCGCGAAGGGCGGGCTCGAGCATCCCGATGCGGCGCGGCTGCGGCTCGGCGAGGCGTACTACGTTGCGGGCCAGAAGGCGCATGCGGTCCAGGTGCTGCGCACGGTGAAGGGTAACGACGGCTCGGCGGATCTGGCGAAGCTGTGGATCGCGGTGGCATCCCGGTAGCGCGCCGTAAGGGCACGACGGCGTGCGACACGCACGCGATCGACGAGCAGCGTAGCGCGGCAGAAGGACAAGCCGTCGAAGGTCGGACATGAAGATGGAAAGGGGCGATCTTGTTGATTAGCAAGGCGAATCAAATTTGCGAAACATCCGCGGGCGGGCGACGACGGCGCCACGCCGCACCGCGCGCCGGCTGCCCGCGGCAGCGCGCGGCCGGGTATCCCGCCGAGCCGGTCGCGTCATCGCATCGGTCAAGGATCGACGACATCAAACCAGTTTCGACTGCGAGGCCCCGCACTTCCATGACTGTGTCCGCTGATCAGTCGGTTCTGGTCGCCGTATCGCTAGGCAACAAGATCCGGGCGCTGCGCCAGCGTCTGAAGCTCACGCTCGACGAGACGGCCGGGATCGCAGGCATTTCGAAGCCGTTCCTGTCTCAGGTCGAACGCGGGCGCGCGACGCCGTCGATCACGTCGCTGGTCCGGATCGCGCAAGCGCTGGGCGTCACGATGCAGTACTTCATCGACACGCCGACAGAAGCGCGTTCGGTGTGCCGTGCGCACGCGCTGCAGTATTTCCAGTTCACGAACTCGGCCAACCTGTTCGCCAAGCTGACGAACCCGGTGGATGGCCGCAAGCTCGACGCGATTCTCGTCAGGATGCCGGCGGGGCAGTCGCCGTCCGAGATAACGACCCATGCGGGCGAGGAATTCGTCTATGTGATGCGCGGGCAGGTCGCGCTGACGCTCGAAGATTGCACGTTCACGCTGAACGCGGGCGATACCGCGCATTACGAATCGACGGTGCCGCATGCGTGGCACAACACGGCCGACGAAGAGGCGGTGATTGTCTGGGTTGGCACGCCGAGGCTGTTCTAGCGGAGGCGGCAGGCGCCGCACGCCGCGACGCAGAAGAAGTATCCAATCGATGGAAGGCAGCACGCAGTACGCAGTACGGCCGGCAGACGTCTTCACTGCCCGTCGTCCATCGAATTGGAAATTGCAGGAAGTGCGCTCATTACATGTAGTAAGTATTGCGAATAAAAACGTTAAGAGACGGTGATGCCGAGTGGCACGGGTGCCCGAGGCCGATCCGTTCGAGTCGTGGCAGTCGAAAGGGTGGCTATGGCGGGGTCCGTTACACGGGCGCCCAGGACGCGCAAGGAACTCACAAAGTTCCGGCGTGCAGCAGGTGGGGTCTTACTACGAGCGAGAGGGAACAAGATGAAGCAGAAAGTTTTGGCGTTGGCCATCAAGAGGATAGTCTGGGCGGAGCTGGCGTTGACGGCCGTGCTGGTGCCGCCGGCGTTCGCCCAGAGCCAGCCGGCGCCGGGAGCCGCATCGATCGCGGATGCGGTCGCGAACGGCGCACCCGTGACCGTTTCGCAGGCGAACGGCACGGCGGGCGCTGTCGCTGCCACGGGGGCCGCGGCATCGAGCGCGGCAGCCGAGGCGACGCCTGCCGCGCCCGGCGCGAACGGACAAGGCAAGGTCGCGCAGATCAAGCGATTCGAAGTGACGGGTTCGCTGATCCGGCAGGCCGACAAGGTCGGCTTCAACCAGGTGCAGACCATCACGAGCAAGGACATCCAGAACAGCGGTCAGACCAACGTCGCTGATTACCTGCGCAGCACCTCGGCGAATTCGGCAAGCAGCTGGAGCGAAGGTTCGACGAACAGCTTCGCGCCGGGCGGCGCAGGTATCGCGCTGCGCGGCCTCAGCGAGAAATACACGCTGGTGCTGATCGACGGCATGCGGGTGTCGCCGTATGCGTTCGCCGTGAACGGCAGCGATCAGTTCTTCGACCTGAATACGCTGCCGCTCAACATCATCGACCGCATCGAAATCGTCAAGACCGGCGCGGTGTCCCAGTATGGTTCGGACGCAATCGCGGGCGTGGTGAACATCATCACGAAGAAAAACTTTCAGGGTCTTGAACTGGGCGGCAGCTACGGTGGTGCGACAAACGGTGAAGGCGGCCAGGGCACGACGCAGTTCAGCGTCCTCGGCGGCATCGGCGACCTGAACGCCGACCGCTTCAACGTGACGGCGGCGCTCAGCTACTACAAGTCGAACGGCATCTCGATCGCCGATCGCGACACGACGCAGAACCAGGACTTCTCCAATTTCCCGGGCGGCCTGTCGAACCAGAACGTGTCGTACTGGCGTAATCCGACCACCGGCGCGAAGGTGCCGCTGAGCCCGTGTCCGAACGGAGGCCAGGCCGTGCCGGGCACCTCCGTCGCGCAGGTCAACGGTCCGGGCACGGTCTGCGCAAACAACACCGCGTACGCATCGTCGCTGTCGCCGTGGACCGAACGCCTGAGCGCGAAGGTGCACGCCGACTTCAAGATCAGCGACGCGATGCAGGCGTTCGCCGATCTCTGGGAAAGCAACAATACGACGGTCACGAACAATTTCGTCGGCCGCCTCGGCAACAGCACGCAGACCTACGATCCGGCGACGGGCGGTCTCAACCCGGTTTCGAACCTCGTGCCGGGCAGCAACCCGTATAACCCGTTCGGCGTGCCGGCCAAGCTGGTCTACTCGTTCCCGGCCACGCAGTCCGTGCACACGAGCTCGAACTTCTGGCGTGCCGCGACGGGTGTGAAAGGCTCGTTCAGCACGCCGCGCGTGGGCGACTGGGATTGGACCGCGTCCTACACGCATTCGCAGAACACGGTGTCGAACAACTATTCGAACCTGATCAACGCGGCCGCGCTGGAGAACATCGTCCAGAACGGCGTGTTCAACTTCGCCAATCCGTCGTCGACACCGAACGGGTTGAACGGCCTTTATGGAAGCACGTCGACGCAGGCCATCACGAAGCTCGACGCTGTCGATGCGACGCTGTCGACGCCGAACTTGTTCACGTTGCCCACGGGTAACGTCGGCCTCGGTCTCGGTACGCAATTCACGCACCAGAGCCAGTACATCGGTACAGGCGCGGACTACGCGAACGGCACGCTCGTCCAGCCGTCGCTGCAATCGGTCAACGGCGAGCGCAACGTCGCGGCGGTCTACTACCAGATCGACATTCCCATCCTGAAGAACCTGACGTTCAGCCAGTCGGGTCGCTACGACCACTACAGCGACTTCGGTGGCGCATTCTCGCCGCGCTTCGCGTTGCGCTTCCAGCCGATCCGCGAGCTGACGGTGTACGGTTCCTACAACCGCGGCTTCCGCGCACCGACGCTGATCGAAAACACTTCGTCGAGGACCTACGGCGCGCAGGGCGCGGTCGATTCGAACGATCCCAACAACCCGAACGCATACAACCTCGTCGAGGAAGTGCAGGCCGGTAACAGCAAGCTGCAACCGGAGCGCACCAAGAACTACAACATCGGCTTCCAGCTGTCGCCCACCCGCAATACCGATTTCGGCTTCGACTGGTACAAGATCCACATCGACAACGTGATCGGCACGGAAGACATCCAGACGGTGGTCGACCAGAACGATCCGTCGAAGGTGATCCGTAACCCGAACGGCTCCATCGCGTATGTGGTGCTGCCGTATATGAATCTGTCGTCGCTCGACACCGACGGCTTCGAGACGACCTTCCGCCAATCGGTGTCGACCAAGATCGGTACGTTCACGCTGTCGGGTGACTGGGCCTACGTATGGCACTTCAAGATGCCGGTGGGCGGCGAGACGACCGACTTCGCGGGCAACAACGGTTCGCTGAACGAGCCGTTCGGCGGCAGCTTCCCGCGCTGGAAGGGCAATACGAGTCTGAACTGGAACTACCACAACCAATGGAATGCGACGTTGACGTGGATGTTCACGGGACCGTACAGCCAGGCCATCCTGTCGCCGGGCCAGTATCCGAACATGCAGGACAGCGTGGCTTCGTACAGTCAGTTCAACCTGATGGTCAGCTACACCGGCTTCAAGCATTGGACGATCTACGCCGGCATCGACAACATCTTCAATCGTGCGCCGCCGTTCGATCCGGTCTTTATGAACGCGAGCTACCAGACGGGCTATGACACGTCGCTGTACACGTATGTCGGTCGATTCGCGCAGATCGGCGCGACCTACAAGTTCTGATGCTGCAATCGGTTTGAATGGCACGCGATGGGCCGCTCCGCTTCCCTTTACCGGCCGGGAGCGGCCCTTTCCGGCCTGACGCCGTTATGTGCGATCCGGCGGCGTCGAGCCGTTGCGACAACCATACTGAATCCGTGCCGGCAGCCAACCGGCGCATCCCAGGACAAGCAGAAGATGAGACTTGTAACGTTGCGTTTGCCGCACGCGCCGCAATCGGTTCGCTTTGCGCTGCGGGCCGGCCGGCAACGCGGGCGAATCGCTCGCATCGCAGCTGCCGTGTGCGTGGCGTCGACGCTGAACGCTTTCGCGCCTTCGGCCGCCGAGGCCGCCAACGCGATCTCTCAATACGATCAGCCCAAGTACTCGGCCAACTTTACGCATTTCGATTATGCGGATCCCGACGCGCCGAATGACGGCACGCTCAACTTCGAGAACTACGATACGGCCCAGAGCTACGACTCGCTGAACCCCTTCCTGACCCGCGGCTCGCCCGCGCCGGACATCAAGAACCTGATGTTCGACACGCTGATGCAGCGCAGCTGGGACGAGTTGGCGTCCGAATACGCGCTGATCGCCGACGACGTCGAAGTGGCGCCCGACGGGCTGTCGGCCACGTTTCACATCAATCCGGCCGCACGCTTCTCGAACGGCGACGCGATCACCGCGGCCGACGTCAAGTATTCGCTCGACACACTGGCGAGCCCCCAAGCGTCGCCGATCTACAACGCGCAGTTCTCGATCATCAAGCGCGCGGTGGTGGTCGACAGCCACACGATCCGCTTCGAATTCAAGCACGCGGAGCGCGACGCGGCGCTGATCGCAGGCGACCTGCCGGTGTTCTCGCCGAAGTGGGGGCAGCGCGCCGACGGTACGCGCCCACCGTTCGACCAGATCGCGAACGTGCCGCCGATCGCGAGCGGCGCGTACCTGATCGAGCAGCGCAGAAACGACAAGCAGATCGCATACGTGCGCAACCCGCACTACTGGGCCGCGAATCTGCCGTCGCGGCGCGGGATGTTCCGCTTCGCGCGCGTGTCGTTCAAGCTGTATCTCGACCAGTACACGGCGCTCGAGGCGTTCAAGGCCGGCGATGTCGACGCGCGGATGGAATACAGCTCGACGCAGTGGGCGCGCAAGTACGTCGGCAAGAACTTCCGCAACGGGCTGTTGAAGAAGGGCGAATTCCCGGACGGCCCCGCGCAGATGCAGGGCTTCATGATGAACCTGCGCAAGCCGATGTTCCGGGACGTGCGCGTGCGGCATGCGCTCGCGCTGGCATTCGACTTCGACTGGATGAGCCGGATGATGTTCTACGGGCAGTATCGCCGCACCAACAGCTTCTGGGAGGCGAGCCCGTTCGCGGCGTCCGGCATGCCGAGCGCGAAGGAGCTCGCGCTGCTCGAACCTTACCGGTCGACGCTGCCGGCGGAGGTGTTCGGCCCGATGATCAAACAGCCGTCGACGCTGCCGCCCGGCTCGCTGCGCGCGAACCTCAGGCAAGCCCGCGACCTGCTCGCGCAGGCCGGCTGGCACTATCGCGACGGCGCGCTGCGTGACGCGAACGGCACGCCGATGACGATCGAGATCATCGACGACCAGCCCGGCATGGATCGCCTGATCCTGCCGTACACGCAGGCGCTCGAGACGCTCGGCATCCATGCGTACCTGCACGAGCTCGACAGCGCGCTCTACCAGAAGCGGCTCGACAATTTCGAGTACGACATGACGACCTATATCTACTTGCCCGTGACGATCCCGGGTGCGGAGCTGACACGCCGGTTCGGCAGCGAGGCCGCATCGCAGCCCGGCTCGGAGAACTATCCGGGCGTGAAGTCGAAGGCGGTCGACGCACTGATTCGAGCGGCGCTCACGGCCAGTACGCTCGACGATCTCGAGACGGCCGTGCATGCCCTCGACCGCGTGCTGATCAACCTGTATGTGCTGGTCCCGCAGTACTACCTGCCGAACGCGCGGATCGCGTACAAGACGGCGCTCGGCCATCCGCCGGTCGTGCCGGCTTCCTATCAGTACGAGGACTGGATCATCGACTACTGGTACGTGAAGCGGCCGGCGGCCCAACCCGCTCCGGCGGCCTGACAAGGGAGCTACGATGCTGGCATACATATTGAGGCGGTTGCTGCTGATGATCCCGACGCTGATCGGGGTCGTGACGATCACGTTCGCGGTCACGCAGTTCGTGCCGGGCGGCCCGGTCGAGCAGGTGCTCGCGCAGTTGCGCCACGGCAGCGCGCGCGGCGGGGACGCGGGCGGAGGCGGCGGCGGCTACCACGGCAGCCAGGGCGTCGACCCGCAGCAGATCGAGCAGATCCGCAAGCAGTTCGGTTTCGACAAGCCGCCGCTCGAGCGCTATCTGCTGATGCTGAAAAGCTACGCGACGTTCGACCTCGGGCAGTCCTATTTCGCGCACCGCAGCGTGTGGGCCGTGATCCGCTCGAAGCTGCCGGTGTCGATCACGCTCGGCTTGTGGACGGTGATCCTCACCTACCTGATATCGGTGCCGCTCGGCATCGCGAAGGCGGTGCGCAACGGCTCGCGGTTCGACACCGTGACGAGCGTGCTGGTGCTGACCGGCTACGCCGTGCCGGGTTTCGTGCTCGGTGTGCTGCTGCTGATGCTGTTCGGCGGCGGCACGTTCTGGCAGGTGTTTCCGATGCGCGGGCTCACGTCGGACAACTTCGACGACCTGACGCTGCTCGGCAAGACCCTCGACTATCTGTGGCACATCGTGATGCCCGTCACCGCGTCGGTGGTCGGCAATTTCGCGATCGTCACGATCCTCACGAAGAACACGTTCCTCGACGAAATCGGCCGGCAATACGTGCTGACCGCCCGCGCGAAGGGCGCGCCGGAACGCGACGTGCTGTGGAAGCACGTGCTGCGCAATGCCGCGATCCCGCTGCTCACGGGGCTGCCGGCCGCGTTCGTCGGTGCCTTCCTGAACGGCAACCTGCTGATCGAGACGCTGTTCTCGCTCGACGGGATGGGGCAACTGTCGTACGACTCGGTGATCCGCCGCGACTATCCGGTCGTGCTGGGCTCGCTGTTCCTGTTCACCCTGATTGGTCTGCTGACCAAGCTTATCGCGGATATCTGCTATGTCCTCGTCGACCCCCGTATCCAGTTCAGCCGGCTGGACCACTGATCCGGCCGCCGTCGCGGACGCGGCGTCGCCGTCGCCATGGCGACGCACGTGGCTGCGGTTTCGCGCGCAGCGGCTCGGCTACTGGAGCCTCGTGATCTTCGTCACGCTGTTCGCACTCAGCCTGCTGGCCGAAGGATTGTCGAACGACCGGCCGTTGGTGGTGCGCTACGACGGCCACTATTATTTCCCGATCGTGAAGGACTATCCGGAGACACAGTTCGGCGGCGATTTTCCGGCGAAAACGAATTATCTCGATCCGTACATCCGGGCCAAGATCGAGTCGCACGGCAATTTCGCGATCTACCCGCCGAACCGCTACCGCTACGACACGATCGACTATTTCGCGTCGCGGCCATACCCGGCGCCGCCGTCCGCGAGCAACTGGCTCGGCACCGACCAGTTCGGCCGAGACGTCCTCGCGCGGCTGCTGTACGGATTTCGACTGTCGGTGCTGATGGCGTTCGCGCTGACGGTGTCGGGCGTCGCGATCGGCGTGCTGACGGGCGCGCTGCAGGGCTTCTACGGCGGGCGAACCGATCTCGTCGGGCAGCGCCTGATCGAAGTCTGGAGCGCGCTGCCCGACCTGTACCTGCTGATCATCTTCGCGTCGATCTTCGAGCCGTCGCTGTGGCTGCTGTTCATCCTGCTGTCGATGTTCGGCTGGCTCGTGCTGTCCGACTACGTGCGCGCCGAGTTCCTGCGCAACCGCGCGCTCGACTACGTGAAGGCCGCGCGCACGATGGGGCTGTCGAACCGGCAGATCATGTGGCGGCACGTGCTGCCGAACAGCCTGACGCCCGTGATCACGTTCCTGCCGTTCCGGATGAGCGCGGCGATCCTGTCGCTGACGAGCCTCGACTTCCTCGGCCTCGGCGTGCTGCCGCCGACGCCGAGCCTCGGCGAGCTGCTGCAGGAAGGCAAGAACTACCTCGACGCGTGGTGGATCTCGATCTCCGCGTTCGCGGCGCTGGTCGTCACGCTGCTGCTGCTCACGTTCATGGGCGACGCGCTGCGCAACGCGCTCGACATGCGCGCGCGCGGCTCGGCCTTCGGCGGGGAACAACGATGACCGAGCCCTTGCTGGACATCCGGCGGTTCTCCGCGCACTTCGGCGCGAAAGCCGCCGTGCAGGATCTGAGCCTCGCGGTCGGGCGCGGCGAGCGTGTCGCGCTCGTCGGCGAGTCGGGCTCGGGCAAGAGCGTGACGGCGCTGTCGATCCTGCGGCTCGCGCAGCAGGCGACGCTGTCGGGGCAGATGCTGTTCGACGGCGAGGATCTGCTCGCGAAGACCGAGCAGCAGATGCGCGGCATCCGCGGTGCCGATATCGCGATGGTGTTCCAGGAGCCGATGACGGCGCTCAACCCGCTGTATACGATCGGCAAGCAGATCGCCGAGAGCCTGCGGCTGCACGAGGGGCTGCGCTCGGGCGACGCGCGCGAACGCGGCATCGCGCTGCTGCGGCGTACCGGGATCCCGGAGCCGGAGCGGCGCATCGACAGTTTTCCGCACCAGTTGTCGGGCGGCCAGCGGCAACGCGCGATGATCGCGATGGCGCTCGCGTGCCGGCCGCGGCTGTTGCTCGCCGACGAGCCGACGACCGCGCTCGACGTGACGGTGCGCCAGCAGATCGTCGACCTGTTGATCGAACTGCAGGAGCAGGAGGCGGCCGCGCGCGGGATGGCCGTGCTGCTGATCACGCATGACCTGAACCTCGTGCGGCGCTTCGCGCAGCGCGTGGCCGTGATGGAGCAGGGCGTGCTCGTCGAGACGAACACGACCGCCGCGCTGTTCGCCGCGCCGCAACACGCATACACGCGCCGGCTGCTCGACAGCGCGCCGCAACGCGCCATCGAGCCGGTGGCGGCCGGCGCGCCGACGATCCTCGACGTGCAGCAGCTCGCCGTCGATTACCGCATCGCGACGAAGGGCTGGCGCGGGGTATTCGGCAAGACGGCGTTTCGGGCCGTACACGACGTGAAGCTGAGCCTGAAACGCGGCGAGACGCTCGGCATCGTCGGCGAATCGGGGTCGGGGAAATCGACGCTGGCGGCGGCCGTGCTCGGGCTGCAGCGGCCGGCGTCGGGCGGCATCGAAATCGACGGCATGCCGCTGGCGTCGCTGCGCACGACGCGCGGCCGGCGCACGCTGTACGGCCGCATGCAGGTCGTGTTCCAGGATCCGTTCGGCTCGCTGTCGCCGCGCATGACGGTCGAGCAGATCGTCGGCGAGGGGCTCGCCGTGCACCAACCGGCGGTGGCCGGCGCCGCGCGGCGCGCGCGGGTCGCCGCGCTGCTGCAGGAGGTCGGCCTGCCGGCCGAAGCGATGCTGCGCTATCCGCACGAATTTTCCGGCGGCCAGCGCCAGCGCATCGCGATCGCGCGCGCGTTGGCGGTGGAGCCCGAGCTGCTGGTGCTGGACGAGCCGACGAGCGCGCTCGACGTGTCGATCCAGAAGCAGGTGCTGAATCTGCTGACGCGTCTGCAAAAGAAGTACGCACTGAGCTACCTGTTCATCACGCACGATCTCGCGGTGATGCGCGCGATGGCCCACCGGGTCATCGTGATGAAGGCCGGACGCGTGGTCGAGGAGGGCGATACGCTCGACGTGTTGCACGCGCCGTCCCATCCGTATACGCGGGCGCTGCTCGCGTCGTCGATGCTCGCACCGGATCCGGAACCTGAATCAGAGCGGAGGGAAGGGGATGCACATGATTGACGTGAGTCGGGCGCGGGGCGCCCGTGCCGCCCGGGCGTCGCGCAGCGACGCAGGTTCGATGCGGCGCGACGACGCCTGCCACCGGTCGTTCGGCCCGGCGGCAAGCGCAGTCGCGCCGCTGGCCCTTCGCTGACGCACCGCGATGCCGTCGTTCTTCATCGACCGCCCGGTATTTGCGTGGATCGTCGCGCTCGCGATCGTCGTCGCGGGCGTGCTGGCCATTCCGCAATTGCCGATCGCGCAGTATCCGCGCCTCGCGCCGCCGCGCGTCGTCATCACCGCGACCTATCCGGGCGCGTCGACCGAGACGGTCGACGGCGACGTCGGCAGCATCATCGAGGAAAGCCTCGACGGCGCCGACGGCCTGCAGTACTACGAGACGAGCAGCGACGGTCACGGCAATCTCGAGATCGACGTGACGTTCGCGCCGGGCACCGATCCGGACATCGCGCTCGTCGACGTCAACAACCGGCTGAAGCAGGTCGAGCCGCGGCTGCCGCAGCAGGTCGTGCAGCAGGGCATCGGCGTGTTCAAGGCGGCCAACACGTTCCTGATGCTCGTCACGCTGACGTCGACCGACGGCACGCGCGACTCGGCGCAGCTCGGCGACTATCTGAACCGTTACGTGCTGCGCGAGCTGAAGCGCGCGCCGGGCGTTGGCTCGGCCCAGCTGTGGGACGCCGACGAGGCGCTGCGGGTCTGGCTCGATCCGGGCAAGTTGCGCGAATACGACCTCGGCGCCGACGACGTGATCGCGGCCATCGCCGCACAGAACGCGACGGTGACGGCCGGCGCGATCGGCGATGCGCCGTCCGTGCACGGCCAGCAGCTGACGGCGACGATCGTCGTCAAGGGACAACTGACGTCGCCGGAGGAGTTCGGCCGGATCGTGCTGAAGTCGAAGCAGGACGGTTCGGTGGTGCGCGTCGCCGACGTCGCCCGCGTTGAAATCGGCCGCGACGACTATTCGTTCTATTCCCGGCTGAACGGCCGTCCGGCGGCCACCGTCGGCATCCAGCTCGGCCCGCGCGGCAACGCGCTCGAAACCTCCAACGCGATTCGTGCGCGGCTTGCCGCGCTGTCGAAGACGCTGCCGCCGGGCGTCGCGATCGAGATTCCGTTCGACGGCGCGCATTTCGTGACGATCGCCATCCGGGAAGTCGTGCTCACGCTCGCCGAGGCCGTCGTGCTGGTGTTCTGCGTGATGTGGCTGTTCCTGCGCGAGCTGCGCTACACGCTCGTGCCGACCGTCGTGATTCCGGTCACGCTGATGGGTGCGTTCGTCGCGATGTGGGCGTTCGGGCTGTCGATCAACGTGTTCACGATGTTCGGCCTCGTGCTGGCGATCGGCATTCTGGTCGACGACGCGATCGTCGTGGTCGAGAGCGTGCACCGCGTGATGGAGGAGGGCGTGTCGCCGCGCGAGGCGACGCGCCGTGCGATGAAGCGGATTGGCGGGGCGATCGTCGGCGTGACGGCGGTACTGACGGCCGTGTTCGTGCCGATGGCATTCTTTCCGGGCAGCGTCGGCGGCATTTACCGGCAGTTCGCGGTGTCGATGATCGCGTCGATGCTCGTGTCGTCGTTCATGGCGCTGTCGCTCACGCCGGCGCTGTGCGCGAATCTGCTGAAACCGGTCGGCCGTCGCGAAGACGGGGGCCGCCGCGTGCCGCGACGCGGCCTCGGCACGCGGCTGGCCGACCGCTTCGGCGTCGCATTCGCGCGCGCGGAGGCCGGCTATCGGCGCATGACCGTGTCGGCGGTGCGCCGCACGGGCACGGTCGCGGGCATCTACGTCGTATTCGTGGCCGTGTGCGGACTGCTGTACTGGATGATGCCGGGCGGTTTCCTGCCGACCGAGGACCAGGGGCAACTGCAGGTGATGATCCAGTTGCCGGCCGGCGCCACGCAGGCGCGCACGGTCGCGGTCGTGCAGCGCGTCGAGGCGCTCCTGCGGGCGGAGCCGGCCGTCGCGAACGTGACGAGCGTGATCGGCTGGAGTTTTGCCGGCAGCGGGCAGAACGTCGGGATGGCGTTCGTCGAACTGAAGGACTGGGCGCAGCGCGACGTCGATGCGACGACGCTGCGCGATCGTCTCAATCGGCGTTTCGGCGAGATTCTCGACGGCGACGTAGAAGCGACGCTGCCGCCATCGGTGCCCGGCATCGGTCACGCGGACGGCTTCACGTTCCGTCTCGAGGATCGTGGCGGGGTCGGGCTCGACGTGCTGAAGGCCGCTCGCGAGCAACTGGCAGCGCGCGCGAAGGCGGACCCGGCGCTCGCGTCCGTGCATTTCGAGGACTTGCCGGATGCGCCGCGAATCGAACTAGACGTCGACCGCGCGAAGGCGTATGCGCTCGGCGTGCCGTTCGAGCGCATCGCGGGCCTGCTCGGCGGCACGTTCGGCTCGAACTACATCAACGACTTTCCGGCATCGGGCCGGATGCGCCGCGTGATCATCGAGGCGGATCCGGCCGCGCGCGCGACCGACGGGGAGCTGATGGCGCTGACGGTGCCGAACCGGACGGGAGACATGGTGCCGCTGTCGGCCATCGCCGCGCCGCACTGGACGGTCGGGCCCGTGATGCTGAATCGCTACGACGGATACCCGTCGCTCGACATCAGCGGCCGGGCGGCGGCCCACACCAGTTCGGGCGCGGCGATGGCCGAGATGGAGCGGCTTGCCGCGATGCTGCCGGCCGGGATCGGCTACGACTGGGTCGACGCGGCGCGCCAGGAGCGGATCGCCGAACGACAGACGCCGCTGCTGGTCGGGTTGTCGGTGCTCGCGGTGTTCATGGCGCTTGCCGCGTTGTATGAAAGCTGGACGATTCCGCTGTCGGTGCTGACGATCGTGCCGCTCGGGATCGTCGGCGCGGTGGCGGCCGCGCTCGCGCGCGGAATGCCGAACGACGTCTACTTCAAGGTGGGGATGATTACGGTGATCGGCTTGTCGGCGAAGAATGCGATTCTGATCGTGCAGTTTGCGCGCGAACTGGGCGGGCGCGGCGTGCCGTTGCGGCAGGCGGTGGTCGAGGCCGCCGCCGCGCGGTTTCGGCCGATCGTGATGACGTCGATGGCGTTTCTGCTCGGCGTCGTGCCGTTGGTGCTGGCGACCGGCGCGGGTGCGGAAAGCCGGCGCTCGATCGGGACCGGCGCGTTTGGAGGCGTGCTCGCGGCGACGGTGTTCGGGCTGGTGTTCGCGCCGGTGGCGTTTCGGGTCGTGGCGTCGGGTGGTCGGCGTGGCCGGCGTGTGGGGGTGACGAAGCGGGACGACCGTCAGGCCGAGGCCGTTCGCGAGTGAATTCGA
This sequence comes from Burkholderia vietnamiensis LMG 10929, assembly GCF_000959445.1. NCBI lineage: Bacteria > Pseudomonadati > Pseudomonadota > Betaproteobacteria > Burkholderiales > Burkholderiaceae > Burkholderia > Burkholderia vietnamiensis. The sequence goes on along the minus strand of NZ_CP009630.1, from coordinate 1,077,609 downwards.
GGGCAGCGAACGTCAAGTAGCCATGGCGGCCGACCGCATTTTCTGCAGCTTTTCTCGTTCGACGGAATCGTTTCTCGAGAATTTTTGTTCGTAAGAGCGAAGTTGTAATGCGGCGCGCTTCAGGTAAAGTCCCGCTGAAATCCCCGGTCCGGCCTTGCTAGACGACCGGTCTAATCGTTGCTAAGATACGCCATCATGAATGCATCTTCGGGCGCGGAAGTCCGCCAGCACATCCTGAACATCGCGAAGCCGATCATGCTCCACAAGGGGTTTTCGGCGGTCGGTCTGAACGAGATTCTCGCCGCGGCGGGCATCCCGAAGGGCTCGTTCTACCATTATTTCGGCTCGAAGGAGGCGTTCGGCGAAGCGCTGCTCGAAGCGTATTTCGACGGCTATCTGGCGCATCTCGACAACCTGCTCAAGCATCACGAAGGCACCGGCGCGCAGCGCCTGATGACGTATTGGGGCAACTGGCTACACACGCAGTGCGCGGACGATCTTGAAGGCAAATGCCTGGCCGTGAAGCTCGGCGCCGAGGTGTCCGATCTGTCGGAGGCGATGCGCGCGGTCCTGCGGCGCGGCACCGGCCAGATCATTGAGCGGATCGCGGGCGGCATCGACGCAGCATTGGCCGACGGTTCGCTGCACGGCGTCGACGATCCCGCGCACACGGCCGCGACTCTCTACGAACTGTGGCTCGGCGCAACGCTCCTGGAAAAGATCCACCGCAACCGCAAGCCGCTCGAACACGCGATGCGCGAAACCCGACGGATGCTGAACCTGCCACCCGTCACGGACGAGGGGACGCAGGTGTGATGCAGGCGCGCACTGGCGCGCCTTGTTTTTGCCCCAACGCTAGACGACTGGTCTACTAAACCGAAATCTCATTGCTCGATCCCGATGGCCGCGGCTTCGCCGACGACGTCGCCGCATCGGCCACCGAACCGATCGTGCCAATCGCAACTGCCAACCCGCACTTGCCAACCTGTTGACGGAGGTTCCCATGCCGCAAAGCAACACAGCAAACCGCAGAATCGTCCTAAACGCGCGCCCGGTCGGCGCACCCACCGCGAATGACTTCCGTGTCGAAACCGCCGACGTGCCGGTGCCCGGCGCCGGCCAGGTGCTGTTGCGCACCATCTGGTTGTCGCTCGATCCGTACATGCGCGGCCGCATGAGCGACGCGCCGTCGTATGCGCCGCCGGTGGCGCTCGGCGACGTGATGGTCGGCGGCACGGTCAGCCGCGTCGTCGCATCGAACCTGCCCGCGTATCGCGAAGGCGATCTGGTCGTCGCGGGCAGCGGCTGGCAGGACTATGCGCTGTCCGACGGCCGCGATCTCATCCCGCTCGGCCGCGACTTCGCGCATCCGTCATATGCGCTCGGCGTGCTCGGCATGCCGGGCTTCACCGCGTACACGGGGCTGCTGAGCATCGGCGAACCGAAGGCCGGCGAAACCGTGGTCGTGGCCGCGGCGAGCGGCGCGGTCGGCTCGGTGGTCGGCCAGATCGCGAAGCTGAAGGGTTGCCGGGTGGTCGGCGTCGCGGGCGGCGCGGAGAAGGTCGCGTACGTCAAGGACACGCTCGGCTTCGACGCCTGCGTCGATCACCGCGATCCGCAATTCGCCGCGCGGCTGAAGGACGCCTGTCCGGACGGCATCGACGTCTATTTCGAGAACGTCGGCGGCGCCGTGTTCGACGCGGTATGGCCGCTGCTCAACGATCACGCGCGTGTGCCCGTGTGCGGCATCATCGCGCATTACAACGACGCGGCATACGACGACACCGCCGTATCGGCCGGCCGCGATCGCGTGCCGGCGCTGATGGGGACGATCCTGCGCAAGCGCATCCGCATGCAGGGCTTCATCATTCTCGACCACTATGCGACCGGCTATGCCCCGTTCCTGAAGGAGATGAGCGAATGGGTCGCGCAGGGCAAGGTGAAGACGCTCGAGGACGTCGTCCCCGACCTCGCCGAAGCGCCGCAGGCGCTGATCGGCTTGCTCGCCGGCAAGAACTTCGGCAAGGTCGTCGTGCGTGTCGGCCCAGACCAGCTCGACTGACACCGCAGCCGCACCTCCACTGCACGCTGGCGTCGCGCAACGCCGGCTTGTGGCATGCTCGTTTCCGTTTCCAAAGGAGTGAAAGATGGCGCTACACGTGATTGCTTCATTGTTCGTGAAACCCGAACACTTCCAGGCTGCCGAGGCCGAATTGCGCAGCATGGTCGCGAAGACGCGGGTCGAGCCGGGCAACCGCCGCTACGACCTGTTCCGCGAGCAGGACGGTTCGCCGAACCTGCACCTGTACGAGGTCTACGACGACCAGGCCGCATTCGATGCGCACCTCGCCAGCCCGCACTTCACGCAGTTCCGGACGAAGTCGGCGGACTGGTTCTCGGCGCCGCCGGTCATCAAGGTGCTGGCCGGCCTCGACGTGGCCGACTGACGCCGCAGCAGCACCCGTGCGGCTCGCCTCCCGCCCCGAGCCGCACGGCAGCCGCTGCGCATCACGCAGCGGCAATGACGACAATAACGCGGCGCAGCAGATCATCCGCGCCGTCTCCCCAATAAACCGGCCCCGGAGGCTGAATGGTCACCCTCAATATCAACGGCGAAAGCCGCACGGTCGACGCGCCTGACGACATGCCCCTGCTGTGGGTGCTGCGCGACGTCGTCGGCCTCACCGGCACGAAATTCGGTTGCGGCATCGCGCAGTGCGGCGCATGCACCGTGCATCTCGACGGCGTCGCGGCGCGTTCGTGCGTGCTGCCGGTCGCAGCCGTCGCCGGCCGCAAGATCACGACGATCGAAGCCGTCGGCGCAACGCCGGCCGGCCAGAAGGTGCAGGAAGCATGGCGCGAGCTCGACGTGGTGCAGTGCGGCTATTGCCAGTCCGGGCAGGTGATGGCGGCCACCGCGCTGATCGCGTCGAACCCGCATCCGAGCGACGCCGACATCGACGCGGCGATGGCAGGCAACATCTGCCGCTGCGGCACCTACAACCGGATTCGCGCAGCGGTCAAACACGCCGCGAACGGAGGCTGAGATGTCGCGAGGACTGATCGAAGCAGGGCGGGCCGGCGCGCGCGTGTCGCGCCGTTCATTTCTGAAGGCCGGCATGTCGCTCGGCGCGGCCGCGGGCGGCGGCCTGCTGCTCGGCTTCAGCATGCCGGCGGCGGGCGGCGAAGCGCGGCGCTCGGTGATCGGCGGCGACGCGGATGAACCCGCGCGCCCAGGCGTATTCGCGCCGAACGCGTTCGTGCAGATCGATCGCGCCGGCCAGGTCACGCTCGTGATGCCGAAGGTCGAGATGGGACAGGGCGTCTACACGGCGCTGCCGATGCTGATCGCCGAGGAGCTCGAGGTGCCGCTGTCGAGCGTCACGCTCGACCATGCGCCGCCGAACGAGAAGCTGTTCTCCGATCCGCTGCTCGGCGGCCAGCTGACCGGCGGCTCGACGTCGGTGCGCTATGCCTGGGAGCCGCTGCGGCGCGCCGGCGCGACCGCGCGCACGTTGCTGGTGTCTGCCGCAGCGAAGCAATGGAGCGTCGATCCGGCCGCGTGCCGCGCGGAAAACGGCGAAGTGCAGCACCCGCCGAGCGGCCGGCGCGCATCGTATGGCCAGCTTGCGGACGCCGCAGCGAAGCTGCCGGTGCCGAAGGACGTCGCGCTGAAGAAGCCGGCCGATTTCAAGCTGATCGGCAAGCCGGTGAAGCGGCTCGATTCGCCGGAGAAGGTCGACGGCACCGCGCAGTTCGGGCTCGACGTGAGGCTGCCCGGCATGCTGTACGCGGTGATCGTGAACAGCCCGGTGTTCGGCGGGACGGTCGCGAGCGTCGACGCTACGGCCGCCAAGAAGATTCCCGGCGTGCGCCAGGTGGTGCGCGCCGACGACGCGGTCGCGGTCGTCGGCGACCACACGTGGGCCGCCAAGCGCGGCGCGTCCGCGCTGGTCGTCAAGTGGAACGAAGGCGCCGACGCGAAGGTGTCGACGCAGGACATCGTCGCCGATCTCGCGCACGCCGCCGCGAACGGCAAGGGCGCGGTCGCGCGCAAGGAGGGCGACGTCGGCAACGCGTTCGCGCACGCGAAGACGCGCATCGATGCCGTCTACGAGCAACCGTTGCTCGCGCACGCGACGATGGAGCCGGTCAACTGCACGGTGCACGTGCGCGGCGATGGCTGCGACGTGTGGGTCGGCACGCAGGTGCCGACGCGCGTGCGCGACACCGTGCACGGTCTGACGGGCCTGGCGCCCGAGCGGATCGTCGTGCACAACCATCTGCTCGGCGGCGGTTTCGGCCGTCGGCTCGAGACGGACATGGTCGCGCAGGCGGTGAAGATCGCGAAGCAGGTGAACGCGCCGGTGAAGGTCGTGTGGACGCGCGAGGAAGACATCCAGCACGACATGTATCGCCCGTACTACTACGACAAGATCTCGGCCGGCCTGGACGCGAACGGCAAGCCGGTGGCATGGCAGCACCGGATCGTCGGCTCGTCGATTCTTGCCCGCTTCGCGCCGCCGGCGTTCCGCAACGGCGTCGATCCCGATGCGGTCGAGGTGGCGGCGGATCTGCCGTACGACCTGCCGAATCAGCTCGTCGACTACGTGCGCCAGGAGCCGCGCCACGTGCCGACCGCGTTCTGGCGCGGCGTCGGCCCGACCCGCAGCACGTTCGTGGTCGAGAGCTTCATCGACGAACTCGCCGCGCAGACCAGCACCGATCCCGCGCAATACCGCCGCGCGCTGCTCGGCAAGACGCCGCGCGCGCGCAACGTGCTCGACGTCGCGACCAAGGCGGCCGGATGGGGTTCGCCGTTGCCGAAGGGGCAAGGGCGCGGCGTGTCGGTGATGCACGCGTTCGGCAGCTTCTTCTCGATCGTGATCGACGTCGCGGTGGAGGACGGCGAAGTGCAGGTCAAGCGCGCCGTGTGTGCGGTCGACTGCGGGATGGTGGTGAACCCGAGCACGATCGAGGCGCAGGTGCAGGGCGGCATCATCTTCGGGATCACCGGGGCGTTGTACGGCGAGATCACGATCAAGGACGGGCGCGTCGTGCAGAGCAACTTCAACGATTACCGGGTGCTGCGCATCAACGAGACGCCGCCGATCGAGGTTCACCTCGTCAAGAGCGCCGAGGCGCCGGGCGGCATCGGCGAACCGGGCACCGCGGCCACCGCGGCGGCCGTCGCGAACGCGATCTTCGCGGCAACCGGCAAGCGGCTGCGCAAGCTGCCGGTCGGCGGCCAGTTGAAGACGGCCTGACGGGAGAACGAACCATGCAAAATCTGTCTCTGAATCCCGTGAATCGTGCCGTGCGCATGCTCGGTGCGTCGCTGCTGGCGCTTGCCGCGCTGACGCCGTTCGCGGCGCGCGCCGCGACGGCCGCGCCGGCCGACAGCGCGCTCGTCGAGCGCGGCGCGTATCTCGCGAAAGCCGGCGACTGCATCGCGTGCCATACCGCGCCGCGCGGCGCGCCGTTCGCCGGCGGCCTGAAGATGGCCACGCCGATGGGCGCGATCTACACGACCAACATCACGCCCGACCCGGACACCGGCATCGGCGGCTACACGGAGGCGCAGTTCGCGGCCGCGCTGCGCTCGGGCGTCGCGAAGGACGGCCATCGGCTGTATCCGGCGATGCCGTATCCGTCGTACGCGAAACTGCGCGACGACGACGTGAAGGCTTTGTACGCGTACTTCATGCACGGCGTCGAGCCGGTGAAGCAGGCCAATCGTGCTTCCGACATTCCGTGGCCGCTCAACATGCGCTGGCCGCTGGCGCTGTGGAACGCCGTGTTCCTCGACACGACGCCGTACACCGACAAGCCGGCCAAGGATGCGGCGTGGAATCGCGGCGCGTATCTCGTGCAGGGTCTCGGCCATTGCGGGTCGTGCCATACGCCGCGCGGCGTCGGCTTCCAGGAAAAGGCGCTGGACGAGGGCGGCAGTGCGTTCCTGTCCGGTGCGGCGCTCGACAACTGGTTCGCGTCGAACCTGACGGCGGAGCCCAATACCGGGCTCGGCCGCTGGAGCGACGCCGAGGTCGCGCAGTTCCTGAAGACCGGCGCGAACCGGCATGCGACCGCATTCGGCGCGATGGTCGGCGTGATCAACCACAGCACGCAGGCGCTGAGCGACGACGATCTGGCGGCGATCTCGCGCTACCTCAAATCGTTGCCGGCGGCGGGCGGCACGGGTGCGCCGCCTTACAGCTACGATCCCAAGGCGACGCAGGTCGCGCTGGGTCGGCCGGCGAACGATCCGGGCGCGAAGGTGTATAACGCTTACTGCCTGCATTGCCATGGCGCCGACGGTCGCGGTTATGCGCCGCTGCTCGCGCCGATCGCCGGCAACCCGAACGTGCTCGAAGCCGATGCGTCGTCGCTGATCAACGTGACGCTGAACGGAAGCGACACGCTCGTCATCGGCGGCGTGCCGTCGGCGTATCCGATGCCGGCGTTCGCGGACCAGTTGAACGACCGGCAGATCGCCGATGTGCTGACGTTCATGCGCGCAGGCTGGAACAACGGCGCGCCGGCCGTGCAGGCTGCGGAGGTCGCGAAACTCCGCAAGGCGACGGCGGCCGCGCGTTGAGCCCGGCCGGGTGCGGCGAACCACGACGGGCGCGCGTACCGCGTGCCTGTCGTCGAGCTGCCGCATGCCGCGCGCGGTAGCGCGGCTTTTTCTGTCAACCGGCGCGCGGCCGTTCGCGGCAGCGCGCGATTTATCGACGCAAAGTAGGGGTGTCTGGATGGCTAACGTGACTTATACGGATACACAACTGCTGATCGACGGCGAGTGGGTCGACGCCGCGAGCGGCAAGACGATCGACGTCGTGAACCCGGCGACCGGCAAGGCGATCGGCAAGGTGGCCCACGCGGGCATCGCCGATCTCGACCGCGCGCTTGCCGCGGCACAGCGCGGCTTCGAAGCGTGGCGCAAGGTGCCCGCGCACGAGCGCGCGGCGACGATGCGCAAGGCCGCCGCGCTGGTGCGCGAGCGCGCCGATGCGATCGCGCAACTGATGACGCAGGAGCAAGGCAAGCCGCTGACGGAAGCGCGCATCGAGGTACTGTCGGCAGCCGACATCATCGAATGGTTCGCCGACGAAGGCCGCCGCGTGTACGGCCGCATCGTGCCGCCGCGCAATCTCGGCGCGCAGCAGATGGTCGTGAAGGAGCCGGTCGGTCCGGTCGCGGCGTTCACGCCGTGGAACTTCCCGGTCAACCAGGTCGTGCGCAAGCTGTGCGCGGCGCTCGCGACCGGCTGCTCGTTCCTCGTGAAGGCGCCGGAGGAGACGCCGGCATCGCCGGCTGCGCTGTTGCGCGCGTTCGTCGACGCCGGTGTGCCTGCGGGCGTCGTCGGTCTCGTGTACGGCGATCCCGCGGAAATCTCGTCGTATCTGATTCCGCATCCGGTGATCCGCAAGGTGACGTTCACGGGTTCGACACCGGTCGGCAAGCAGCTGGCGGCGCTGGCCGGCCAGCACATGAAGCGCGCGACGATGGAGCTGGGCGGCCACGCACCGGTGATTGTCGCCGAGGATGCGGACGTCGCGCTCGCGGTGAAGGCTGCCGGTGGCGCGAAGTTCCGCAACGCGGGCCAGGTGTGCATCTCGCCGACGCGTTTCCTCGTGCACAACAGCATCCGCGACGAATTCACGCGTGCGCTGGTTGCGCATGCGCAGGGGCTCAAGATCGGCAACGGTCTCGACGAAGGCACGACGCTCGGCGCGCTGGCGAATCCGCGCCGGCTGACCGCGATGGCGTCGGTCGTCGAGAACGCGCGCAAGGTCGGCGCGAGCATCGAGACCGGCGGCGAGCGGATCGGCTCGGAAGGCAACTTCTTCGCGCCGACCGTGATCGCGAACGTGCCGCTCGAAGCCGACGTGTTCAACAACGAGCCGTTCGGCCCCGTTGCTGCGATTCGCGGCTTCGACAAGCTCGAGGATGCGATCTCGGAAGCGAACCGTCTGCCGTTCGGGCTGGCCGGCTACGCGTTCACGCGTTCGTTCGCGAACGTGCATCTGCTGACGCAGCGACTCGAAGTCGGGATGCTGTGGATCAACCAGCCGGCTACGCCGTGGCCGGAAATGCCGTTCGGTGGCGTCAAGGATTCGGGCTATGGGTCGGAAGGCGGGCCGGAAGCGCTCGAACCGTATCTCGTCACGAAGTCGGTGACGGTGATGGCGGTTTGATGGTCAGGTGATGCCGTGCGCGCGCCGCGTTTCGCGCGGCGCGCGGTTGAGCGGTGGTTGGTGGTGCTGGGTTTGAGTTGCCTATTTTAGACTTTACATAACGTGAATTATCAATCTGAGCGATGTAGTAGCTTTTTAGAAATGTCGTGTTCCAGCCATTTAGAAATGTCGCGTTTTGGACCTCGGTAAGCTTGCCGGCTCCCCGTCAGATCATGGAGCCGGCGATGCACCGAACAGCTCTGGTGACATTGAACATGCGAGAACTCGACCGTCTGAAGGTAATCCAGGCCGTGGTGGATTTGGGGCTGAAGCCCGGTCGCGCGGCCGAACGCCTGGGCCTGACGGTCCGGCAGATCGAGCGGCTGGTGATTCGATACCGGGAGTCTGGCGCGGCGGGCCTGACCTCGCGCAAGCGTGGCGGTCCTGGCAACCGGCGGCTGGATGCGGAGTTGGCCCAGCGGGCCCTGACGATCATCCGGGATCGCTACGCCGATTTCGGGCCGACACTGGCGTGCGAGAAGCTCCGGGAATGCCACGGTATCGGGCTGGCCAAGGAAACGGTCAGGAAGCTGATGACGGACGCTGGCTTGTGGATTCCGCGCCGACAGCGACCACCGAAGGTTTATCAGCCACGAGCACGCCGGGCGTGCCTGGGCGAGCTGATCCAGATCGATGGCAGCGACCATCGGTGGTTCGAGGAACGGGCGCAGGCCTGCATGCTGCTGGTGTACGTCGACGATGCGACGAGCCGGCTGATGATGTTGCACTTCACGCAGACCGAATCGACCTTCAGCTACTTCGAGGCGACGCGGGCATACATCGAGCGCCACGGCAAGCCGGTAGCGTTTTACAGCGACAAAGCCAGCGTATTTCGCAGCACGACCGCGGGCAAAACCGGCAGCAGCGTGACGCACTTTGGCCGGGCGATGTTCGAGTTGAACATCGACACGTTCTGCGCGAACAGCAGCTCGGCCAAGGGGCGCGTTGAGCGTGCGCACCTGACGCTGCAGGATCGGCTGGTCAAGGAGTTGAGATTGCGCGGCATCAGCACAGTCAACGACGCCAACGCCTATGCGCCCTCCTTCATCGCTGCTTACAACACACGCTTTGCGAAGCCGCCGAAGAGCGATTTCAATGCGCATCGGCCGCTGCGGGATGACGAGAATCTGGACACGGTGTTGACCTGGCGCGAAACACGTCGGGTATCGAAATCGCTGACAGTGCTGTACGACCGAGTGCTTTACTTGCTGGACGACACACCGGTCAACCGGAAGCTGATTCACCGCTATATCGATGTATGGGAGTACCCGGACGGGCGAATTGAACCGCCCCGAGTTTTGTGGAGGCTCCAACTCTTGAGAGAATGGAGCCATGAACAAGAAGCCAAGCAAGTTTTCCCCGGAAGTCCGAGAGCGCGCAGTGCGCCTCGTACGCGAGCAGCGTAGCGAGCACCCGTCGATGTGGGCGGCAGTCGAATCGATTGCGCCGATGATCGGCTGCACGCCGCAGACGTTGTTGGATTGGGTTAAGCGCGACGAGGTCGACCGTGGAGAGCGCGATGGCGTGAGTACGGCCGAGCGTGAACGCATCAAGGCCTTGGAGCGCGAGGTCAAGGAACTGCGCCGGACCAATGAGATTCTCAAACTGGCGAGCGCGTTTTTCGCCCAGGCGGAGCTCGACCGCCGTTTCAAGTCCTGAAGGCCTTCATTGATCAGCATCGCGACACCTTCGGGGTCGAGCCGATCTGCAAGGTCTTGCGGATTGCCCCGTCGGGCTACCGACGCCATGCAGCACAACTTCGCGATCCGTCGAAGCGCTGCGCCCGCGCGAAACGCGATGAGCTTTTGCAACCGGAGATCAAGCGTGTCTGGCAGGCCAACATGCAGGTCTACGGCGTGCCGAAGGTCTGGAAGCAGATGAACCGGGAAGGCATTGCAGTGGCACGCTGCACGGTCGGACGGTTGATGAAACTGCAGGGCTTGCGTGGCGCAGTTCGCGGTAAGCGTGTTCGCACGACGATTCCCGAGGTGACCGCGCCGCGCCCGCTGGACCGAGTCAACCGGCAGTTCAAGGCTGACCGACCGAATCAGCTCTGGGTGTCGGATTTTACGTATGTCTCGACATGGCAAGGCTGGCTGTACGTGGCATTCGTGATCGACGTGTTTGCCCGCCGTATTGTTGGCTGGCGCGTCAGCTCGTCGATGACCACGGACTTCGTTCTGGATGCACTTGAACAAGCGCTGTACGCCCGCCAACCGGGTGAGGACGGGACTTTGATTCATCATTCCGACAGAGGGTCTCAATACGTCAGCATCCGCTACAGCGAACGGCTGGCTGAGGCCGGCATCGAGCCGTCGGTCGGCAGCCGGGGCGACAGCTACGACAATGCGCTGGCCGAGACGATCAACGGCCTGTACAAGACGGAACTGATTCATCGGCGCGCCCCTTGGAAAACGAGGGAATCCGTCGAACTGGCAACGCTGGAATGGGTCGCCTGGTACAACCGTCATCGGCTGATGGAACCGCTCGGCTATATCCCGCCTGCTGAAGCTGAGGCAAACTACTACAGGCAACTCAGAAATGCCGCTGACGTGTCCGCATTAACTTAAACCAACCAGCCTCCACGATTCCCGGTGCGGTTCATTGAGCCAACGGATCACATACCGACGTTGATGTTCCGCGATGGCGCGAAAATTGATGGCGTCCCGAGCAAAGCGCTGGTGGTCAGATAAGGTCTTGAGGTTGCCATCGTAAAGTGAACGTAGCGTGCCGAGGTCTGGCGGCTTCACGTTCAGCTGTCGGCCAAGATGTCGCCAAAGAACAGTGGGGATCTGCTTGTACGAGCCAAGCGGCCGGCCGGTCATACGCAGAAAGCCGATGTGCAATGCGACCGCGAGCCGAAAAAGGTCCGTGCGTCGTGAATCAATGGCGACGCGCTCCCGCTTGGAGAACGTGAAGAATGTGGCGAGCTCGAATTCGCTCAGTTCGCGCGGCACCTGCCGGATTCCGAGATAAGCCAATCGCCAGTGATCCATCAGCGGCTCCGCATCGATGATGAGAGCGGCCCAGCGTAGCGAGGTAAAAATTGAAGTGCTACAGGGAAAGTCGGGATGGCAGCTGTAGCCGTCGATCGCCTAAGGATGGTGTCAGAACGACAACGAGTCGGGGCAACAAAACGGGCGCGACGCGGTCATTCGGGGCACGCCCGTGCGGCAGCCGCATCTGGCCCGAAAGACGTATTTTTCTTGCGACCCTAAAAAATTGCTAGTTTAGCTTATGTCAAATTTATGCCTTCGAAAATGGCGCATATGACGGCCCTGGTTTTCCGATTTCTCCGCCACACTAAGGTTCCCCTAAGTCTGCTCAGCTAGACTGCGTGGCACTCAACTCCTGAGGAATCGCCACCATGTCGCCCGCTACCGACAAGCCTATCTCCCGCTGGCTCAACAAGGTTCCTGAGATCACGCTTGCGTTCTGGATTATCAAAATCATGTCCACCACCGTCGGTGAAACTGCCTCCGACTACCTGGCCGTCAACGCGGGCTGGGGCCAAGGTTTTACGCGCGGCTTGATGATGTCCTTGCTTGCAATAGCGCTTGTCCTGCAGATGCGCACGCGACGCTGCACTCCGTGGATCTACTGGCTCACGGTCGTCCTGGTAAGCATCGTCGGAACCCAGATCACCGATCTGCTCACTGACGGCCTCGGCGTCAGTCTGTATGTCAGCACGAGCGTGTTCGCCGTCGCTCTCGCCGCGATCTTCACGATTTGGTATCGGATCGAAGGGACGCTGTCGATCGATGCAATCGACACGCCGCAGCGTGAGTTGTTCTATTGGTCCGCGATCCTGTGCACATTCGCACTGGGTACCGCTGCGGGCGATCTCGCGACCGAAGCCTTGGGGCTCGGTTTCTCGCTGGGTACTGTTGTATTCGGCGTGCTGCTCGCACTGGTGTATGTCGCATGGAGCAGCGGCGTCAACGCGGTGCTCACCTTCTGGATTGCGTACATCCTTACGCGACCGTTCGGTGCATCGCTCGGCGATCTGCTCACCCAATCGCGCAATTACGGCGGGTTCGGTCTGGGTGCTGCATCGACGAGCCTACTGTTCCTGTCCGTGATCATCGTGCTCGTCGCTTTCGCGCAGTTCGGCGCCAGCAGTCGCGCGCGTGCAGAAGCGGTCGAGTGACTTCCTCAACAAACCTCGAGGCGAGGCTTCTTCATGAATGGTCGAATCGCATCTTCACGTCTGCTCGTCGCGCTTTCCGCGTGCACGATGCTTGCTCTCGCCACCGGCTGCTCAAAGCAAACCGATAGTCCTGCTGTGGCGGCACCGGCGTCCAGCGCGACCGATGCGCAGCACGGCGCATCGTCGAACGTATCGAGACTCGGCGACCTCTCCCAATTCCGTACAATCGCAACCGACGTATCCACTCTCGTGGCGAAAGGTGATCTCGCGGGCGGCAGGACACGCATCAAGGATCTGGAGGTTGCGTGGGACAGCGCGGAAGCCGGTTTGAAACCGCGCGCGGCTGCGGATTGGCATGAACTCGACACGGCAATCGACCGTGCCCTCGAAGCGCTGCGGGCTGATCGCCCGATTCAAGGCAATTGCACGGCAGCGTTGAGCGACCTGCTGAAAACGTTCGACAAGCTTGAGGGCAGGAATTCCTGAGTTGTATTGACGCACATCAATGGCCGCGGGATCGACGCTGGATAATCTCCAAGCGTCCACTCGCACAAGCCGACTATTCAGTGCTTCGGTAGTGCGGAAGGCGGTTTCCGCCGTTGTCCGCGTATCGAACCGTTCGATTACAGCGACATGCCATTGTCCGCAAGCACGTCATCCTCGGTCGCGGGTACTTCGGACGCGGAAACCGCAGCCGAATCCACGACGACCGCCATCCCGACGGGCCTATCGACCGCCGAAGCGCAGCAGCGTAGGGGCAGATTCGGACCCAACGTGGTTGGCGAAACGCTGCCCTCCTTCAGACGACTCCTGCTGACCAAGTTGTGGGCGCCAGTGCCATGGCTGCTGGAAGGCGCAATTGCCCTGCAAATCTTGCTCGGTGCTTATATCGAGGCAGCAATCATCAGCTTGCTCCTTGCGTTCAATATCGCGTTGTCTCTTGCGCAAGAGCAACGCGCCTCCGCCGCACTATCGATTCTGCGGAAGCGGCTCGAACCGACGGCCCGAGTGTGCCGCGACGGGAAATGGCACCGGATTCCGGCCGCCGAACTCGTGCCCGACGATGCGATCGAACTCCCGATCGGTTCGGTCTCCCCTGCGGACGTGCGCGTGACGAGCGGATCCGTCGCCGCCGATCAGTCGATGCTGACAGGAGAATCCGCGCTTGTGGACATTTCGGTCGGCGCAACGATTTATGCCGGTGCAATCGTGAAGCGCGGTCACGCATTCGGCGTTGTCGCGGCCACCGGCACACGCACATATTTCGGCAGGACCGTCGAACTGGTGCGCATCGCGCGTGCACCGAGCGCCGAACAGCACACAGTGCTGGCAACAGTCCGTAACCTGGGCGCAATTAACGGAGTCGTCGCACTGGCTGCGCTAGGCTACGCCCTCCACCTCGGCTTCGCCACAGCGGAATTGCTTCGTCTCGCGCTGACGATGCTGCTCGCATCGGTGCCCGTGGCACTACCGGCGACGTTCACGCTTTCCGCCGCGCTCAGTGCGCTTACGCTAAGTCGACGGGGCGCGCTGCTGACCAGCCTGTCAGCTGTCCACGAAGCAGCAGCCATGGACGTACTTTGCTCCGACAAGACCGGTACGCTGACGCAAAACACGGCGGAAATCGCCGAGATCGTGCCGATGCCCGGCTTCACGACTGAGCAGATCCTGCACCTCGCGGCGCTGACCTGCGAGCCGACAGGCGACGAGCCGCTCGATGCTGCGATCCTTCGAGCGGCAGCTTTGAGAGACAACATCGGCGTCGAGGATCACATGACTCGTCGCGAGCCATTCGATCCGGACACGAAGATGTCGCAGGCCTGCTTCCAAGCTTCCGACGGTGGACAGATGCGTGTCGCGAAGGGAGCATTGCAGGCCATCGAGAGAATCGCGAATGTCGAGCCGGACGTGCGCCGGAAAGCGGATGACCTGGCGAGCCGGGGGAACCGAATCATCGCAGTTGCGGTGGAAGCCGCTGCCACGCAAGCCGTCCTGGCCGGTCTGATCGCCCTCAGCGATCCACCTCGCGAGGATGCAGCAAGCCTGATCGCGTCGCTTCGCGATCTGGGGGTACGAACGGTCATGGTAACGGGCGACTCGGCCGCGACGGCGACCGCTATTGCGCGAGACGTCGGACTGCGCCCGGAGCCCGGTCCGCACGGTGATGGATTCAACCGGGCCGCGCTATCGGGTTTCGATGTGTTTGCGCGTGTGATGCCTGAAGACAAATATCACCTCGTACAGGCATTTCAGGCGAGCGGTCACGTCGTCGGCATGTGCGGCGACGGCGTCAACGATGCGCCTGCCCTGCGTCAGGCACAAGTCGGCATTGCTGTGGCGAGCGCCAGTGATGCAGCAAAGGCAGCCGCTGCGATCGTGCTTACCGAGCCCGGACTATCCGGAGTCGTTGCAGCCATCATTGAGGGCCGAATGGCATTCCGCCGGTTGCTCACCTACACCTTGAACATGCTCGTGAAGAAAATCGAGGTCGTGCTGCTGATGGCATATGGACTCATCGCGCTACACCAACCGGTGATCACACCGATGATCATGATCATCCTGCTCGTCACCAACGATTTCTTGACGATGTCGCTGACCACCGACCACGTCGAGCCGCGACGCGAGCCTCAGAACTGGAACATGAAGCAGATCGTCTTTACGGCGGCGTTCTTCGGCGGATGCAAGCTTGTGTTTTCGGCAGGGATCGTCGCAGTCGGTGCATTCGGTGGCCAATTGTCGCCGCACGCTGTACAGACATTGGCCTTTCTTGCCATCGCGTTCGGCAATCAATCAATGATCTATGTACTCCGGGCGCAGAACCATCTATGGGATTCGAAACCGAGTCGCTGGCTGGTCTTCTCCTCGGTTGTCGATACCGCGATTGTCTGCGGTCTCGTGCTTTCAGGCGTGCTCGTGACCGCGCTTCCCCTTCCGTGGGTGCTCGGCGTCGGCATCGCTGCCGCGGGCTTCGCGCTTGTCCTCGATCAAGTCAGGGGTCTCGTCAGGCGAGTGCCTGGACTCGGGCACCGTATCGCTCGCTGAGTCTCATATCAAGAGTTCAGTTTACGCGTTACCCATTTCCGTTAAGCTTAAGGATAACTTAAGTATGGCATGGCAACGTGCATATGCCGCGCCCGTTCGATACCGTGCGGCTCTTGTTTCGTTCGTCCACGCAGAGTGACGGTAAACGCAGCAAGCAACAATCGACGCTTGAAATTCGTTGCTTGTCGTTCGCCGCGCTCGTTTGACCCGGTGCGAGTCCGGGTCTTTTTTTGTTCCGACACCTTTCCCGCTGCGATAGGCCGGCGCGAAACGCCCACCTGGGCCCGCGCACCGCACATTCGCATTGCACTTTCGAACCGCCTCATCAACGTCATCGTTAACATTATCTTCAGTTCGGAAGGCGCATGCTGTTTCTACGGCATCGCACATCGTGTGACTGCCCTTCCCAACTCACTGGAGATCACGGCCATGAAACTCGCCATTCGAACTGTCATGCTGGCACTTGCGGTGGTTCCTGCACTTGCGTTCGCGGGACAAGGTCTTACGCGAGCGGAAGTTCGTGCACAACTCGTTCAGATCGAGCACGCCGGATACAACCCGGCCCGCAAAGACATTCACTATCCGCAATCCATCCAGCAGGCAGAAGCGCGGCTGAACTCGTCCCAGTCGACTGCCCAGGCCGACACAACAGGTTACGGCTCCGCACAATCCGCAGGTAGCAACTCGGGGCATGCCCTCACGACTCACGCTGCGTCGCGCTCGATCTATCTTCATCACTGACGGGCTGTCCACGGCGTTGTTTGTCGTCCGGCCGGCGATCCATCGCCGGCCGGACGATACCGTTCGACACCGTCCGCATGCGTGGCGAATCTTCATCGCCGCCTGCTCGTCAGCGTCAACGAAACAACGGCAAAGTATGAATATACGCGTGTAATCCGCACAAACGCGTTGCTCGACGAAAGGAAGCTTCACTTGGTGTTCGACGCGAGCCTTTGGTTCGAGGCAGCTTTCGCGCTTTCCGAAGTGCTGGCGGGACCTTCCTGGTGTCTTCGTTCGATTTACTTCCGTACCAGTAATCTCGCCCTGCCTTCGGGTCACCGGGACGGTGCTTTAGGATCCACCATCTTCCGATAATGTGCGGGGTTGAGCTGATCGACGCGCTTGCTGACCGGAATGCGCCCCTGCACGGCAAGGTCGGCACATGCATCCGAAGCACGCAGAAACTTACCGTTGCCCATTCGCTCATGAAAGTGCTCATCATCGAAGACGACGCAGCGATCGCCGCGAACGTCTATGACTATCTGGAAGGCCGCGGCTTTCATGTCGACGTCGCGTCAAGTGGCCCTGCAGGGCTGCACCTCGCCCTTTCTGACGCTTGGGATGCGATCTTGCTGGATATCTCGCTGCCCGGGATGGACGGCCTGATGTTGTGCCGCAAGCTGCGCGACGAAGCGCATCGCGACACGCCGGTCCTGATGTTGACCGCCAGAGATGCGCTCGACGACAAGCTGAGCGGCTTCGAGTATGGCGCGGACGACTATCTGGTCAAGCCGTTCTCGCTCAAGGAGGTCGGTGCGCGTCTGGACGCGCTGACCAAACGCTATCGCGGCCTGGTTGCCGTACCGGAACTTCGCTTCGTGGACGTGCGGCTCGATTTGGGCACGCTCGCCGTCGAGCGCGCCGGCCGTCCGATCAAGCTTCAGCCCAAATGCCTGCATCTGTTGCGCATCCTGATGCAGTCCCCGACCCGCGTATTCACGCGCGCAGAACTCGAAAGCGAGGTCTGGGGCGACGAGCTGCCGGGCAGCGACACGCTGCGCGCGCACGTCTATACGTTGCGCAAGGCATTGAACCAACCCGGCGAGACGGAATTGGTCGAGACGATCCACGGGATCGGCTACCGCCTCGACGCGGACGACTCCCATGCGTCGTAGCCTGCGCGTCAAGGTCGCGCTCGTTTTCTCGGCGCTCGCGATTGTCCTGCTCCTCGCCCAGGCGCTCGGCGTCAGGGTGCTCGCGGAAGCTCAGGAAGAAAAGCTGATCGCCGCGCTGATCCAGGACGATATGGCCAGCGTGCTGCGCGGCTACAACGCGGATCCGTCCGAGTTGCCGCCGTTCGACCAGCGCCTGCGGGGGTACGTCTCGACGACGGACAGGCCGCCGATCGCGCTGCCCGCAACGGTCGGCGCGCTGCCTGACGGAATCCACGAGATTATCGTCGGCGGGCGAGAGATCCACGTTGCGATCGCCCCGTTCGGCACGACGCGGTTCTACCGCGTCTACAACTTCAGTCGTTACGAAGAGCATTTCAAGAAGGTGATCAACGCGCTGATGGCCGGCACGGGGGTGTTCGCGCTGCTGACAGTCTGGCTCTCGTTCGGAGTGTCGGGCCTGCTGGTGCGTCAGGTGGCCAGCCTTGCGAAGCAGGTCAAGGCGCTCAAACATGAACGGACAGCATCGATCGATCCTGGCAGGTATGACGAAGCCGAGCTCGTCGGGCTGGTTGACGCGTTCAATGACTACCATCGAGGCATGGCGGACATGATCGAGCGGGAGAAGGAATTCACCGGCAACGTCAGCCATGAACTGCGCACGCCGCTTACCGCGATCAAGACTAGCTGCGAGTTGCTCGAGCAAGATCCCGCCATCAGTGGCAAGTCGCGCGCGCGGCTTGCGCAGATTGACCGGGCGGCAGACAGCATGCGCGAGCGGGTCAATGTGCTCCTGATGCTGGCACGTGAAGATTCGGTGCGGGACGTCGAACCTGTCGGACTCGTGGGCTTGATCTGGACGGCACTGACGCCGCTCGCGGATCGCCTGGCCGACAGGGGCATCGAACCGGTAGTCGATGTGGCCCCCAGTACGCAAATAGAAGCGAACCGGTCCGCACTCGCCATCGTGCTCTCGAACCTGATCGACAATGCGGTCCGACATACCGACCACGGGCACGTGCATGTCTCCTACGCCGATGGCTGGCTGCATATCGAGGATACCGGCCCAGGTATCCCGGAACACGCGCTGCCGCATGTGTTCGACCGTTTCTATCAGGCGGACCGGACGCACGCGGCGGAACGCGGCTTCGGCATCGGCCTCGCGATCGTGAAAAAGATCTGCGGCCGTTACGGCTGGCAGATCAAACTCGAAAGCGAACCGGGGCGCGGCACGCGCGTGTCGCTGCGTCTGCCTGTCGGCAGCCCTGCCGGGACGGGGGATGGTGCCTATCCGGCCCCCTCTTGACGAAAATTTCACAACTGGTTGCGTAGCATCCGGGTCTGGGGCCGCCTGAACGGGCAGCGAGACTCGTGGATGCCGGAATGCACCGAGCGATATTGATTGCATTTACCCTGCTGTCTGGCTGTGCGACCTACCACGCGCAGCCGATCGCGTCGGCCCAGATGGCTCGACAGTTCGAGGAGCGCTCGCTCGCGAGCGACGGGCTGCGTACGTACCTCGCGCACGAACTCGGGCACGACGTTCAATCATGGCCGCCGGCGCGCTGGAACCGCGAGATGCTGACCCTGGCGGCCTGGTATTACAGCCCGGCGCTGGATATCGCGCGAGCGCAGTGGGGCACCGCCAAGGCCGGTATCCGGGTTGCTGACGCGATTCCGAACCCGGTCCTGCAACTGCCATTCCAGTACGCGACGCCCAACCCCGGACCGGGCGCTCCGTTCACGTGGGGGCCGGCCCTCGACATCCCGATCGAGACCGCGGGCAAGCGCGGCTATCGCGTCGATCAGGCGACCCACCTGTCGGAAGCCGCCCGGCTGAACATCCTCAACGCGGCTTGGACGGTCCGTGCCCAGGTGCGCGCTGCCATGCTCGCTGTCTATGCCGCTCGTGAACGCATGGCCTTCGTGTCTGCCAGGGCTGAAGCCCAGCGGCAGATCGCCGTGATGAGCCGCCACCGACTCGCCGTCGGCCAGTATTCCCAGCCCGACGTCGAGGCGGCCGTCCTTTCTGACACCCAGGCCCAGGGTGATCTGGCCGCCGCGCGCAGCGCCGAACAGGACGCCCGCGCCCAACTGGCTGCCGCGATCGGCGTGCCGGTCGCCGCGCTCGACAGCGTGGCGCTCGACCTCAGCGCGTTCGGCACGGTTCCTCCTGCGCCGCCCGCTGCCGATGCGCAGCGTACAGCCATCTTCCATCGCGCCGATCTGCTCGCTTCGCTCGCCGGTTACGCTGCGGCCGAATCGGCGCTTCAGCTCGAGGTCGCGAAACAGTATCCGGACATTCACCTCGGCTCCGGCTACACCTACGACACGGGCACCAACAAGATCGGTTTCGGACTCGCCGGTATCACGATGCCGATCTTTGACCGGAACCAGGGCGGCATCAAGGAAGCCGAGGCGAAGCGCAGGGAGGCGGCAGTGCGTACCGCTGCGCTGCAGGACAGGATTCTCGGCGATCTTGAGCACGCGTTGACGCGCTACCAGGCGAGCCTCGAAGCGCTGCAGCTGTCCGATGCCCATCTGGCGAGTGCCCGCCGGCAGCTCGACAGCCAGGCGGCCGCTTTCTCCAGCGGCAGTACGGACCGACTGACCTTCACGCAGGCGAAAGCCGACTATCAGACCAGCGAGACCGCGCGGCTGGACGCCGAGGTCGCCGTCCAGCAGGCCGCCGGCGCGCTCGAAGATGCAATGCAGAGCCCGCTTGCTCCCGTCGGCCATGAGGCAGTGAGCCACCCCCTCGGTGAGGAGACAACACGATGAAACTCCGACTGATTCTTCTCTCCGTCATTTCGCTGGCCTTCGCCTCGGGCGCGGGCTGGTACATCTATCAGGCAGTTCACGATCCGGGAGCCTCGACAACCGCCGATGCGCCGTCGTCCCCACCGTCTGCGGTGCAAACGGTCAACGGCGAAACGGTCGTGGTCGTAAGCCCCGAAGCGCAGCGCGCCAGCCACATCGAGGTTGCGCCGCTCGCAACTGTCACGAGCCAGTCCGGCATCAGCGCCGACGCCACGGTGATCGACCTGCAGCCGCTCTTCGATCTGCGCAACCGGCTCGCCAGCGCGCGCGCGAACGTCGACACGCTCACCGCGCAGGCGGTCAGTTCGCGTACGCAGTACCAGGGCAGCCGCACGCTATACGCCGACGACCGTAATGTTTCGCTGAAGAGTCTGCAGGCTGCACAGTCAGCGATGCAGGGTGACGACGCAAAGCTGCAGTCCGCCCGGGTCACGCTGGCCGGCCTTGAGGGCACAGTGCGGCAGCAGTTCGGCGACGCGCTCGCGAATGCCACAGCGGCACCCGCCTCGAAGCTGTTCCAGCGCCTCCAGTCGGGCCAGGCGGTCGTGCTGCGTGTCACGTTGCCCGCAAGCTTTGGCATGGCGCCGCCCGAGCGCATCGTCGTCGGTACGACCGACGGCCGCTGGGTGCCGGCCCAACGACTTTCCGCCTCGCCGCTTGCCGATCCTGCTGTGCAGGGCAACCCATGGCTTTACATCGCCGATGCCGCGCTGCCAGCCAATCTGCGCACGAGCGCGCGCGTGCCGACATCGAGCCAGGCCGTGTCCGGCCTGATGATCCCGCAGCGGGCGGTGGTGTGGTACGGAGGCCAGACGTGGGCCTATGTGCGCACGGCACCCGGGCGCTTTACGCGGCGCTACGTGCCGGCCGGCACCGAGGGCGACCACGGCTTCATGGTGACGTCTGGCTTTCACGCCGGCGACCAGATCGTGACGCAGGGGGCGCAGCTGCTGCTTTCTGAAGAGCTCAAGCCTCAGGGCATCGCCACCGCCTGCAAGGATCCGCCTGAGTGTGATGACTGATCCTGCGATCGACCTGTACATGCGTCGGCCAGAACAACGCGACTCCACGTCCCATGCTTAACGCGATCATCCGCTTTTCGCTGCGCTTTCGCGGCGTCATCTTCTCGCTGGCCGTCGTGGCCGCCGGCTACGGGCTCTTTACACTGACGCGCGCCAGGCTCGACGTCTTTCCTGAATTCGCGCCGCCGATGAGCATCGTGCAGACGGCCGCGCCAGGCATGACCAGCGAGCAGGTGGAAATGCTCGTTACCCAGCCGGTAGAAAATGCCCTGGGCGGCATGACCGGCCTGCAGTCGATTCGCTCGCGGTCCATGCAGGGCCTCTCCTCGGTCACGCTTGTGTTCGATGACCACGCCAATGTGATGCAGGTCCGGCAGCTCGTCACCGAGCGCATTGGCGGGCTCGCGGGCGCGCTTCCAGTGGGTGTCACAGCCCCCCAGCTCCTGCCGCTCACCACGACAACGAGCGTTGTGCGCACCATCGGCTTCACGTCGAAAACACGCTCGCTCGCGGACCTCTACGACATCGCCCAGTGGACCGTCAAACCGCAGTTGCTCGGCACCTCCGGCGTGGCCGACGTGATCGTATTCGGCGGCGAGACGCGCCAGATGCAGATCCAGGTCGACCCTGCGAAACTGATCGGCCATGGGCTGTCGATTCAGGAGGTGATTGCCGCGGCGCGCCAGGCCACCGGCGTGCACGGCGCCGGGTTCATCGAGAACAGCAACCAGCGCATCGCCATCAACGCCGATGGCCAGATCGCAACACCGCAAAAGCTCGCCAGCGTCGTACTGCGCTCCAGCAACGGCGGGGCGGTTCGCCTGGGCGATATCGCCAACGTGACATGGGGCGATGCACCCGCGGTAGGCGCCGCATCGATCATGGGCAAGCCCGGCGTGATGGTCGTGATGGAAGCCCAGTATGGGACCAACACGATGGCCGTGACGCGCGCCATCGAAAGGACACTCGCCGGACTTGAGCCCGCGCTCGCCCGGCAAGGCGTGGACGTGAACACCAACGTCTTCCGGCCTGCCAACTTCATCGAGGCCGCCGTCGCTCACCTGCGCACGACACTCATCGTCGGCGCCGTGCTGGTCATCGCCGTGCTGTTCCTGTTCCTCCTGAACGTGCGCACTGCAGTGATCTCCGCGGTCGCGATACCGCTGTCGCTGCTGGTCGCGATCATCGTATTGACGTCGTTCGGCGTTAGCCTGAACACCATGACCCTGGGCGGGCTCGCCATCGCACTGGGCGAGGTGGTCGACGATGCCATCATCGACGTCGAGAACATCTACCGGCGCCTGCGCGAGAACTGCACCCTGGCCCAGCCGCTTCCAGCGTTTCGCATCGTGCTGCGCGCATCGCTCGAAGTGCGCAGCGCCGTGGTGTTCGCCACCTTCATCGTGATGCTGATCTTTCTGCCCGTGCTCACGCTCACGGGTATCGGCGGACGGCTCTTCGCACCGCTCGGCATCGCCTACATTCTCGCGGTGCTGGCGTCGCTGGGCGTCGCCCTGACGCTCACACCGGCGATGGCGCTCGCGCTGCTGGCGAAGGGACCCTTGCCCGAGCGGGAGCCGCGCCTGATCGGGCGCCTGAAGACACGCTACATCGCCATGCTGACGAAAGTCGAGCAGCATGTGAAGGTAATCATGGTGATCGGCGCGGTCTTGTGCGCCGCCGCGCTCGCGTCGCTGCCTTTCATGAGCGGGAGTTTTATTCCGCAACTGCGCGAAGGCCATTACACCGTTCACATGGGGCTCGCGCCGGGCACGTCGCTTGCCGAATCCATACGCATCGGCACGCAGGTCTCGAACGCGCTGATGCAGGTGCCGGGCGTGCGTCTCGTGGCGCAACGTGCCGGCCGCGCCAACGGTGTGGTCGATCCGACCGGCGTGCAGCTCTCCGAGTTCGAGGTTGACCTCAAGCCGATGGGCGCATCGGGCCAGAGCTGGGCGCTCTACCGGATCCGCCAGGCGCTGTCACGCTTTCCGGGCCTATCCACCTCGGTCAACACCTTTCTCGAGGAGCGCATCGACGAAACCATTTCGGGCGCCACAGCCCCGGTGGTCGTGAAGGTGTTCGGCAACAATCTGGACGTCATCGATCGCACAGCGCAGCAGATCGCCCAGTTGATCGGCACGATCCACGGCGTTGCCAGCGTGAAGGTGGATTCGCCACCAGGCATTCCGGAACTGGACGTGACGCTGAATCCCGACGCACTGAGCCGCTGGGGCTTCCGGCCCGTCGAGGTGCTCGATGCGATCCAGGCCGCCTACGCCGGCGTCACCGTAGCGCAAATCTACGAGGGCAGCCGTACTTATGACGTCGCGGTCGTGCTTGACCCGGCCCAGCGTCAGACCGTCGGCAACATCGGCAAGCTTGCGGTGCGCAATGCCGACGGTTTTGCCGTGCCGCTTTCCACGCTCGCGACGATTCGTCAGGTCGCTGGCCGCTATCAGATCACCCATGACGGTGGCCAGCGCGTGCAGACAGTATCGGTCAATCTCGGCAATCGGCCAGTCAGCGACTTCGTGAATGAAGCCCAGGGGCGTGTGAATCGTGAGATCAAAATGCCGCCGGGCACGTATGCCGTCTTCAGCGGTGAGAGCGAAGCGCGCGCGCAGTCGCAACGCGACCTGATCGCGTACGGCGGGATTGCGCTGGTCGGTATCGCGCTGTTGCTGTTCCTTGCAATGAAGAGCCGTCGCGGCGTGCTGCTGGTCATGATCAATCTGCCCTTCGCACTCGTGGGCGGGGTATTGAGCGTGGTGCTAACCGGTGCGAACCTGTCGCTCGGCAGCATGGTGGGCTTCGTCACACTGCTCGGCATATCGCTGCGCAATTCGATCATGCTGATCAGCCACTACGAGCGCCTCGTGCACATCGACCGCCTCGCGTGGGACATGAACACGGCGGTGCGCGGTGCGTCGGAACGGCTGGTGCCGATCCTAATGACCGCGCTCGTCACCGCGCTCGCCTTGCTGCCGCTCGCCGTGACAAGCGGTGCATCGGGCAACGAAATCGAGGGGCCAATGGCGATCGTCATTCTCGGCGGCCTGCTCACCTCGACCGCCCTGAACCTGATCGTGCTGCCAACCCTGGCACTGCGTTACGGGCGTTTCGGGCGTGACGAACGGGCTGGACCCGGGCCATCGTCGGCACAGGGGGAAGCGGGAGGCAGCCAGTGACGGGCAGCCAGCGATACCGGAATTTCCCGACCGGGGCACAGCTTTGGTGACCGCAAGCGTGCAACAAGGCGAGGCAAACCGGGGCCGGGCGCAGACCACCCGCAACCCACATGGCATGCGCCGGTAAGGAGGGACGTTTCGTGCAGACCTGGCTCATGGCGATCAAGCACCACCCCTATGCCGTTCTCACTGTGTTGCTTGCCGTCGCGTGCGCCGAGGCAATTGCCTCCGTCGGCGCGATCGCGACGAGGCTGGCGCGTGTTCTCGTGTTTTTTGCGGGTGCTCTCGTCGGTGCCGGCGTGCTCAATGGCTGGCTGACGCTGGCATCCGTGGTACTGGGAGCCATCCTGGGCGTTGGGCTGGCCTACGAACTGGGCCGGCGCTATCACGCCGACATCAGGCCGTGGATCGAGGCGAGCGGTCATCACGACAGTTGAGTCCGCCGCGAGCAGTTCGTCGAGCGACATGGCGTCGGGAGTCTGGTGCGCGCCCGTCTTTGCGCACCGGTACGCCCGCTCGTGCCACTGCTATACGGTAGCACGCGCATGGGGCGGCTGAAATTCTATGCAGTTAACCTTGCATCCGCACTGGCGTGGGCTCCCGCGTCGCCAGCCTCGGAAACCGGCTCAATGGTCCGACAGTCCTGCCGACCCGGATCCCGCAACCAGCACACGCAACAGAACCGGCAGCACCAGCAAAACCAACGGAAGCTGTACGATCAGCCCCGATATGATCGCCACCGCCAGCGGTTGCTGCATCGCCGAACCCTGACCGAGCGCGAACGCAAGCGGCAGCAATGCCAGGATCGCGGCGATCGTCGTCATCGCGATCGGCCGCAACCGGTTGCGGCCGGCGGCGAGCAGCGCGACATCGGGCGCCATTCCTTCATCGCGCACGAGCGCCTGGAACTCGGAAACATAGAAGATCGCGACTTCGGTCACGATACCGACGATCATCGTCATCCCCATCATCGCCGAGATGTTCAGTTCGATACCCGTTACCCACAGACCGATGAAAACCGCGCCGGTCGCGCACAGCGGCATCGCCATCACGGCGAGCGCGACGCGGAACCGTTCGTAGAGGAACAGCAGCAGGCCGAAAACTAGCGCCACGGCGGCGCCAAACACGGCAAGCAGTCCGCGGAATGCGATCTGTTGTTGCTGATACAGCCCGCCGAGCTCGTAATACACGCCGGGCGGCAACAGATCCGCCTCGCCGAGCGCATGTTGCACGTCCGCGATCGTCGAGCCCAGGTCGCGTCCGTCGATTCGTGCGGTGACGGCTACCATTCGCTTCAGGTTGTCTCGGCTGATCTCCGGCTGACCGCTAACCGTGACGAGATCGGTCACTCGGTCGAGCGGGAACAGGTGCCCATCCGGCGCGCGGATCTGCAGTTCTCCGAGCCCCGTGCCATTCGTGCGCATCGCATTCGCGACCCACACGCGCACCCCGACCGTCTTGGGTCCCTGCTGGAATTGCGTGGCGACGTTACCCTCGAGCAGATCCGACACTTGCTGCGCGATCGCCTGCGGATCCATGCCTTCCGCCGCTGCCGCATCGGGCCGGATGTGAAGGTCGAGTGCATCACCCGCCGGATTGATGCCGTCGTCGACGTCGACGATGCCTTGAATTTTTCCGATCCGCGCCGCGACCCGCCTTGCTGTCGAATCCAGCACGTGAGGATCATCCGAATAGATCTTGATCTGCACCGGTTGCGGCACCGCAGTCAGGTCACCTATCAGGTCCTCCATCAGTTGGGCGAGTTCGATACTCACGCCCGGAACGTTCGTTTCGATTTTCGACCGGATCTCCTCCATCACCGTGTCGATCGGCTCGCGGGACCCCGATTTCAGGCGCACGAAGAAGTCGCCCCTGTTGGGTTCGTTGAGGTCGCCGCCAAGGCCCGCGCCGGTGCGCCGGGAATACGTCGCGACGTTCGGGTTCTCACGAATGATCGTCTCGATTTCACGCATCAGACGATCCGTTTCGGTGATGGATGTCCCGGGCGCCGTGTGATAGTCGAGCACGAACCCGCCCTCGTCCATCGACGGCATGAACCCGCTGCCGACACGCGTAAACGCCAGCGCGGCCACGATCAGAAGCGGCACCACACCTGCCAGGGCAAGCAACGGCCTGCCGCTCACTCGTTCGATCAGGGCCGCATAGCGGGTGTTCATCCAGTGCGACAGACGCGACTCGCGATGCTCCTCCGCATCGGCGGGCGTCAGCCAGTGATCGCACAGGATCGGGATGGCAAGCCAGCTCACGACGAACGAAATGAACAGCGCGCTCGCCATGGTGATCGACAGCGCCTTGAAAAATGCGCCCGTCACGCCAGACAGGAACGCGAGAGGCACAAAGATGATCAGCGTCGCGGCCGACGATCCCGCAAGCGGACGCGTGAATTCGAGGGCCGCGCTCATCACGCGGCCGTGGAATGCATGGGCGCCAGCCTCGCGCATGCGCCTCGCGATGTGCTCGATCATCACGATCGCATCATCGATCACGAGTCCGACCGCCGCGGCCATCCCGCCGAGCGTCATGATGTTGAAACCCATTCCGAACACATCGAGCAGCAGGATCGTCGCGCTCATCACGACCGGCACCAGCGCAACGGCAATCGCGGTGATTTTCCAGTTGCGCAGGAACACGAAAAGCGTGAATGCAGCCAAGACCACGCCGATCAGAATCGCGTCGCGCACGCTCGATGCTGACGCGATCACGAGCTGACTCTGGTCATACCAGTACGCCAGGTGCACGCCCGGTGGCATTTGTTTCTCGAAAGCGGCCAACTTCGCGCGGATCGCCTTGGCCATCGCGACGCTATTCGCCCCCGGCTGCTGGAATACATTGACCAGGACTGCGTCCTGCCCGTCCGCCGTGACGCGTATCCATTGCGGAGCCGTGCCGCGCGACACGGTCGCGATGTCGCCGACGCGTACCTGATTGCCGCCCGCAGACGACACGACTGCGTTGCGAAGCGTATCGAGCGACGTAATCGTGGTATCTGCGACGACCAGGTACAGCTTGTAGTGGTCCTCGATCCGTCCGGTCGCTATCAGCACGTTGCCCGCACCGATCGCCTTTGATACGTCCTCGACCGACAGCTTGTACGCCGCGAGCCGGGCGGGATCGATGGCGACTTGCAACTCGTCCTGCGCCCCCCCGGTCACTTCGACGCGCGCGACGCCGTCGACCGACGACAGCAGCGGGCGCAACTGGAACTGCGCGAGATCGCGAAGTTGCGCAAGCGATTGCTGCGACGACGTGAGGCTATAGGCAAGCACCGGAAACACGGTGGGATCCATCCGCCTCACCTGCATCTTCGTGCCGGGCGGTAACGACGGCAGGATTTCGGAAATTGCGGACTGCGCCTGCAGCGTCGCCTGCGCCATGTCTGTGCCCCAGTCGAAGTTAAGCGAGATCTCGGCCGATCCCCGGCTGGTCTTCGACTCGACGTCGCGCACGCTGGGCACGCGCCGCAGCGCTTCTTCGACCGGCATCGTGACAAGCGTCGCCATCTGTTCGGCCGGCCGGTCACCCGCATCGAGCGAAACGACCGCGCGCGGGAACGACACGTTCGGAAACAACGAGATCGGTAACCGAAAGGCCGTCAGCGCGCCCGCGACTGCAAGCAGCGCCACGACAAACAGCAGCGATCGTCGATGCATCTGCATCCATTGCCCGAAATTCATTGGCGCGCGCCTCCGGCCATTCGCACTGCCATCCCGTTCCGCAACTCGTAGTTGCCGGTGACAACCAGCGGTTCCGCCGCGTCAAGCGGTCCGTCAACGCCATAGCGATTGCCGCTTTCCACGCGCACCACGACGTCGACGCGCTGCGCAGTGTGCTTCGGCGTCACCTGGAACACATAGGTCCCCTTCCTGTCGCTCAGCACTGCGGCGCGCGGCACCACCCACCAGGTTCCGGTCTGCGTCGCAATATCGGCGCTCACACGTGTACCCAGGATAAACGCGGTACCGCCAAGCGGTATGTTGGCACCGACGTTCACGAGCTGGCTTTGCGGATCGATTGCCGCGCCCGCCACGACGACTCGCCCCGCAGGATGAGCGTGCTCAAGCGCGGTCGACAGCCCATTCAGCACGACGGAATCTCCCACGTGAATCGACGCCGCGGCCGACGGGTCGACACCGAGCGTCACGTTCGCTTGCCAACTCGACGCATTCGCGACCGCCGCGATCTGCGCGATCGTTGCGCCGGCCTGGATCTGATCGCCCGGGAGTGCGGTCAACTGCGACACGACGCCTGCAAACGGCGCGGCGATCGTCACGTTTCCGGCATGCACCCCCATTTGATGCTGGGCTGCCAGTCGCTGCTGTGCGTCATTCAGCGCCTTCCGCGCCGCGGCAAGCTGCGATTGCGTTGCAAGACCGGCGTCGAACAGCGAGCGCGTACGCTCGAGTTCGCCCTGCGCAAGGGTCAGCGCGCTGGTGGCCTGCGATGCTGCCAGTACCGCAGCGGGGTCGGCTTCTACCACGACGAGCGCCGCGCTGCGGGCTACCGTCTGGCCGGGCAGCACAAGCACCTTTCGAATGCGCGCGGCATAAGGCAGGTTGATCGAAGTGACGCTCGACGACGATGCCGCGACGATGCCGTATGCCCGAACCTGCTGAGAAATCGGTTCTCGGTGTACTGCTACGGTATCGACCGATGCGGTCACAGGTTCGTCGGCCCGCACGGGCCCCGCACACGGCGCCAGCACGGCAAGCGCGACGGACACGGTGGCTATACGGCGGGATAAGGGAAAGTCGGGAGCGGGTGACATGAGATCAACGCTGAGTGGAGTCGGTGGAGAATGCGTCCGGGATCGCACTGCCGAGTAGCGCTTGCAGCCCGATACGCTGTTCGGCAAGCGCATCGCGTTGGGTTTCCGCATCAATCTGCCTCGTCAGCGCGGCGAGCTGCGCATCGACGTACTGCCCCATCGCGATATCGTGTGCCGCGAACGCGTTCCGTGCGCGCCCGGCTGCTTGCATGAGCGCCGGCAGTGCTGCCTCGTCCTGCGCGAGTTGCGCGCTCGCGAGGCGCGAATCGTTGCGCAGGTGCGCAATGTCCGCGTACGCAGCATTCAGCCGGACCCGATATTCGTCGCCGAGACGCTGACGAGTCGCCTGTTCGATCGCGATATTGCCGCGGTTGCGGTTGAAGATCGGCAGGCTCAATGCGATCTGGAAACCGGTCGTATAGATGCCGGACGTGTCACGTGCACGATCGAATCCGACCGTCAGGCTCGGAAACTGGTTGAGGATCGCGGCACGGTATTTCTGCTCCTGCGCTTCGTAGCCTGCCTGCAGCGCAATCAAGTCAGGGCGTCGCTTAGGCAACGCTGCCAATTCGGCTTCGAGCGACGCGTTCGCCAGCGGTTTCGTCCTGCTCGAACCGACGAGCTTCAGCTCGACGTCGGGTGCAATCCCCAGCAACAGGTTGAAGTCATGATGCGTCTGCGCGCGGGCACGGACCATGTCGTCATATTGCCGGCGCGCGTCGCTGTATGCCGTCAATGCGACACTCACGACGTCATCGGTCGTGTTCCCGGCCTGCCGGGCATGCTCGAGCCGGGTGTAGCGCGTCTGGTCGAGATCGAGCGCCTGCTTCAGCAGCGGCAGTACGGCGTCTTCATAACGCGTCTTTGTATAAAGCTGCTTGGCTTGAGCGACGATTTGCCATTCCTGCCACAGCAGTCCAAGGTCCGTCTTTCGCACAGTCGCGTCGGCGGACCTCTGGTTGGCACTTCGCGAGATGATCGCCATCACGTCCATGCTCAGTCCGTAGTTGAACGCGCGCTCAAGGCCCGCGGCACCCGGAAAGTC
Source organism: Burkholderia vietnamiensis LMG 10929 (assembly GCF_000959445.1). Lineage (NCBI taxonomy): Bacteria > Pseudomonadati > Pseudomonadota > Betaproteobacteria > Burkholderiales > Burkholderiaceae > Burkholderia > Burkholderia vietnamiensis. Next base: position 1,047,421 of record NZ_CP009630.1, on the reverse strand, counting down.
GCTCGAAACCGATACCTGTGGATCTGGTAGGAGACCTGCAGAAAATGCCTGTGCCTGCGCAATGCCGAGATCATCGCGCGCAAGCTTCAGATCCGGGTTGTTTGCGACGGCCAGCATCGCAACGTCCTCGATGTCGAAGCCTGCGGACGGATCGAAACGATGTGCCACTAGTTCGGGTAACGGCATCTTCCGGGGATCGATCTCGAAGCGATCGAGGTCGTGCTGAGACAGCGCGGTCGATGCTCGAAAAAGCGGCTTTGCGTGATAGGTCGTGCAACCGGTGATGAAGCCGCACAACGCAACGCATAACGATGCCGACTTCCAACGGCTAGACAGAGTGTAATCAACCATTGTTGACGCCAAGGTAGTAAGACTAGAAAGCGAAATGCAATCGATAGTGTCGCGTCGCGCTGTACATGAAAATTTTCTCGTTTCCCACCTTAAGTGCGCGTTAACGATGCTCCGGCCGAGCAACGAATCCAGTGCATCGCATCAATGCTTTGACGATGCACGGCGCCGTCTCAGTCGAGCGTGTCGTGGTCGTCACGATCGGCACTGTCGACGGCGGATGCGAGGACGGTTCCCTTGTTCGCGTCGACGCGAACGTCGTATGCCTTGCCGTCACCGGCCACCTCGACGTCGTACACCCAGCCTTGCCTTGAATTTTCATACTCCGCCCGCGCAGCCTTGCCGTGTACGTGCAGTTCGGCGGCTGTCGCTGCATGTGCGAGCGTCACGGGTGCGTGCACGATCGACATTGCGGCGATTTCCCCGTCGCCGTTCTCGGCATAAGCTGCGGCGACACCCGCTGCGACCAGAACGGTAAGAACAGAAGTCGGGTATAGCGATACATGATTCGTCTTGGGCGAAGCGCAGGAACTTGCGCAAGCCGAACGGTACGTCGAGAGACTTAGCCTTACCTTAGCTATGCCGGATTCCTACGTGAAATTCGGCCCGCCTGGCGAGCACTCGCAAGGGACACGGAATTCAGGCGATCCGGTCAGCAATACTTTTCATGAACACAATCTCAATCGAGTATATCGATCATGTCGTTTTTCTATACATCAAGTTAACCGCATCTTAAGTTTGGAATGCGAATCTTACGTTACCGGATGCAAGTCATCTTCCTTCGCACCGGAAATACGCAACTTTATAGAGAGACTGATCATGAACGTGAAACTCAAACTGCTCGCTGTGTCGCTGGCCGCGCTGCCCCCAATGATGTCGTTTGCCCAATCCGGCAATGTTCCGCTTACCCGCGCTCAGGTGCGTGCGCAATTGATTCAGATCGAAAAAGCCGGGTATTTTCCGTCACGCAAGGATCCCAGCTACCCCGACTTGCTTCAGGCCTCCGAGCGGCGCATTTCGCCTGAACAAACTGGTAGCGGTGTCGGAAGCGAGCCTGCTAACCAGGCCGCGTCGGGACGGCATGTGTGGAAGAATGACCAGAGCCAGTTGTACCGGCATCACTGATTCCTGGCAGCTCGATCGCACCGCTTCAGGAACTTCGGATCAAATGTGCACGGTGCCGGAATGACTCGGCCAGTCATTCCGGAAATCCTGTTGTCCGGTTTGCCCTGCAGCGTGGGAGGCGGGGAATTTGGACCGTTCACGGTATGCGCATCCACCCGAAGAGCGAAATGCCGTCCCCATCGATCAACCGGGCAAACCTCAGCCGATGCACTAGCGCTGCACCGCCTTCGCGGCGTCAAGGCTAGGCGCACCCTTCCCGTAGGGCGATGTCGTCGACATCCGTCGCTCCGCCGCGCGTCGAGCGTCATCAATCGCATGATCTTCACGTTCGACCCTTACACGCTCGAGCGTCACATCCGCGATCGCGATACCGGTACCCTGAACTTTTGCGGAAGCAAACGCGGGAACCACGGCAAGTGCTAAAGCCAGCAAGGCATTGATAGGCGGTTTCATAGATTTGTTCCGCGGTCGCGGCTCCTGTCCTTCACATCGTGACGAAATTCAAGTTGTTCGCTGTCGGTTCGACGGCACGGCGTTGCTTGGTTCGACGCCGGGCATGCGGGCATCGCATCAATTCCCCTCGCGCTCCCGCTCGCTGCCCGGGATCGAGCCGTATCGGCTCCGTCGCAAATGGATCCGAACGACAGATGCGACCAGCGTAGCTCGACAACCTTATGGAAAGCTTAGGGCATCCCCCCGGCGCTTTAATTGGCAAAGTGGCCAAGCTTGCATGTCAGCCCCACCATCTCGCTCGCAATGCGCACGCGTGGCGGCAAGCCGCCAAGATTGACGTTCGTCGTGTGCGGCACCCGTTAACCATTCCTTAAGCAAGCGTCATCATGATCTTTCGAAGCGGGCGTCGATCCGCGACTGTCGAGAGGCTATGGCGATGGATTCAACGGTGCGGTATGCGGTACTGGCAGCGACGATTTCCAGCGAACTTTCCGGGCGCCTTGCCAAAAAGGCAGCGATCAATCCCGTGCCGCGGTTCGATTCGCTTTCGTATGCCCTGCCAGAGGGCAATGCAGCGATCATGTCATCGCGATCAACCGAAACGGAGTCGGCATGCGCGTTTTGGTAGTAGAGGACGATGCGCTGATTGGCAATGGTTTGCTGCGCGGGCTACGGCATTCGGGGTTTGCTGTCGACTGGGTTCGGGACGGCGAGGCCGCGTCGACCGCATTGCGCTCCACACAATACGGTCTGATCCTGCTCGATCTGGGACTCCCCGGCGAAGACGGTTCATCGGTTCTCGCAAGGTTGCGCCAACGAAACGATCCGACGCCGGTCATCATCGTCACGGCCCGCGATGCCATTGGCGATCGCGTGGCCGGCCTGGATGCCGGTGCGGATGACTACCTTGTCAAGCCTTTCGCGCTGGAAGAGCTGCTCGCGCGCATCCGCGTCGTTTTCCGCAGGCAAACGGGAAGCCCGCAAACCGTGTTCCAGTCCGGCACACTGCGGCTCGATCCCGCGCAACACCGCGTCTGGCTCCGGGCCGAAGAAGTGCCGCTTACGGCGCGGGAGTTTGCCATCCTGGAGGAACTGATCCGCCGTCCAAAGGGGATCGTTAAGCGTGAGCAACTCGAGGAATGCCTCTACGGATGGAACGAGGAAGTCGAGAGCAACACGGTCCAGGTTCACATTCACCATCTGCGCCAGAAGCTCGGTACGGACGTCATCGTGACCGTACGAGGCATCGGCTATCGAATCGGAGCACCTGGATGAAATCGCTCAGGCGCAGACTCCTGCTCTGGCTCGTGCCCGCGACATTGTTGATTGGCGTAATCGCCAGCGCAACCACGTACTGGGGTGCGTTGACCGAAATCGACGAGTTGCTGAGCGATCAGTTGAAGGCGGTCGCCCGGCACGTGAACGTCGATGCCAACGGCCGCCTGTCACTGACGGGTGTCAGGCAAAGTGACGACACCAGCTTGTCGGGCCAGCAATCGCACGGCGTATTGCTTGAAATCTGGCGTGGATCGGGTGTTCTTTTCAGCACCGACCCCGACTCGTTGCTGCCCCCGCCACAAGGCCCCGGGCTCGCGGACGTCGCCAGTCGAGGGCAGCTATGGCATACCTACGTGTATCGGAGCGGTGACACCCTGATTCGTGTCGCGCAGGTGCAGCGCGCACGCTGGGAGGCAGTCGCGGAAATCGCAATGCATCTGCTGTGGCCGGTTCTATCGTTGCTCCCCGTTCTTGCGCTCTTTCTATGGTTCGGCATCGGCTACGGATTGCACCCGCTTCGCGAGATCGCATCGACACTTCGACGGCGCGACGCCGACAACATGCAGTCGATCGACACGGCAACGATGCCCGGCGAAGTCGTTCCCTTGGCCGACGCCATCAACGATCTCCTGCGCCGACTCGACCAGTCGTTTTCCATACAGCGCCGCTTTATCGCCGACGCCGCTCATGAACTGCGCACACCGATCATGGGGCTCGGCATCCAGGCCGAACTGCTTCCCCTTGTCCGGGACGAACAGGAACGCGATGCGATAGTCACGCAGATTCGAATCGGTACGTCCAGGCTCGCGCATCTGGCGGAGCAACTGCTGACGCTGGCGCGCCTCGCGCCGCAGGCCCCGGAGGCCCTGTCCGAACGGATCGACATTGCCGCGATCGCGCTTTCCGTCGTGAGCGATCGGGAACGCGTTGCGCAGGCGCATCATGTCGACCTGGGGTTGGTTGCCCCGCGCGCCGTGATCGTTCGTGGAAGTCAGGAAGAGCTGCGGATTTTGCTTAACAATCTGGTCGACAATGCGATCCGGTACGCTGGCGCGGGCGCATGCATCGATGTCGTGGTCGAGAAGGACGGAGATCGTCCAGTACTGGAAGTTCGAGATACCGGGCCCGGTATCCCCGATAACGAGTTGACGCGAGTGTGGGAGCGTTTCTATCGCGGTGCGGGCCAGCCCGCTTCGGGTACAGGCCTGGGCCTCTCAATCGTGCAAAGTATCGCGGAGCATCACCAAGCGGAGTTGCATTTGACCAATCGGGAAGACACACGGGGACTCAGCGTTCGAGTCGTTTTTCCTCATAGAGCAAGCTGAGAAGAAACGACCCGATTCCCGCCATGTCGCGCCTGTATATGTCCATCTCCCCCTGATACGCCCTTGAGCGCTTCAGGGGGATGCGTGGCGTGATCAGGGGGCGACGGGGTTGCCGGTCGTATCCTTGACCTTGACCTTCCATTGGCCCTCGATCTCGCTGATCACCGATTGCGGCAGCGAAATGTAGTCGAGACTGTCGGCGGCCGCAGTGCCGTTCCTGAATGACCAGTCGAAGAACTTGAGCGTTTCCTTCGCCTGCTCCGGCTTATCCTGTACCGTATGCAACAGCACGAACGTCGCGCCGACCACCGGCCACGCATTCTTGCCAGGCTCGTTCGTCAGAATCTGATAGAACGATTTCTTCCAGTCTGCACCGGCCGCGGCAGCTTTGAAGGTTTCGGTCGTCGGCTCGACCACCGCACCCGATTCGTTCTTCATCGCCGTGTAGATCATCCGGTTTTGCTTGGCGTACGCCCACTCGACATAACCGATCGCGCCCGGCAGACGCTGCACGAAGGCGGCGACGCCATCGTTGCCCTTGCCGCCCGAACCGGTCGGCCATGCCACGGTCGTGCCTTCCCCAACCTTGCTCTTCCACTCGGGGCTGACCTTCGACAGGTAGTTCGTCCAGATGAAACTCGTACCCGAACCGTCGGCGCGACGAATGACGGCGATGTCGAGGTCAGGCAGCTTGACCTTGGGGTTCAGCGCAACGATGGCCGGATCGTTCCACTTCTTGATCTTCCCGAGGTAGATGTCGCCAAGCACCGGGCCGGACAACGTGACTTCTCCAGCCTTCATCCCCGGCACATTGATCGCCGCCACGACACCGCCAACGACGGTCGGGAACTGAAACAGCCCGTCTTTCGCCAGTTCGTCATCCTTGAGCGGTGCGTCCGAGCCCGCGAAATCGACGGTCTTGGCCTGTATCTGCTTGATTCCGCCCGACGAGCCGATCCCCTGGTAGTTGATTTTTCCACCGCCCGACTTGTGATAAGCATCCGCCCATTTGGCGTAAATCGGTGCAGCGAACGTGCTGCCCGCACCGGTGATGTCCACCGCATGAACAAGCGACGAGGAGAGCATCGTCAGCATCAGAACCGGGATCGCTTTCAATTTCATTTCCATTCCTTCCGAGTGTGGTAGCGCGGGACGATAGCGGTCACATGTGACAGTTTCGGGACAGTATTGCCGAGCTCGCGCGCGGCGGCTCCGCGCACGACCGCACGCACCGTCAATAGCGCCCAAGGATCGAGTCGCACCAGTCAAGATAGACCCTCGTTGTGCCGACGCCACACGGCGGATCGCCGCGCGCCACTTATCTTGGTGTCGGACTTTCACGCCGCATCTCGGCGACACCAGCTCAGTCCTGGTGTGGCTCCGTGAAATGCGATCCGATCATAGTAGGTGCAGATTCACCGACGTCACGGCAAGCATCAAAGCATGGATGAAATCCTGATTTTTCCCACTGCCGCTCGGATATTCGCTTTGGCCAGCTATGACACAACCTCGTCGATTCGAAGCACTCGCTGCCCGCATTAGTCACGCGGAGCAAACCGATGAGCGCCATCGGTTGCATGTTAGTTTTCAGGGCCGACGATGAGATCGCTATACATCGCAGAGCGGTAGTGTCCCGGCTCGTTGCAAAACACGAGGTATCTTCCAGGCTTCAGTGAAAATCGCGCTGTTACGATCTCGCGCTGATTCAGGTCCTCGATACCCTGTAGCCCTTTCAGCTTGTCTTCGGCCACCTGCTGTGTTTTTGAATAGTAGGGCAACGCTACATCGGAGCCGGACCATCGAATGATCATAAACTCGTGCTTCATCGTATGCGACTCGTTCTCTATCGTGAACTCGACGGGACCGGCCGCGACCTTCGACGGGCTTAGACTCAGCGACATCCTTCCATTTTCCCCGTCTGAAAGCCTCACCCTAACCGAAGCCGGCTCGGCGGCCCATACCGACGACGAGATAATCGCGAGTGCGATGACTCGGGTCCCCATAAACAAGATTTTCGGCAACATGGGCTGCCTCCTTCATAGAGATGCATTGATTTTGTTGAATCGCATGTGTGCACGCCGCGTCGCCCACGGCGCTAGTGATGCGCGTACAACGCGTGTTGCGACTTGCTCAACGACATCCTGCCGGTTTGTTGGCCGGCCTCCATTCCGCCGTAGCCCGACTCGTCCGGCCCTGGAGGATTATTTCTGGCTTGAGGCGGCACCCCATGTTGATCGGTCGACTCCCGCTGAGTCTCCCCCCACTGGTGGGCACCGCGTATTCCGGGTGGTGTTGCTGACGCGTAGAGCGGCACCGTGGCGGCAAGCGCGCTAGCGATCAGGAGCAAAGATTTCATCGCAAGCCCTCCAATGACACTTCATCCCATGTTCATCCGAACTGGCACCGCAATGCACAACACGAATGTCCAGCCGATGTCATCAGCGTAGGATTCGCACCTTAAGGTTTCCTTATCGCAGTCGTGATTGCGCGTACTGCGCCAACGGCGATCCGTGTTCAGGTTAGCGATGACGTGGCGTTTCGTTCGAAGATGATCGGTGGTCTCCAGTTTCAGAAGTAAGCGATCATCTTCCAGCGAAATAGCCAATGGCGCGACGAAAGCGGCCTGGCCGCTGTGGCGTTGGACTTGCTATCAATGACGTGCGTCATCGATAGAGTGTGCCGTTCGTGATGATGCGACGTTTCGCAGGCGTCCGATTACCCAGTCACGTCAATCGCTGTATCCTCAATGCGAGGTCACGATGACGCGGGAAACGTGACACGGATGCCGAACCCCTCCCCATTCAGCCCGTTGATGTACGCGAAACCACCACCGAGCTTGGTCACGATGCGCGCGACGATGGACAATCCGAGTCCACTCCCACTTTCGCTATGATCGCCGCCGCGAAAGAAGCGATCCTGCAATCGAGACAGGTTTTCGTCCGAAACCCCTGGACCGTCGTCCCGTACCTGAAGGCAAACCGCGCCGGCGTCCTGCCAGGTTGCGATTTCCACACTTCCGCGTTCACGACCGTATTTGATAGCGTTATCGACGAGGTTGTCGAGCAGCACGCGGATCAATGTCGGTGGAGCGTGCACGATCGTGTGCTCGTCGGAACGTGATGTCAGCAACATCTGCTTGAGGTCGGCTCGCGCCTGAAAATCCATCACGCAGGCGTGTACTACGCGCGCCAGGTCGACGTCCTCGCCGGGCATCGGTACCGTCTCGTCAAGCCTCGCCAGCGCAAGCAGTTGGTCCGCCAAATGTGTGCTCCGGTCGACTCCCTCGACAACCCGTTGCATCGCACGCCGCTGACGGTCCGGATCGCGTGCCGTGAGCGCGACTTGCGCCTGAACCTTCAGCGCGGCGAGCGGGGTCTTGAGCTCGTGTGCAGCGTCGCTGGTGAACGCGCGTTCGCGATCCAGCGAATCGCGCAGGCGCAGCAACAACGTGTTGAGTGCGGCGACCAGCGGTCGCACCTCGTCGGGAATGCCCTTCGTGCCGATGGCGTCGAGACTCTCGGGCGAGCGCGCTGCGATCGCCTCGGACAGCGTCCGCAGCGGTGTCAGACTGCGACCGATCGCCAACCAGACCAAAACAGCCAGCACGGGCAACGCGAATGCAAGCGGCCGGGCGACGCGGCGCGCAACCTCGGCAGACAGATCGGAACGGTGCGTGCGTTGTTCGAAGATGCGCACCGTACGGCCGCGCGCGGCATCGGTTAGCACGTAGGCGTGCCACTTCGGATTGCTGAGCCGAATCGGGCTCGATGTTGCTGCGGGAAACACCGGCAAATCGAGCGAGGCAAGCCCGGGACTCGCGGCCAGGATGCGTCCGCCGGCATCGCTGACCTGATACAGCATCCGCGGCGAGGCATCGTTGTCGCCGTCGTCGTCTTCGGACGAACCGAGCGCGATGTCCGCAAAGACTGGGAGATCTGATGCATGGAGTCCGGCGAACGCCCTGGCGATCTGCTCAATGCGGGCATCGTCCCATTCCTCTGCCTCGTGTATTGCCTGGCGATAGCTGGAAACCAGCGAATAAGCCCAGACAGCTACAACGCCCGACAGCACCAGCAAGGTGAGCCGTTGCCTGATCGAGCCCATCACGACGTCTTCTCCACCACATACCCGACGCCACGAATCGTCCTGATAAGTTCGGCCCCCAATTTTTTGCGCAGATTCGAGACATGCACTTCGATCGCATTGCTTTCGATCTCTTCGTTCCAGCCGTAGAGGCTGTCCTGGAGCCGCGCACGTGACAGCGGACGGCCCTGGTTCGCCAGCAATTCGACCAGCAACGCGCATTCGCGCGACGTCAGCGCTATCCGTTCAGTACCGCGCGTCACCGTCATCAGCGCAGGATCGACCGACAAGTCGCCGTATTCGATCGTGTCGGTGCCGCGGCCTTGCGAACGGCGCACGAGCGCCCGGCAGCGGGCGATCATCTCGATCAGGTCGAACGGCTTGCCGAGATAATCGTCGGCACCCGCGCTCAAACCGCTCACGCGGTCGGCCACCGTATCGCGCGCGGTCATGACGAGCACCGGTGTATGGTCGCGGCGCTTGCGGAGCCAGTCCAGCAATTCAACCCCCGACCGAGATCGAGCACGACGAGATCATACGGCGTGGTTTCGAGCGCGAGCTGGGCCTGCCTGCCGTCATGCGCCCAGTCGACCGTCATGCCTGCATCGATCAGGCCGTCTTCCACCCCGCTTCCGATCAGCTTGTCGTCTTCCACGAGTAGCACCCGCATGGCGTCGTGTTCCTGTCAGTTCCGGACATGGCCGTCCATTGCCGCACGATAACCGCAGGCGCGGGCCGTCATCAAGCCGGTCGCGAAAAAATCCGGGCCTTAAGAATTCGTTAACGTCGGCGCCATAAGGTCGCGATCACTGACATCCGCAATCGAATCGATGACCATGAACAGCCTCTCGTTCCGACTCCGTTTCTGCGCAGCGCTGGCCGTGCTGCTTTCCATCGCTGCCGCGCCGGCCTGCGCCGGCGAGATCAAGACATTGATGAGGGACATGAAGCACGCGATGCAAGGTGCGGCGAACAGCCAGACGATTCCCGAAATGAAAGCCTATATGGCCCGGCTCGAAAGCGATGTGCAACAGGCTAGCCGCCAGAAGTATCGTGATGACCAGTCGACCTATGACGAAGGAATGCGCACCTTGCAGGGTCAACTGGCCGATGTCGACCATGCGATCCAGGCCAACGATCTGTCAGCCGCCAAGCAGTCGCTACGACGAATCAACGGCACGAAGAAGCACTATCACGATCTGCTCGGCTGACTGCGACCGACCACGCTTTTGCTACTGAAACGATATTCCCGTCATGAAAATCGTCACCCGCTATCCACTGTCGATAAGCGTGCTGCACTGGCTGCTGGCCATCGCGCTGATCGGCAACTTGATCGTTGGCCTGCTGCTGGACGACAACGAGGATCTCGTCGGTCTGCACAAGTCGATCGGCATCGTCATTCTCGGCCTTGTACTGGTTCGTCTCGGGAATCGGGTCCGAAAGCGACGCGTGTTGCCGCCGTCGATCAACCCAGGCGGCACGGCGGCCCGCCTGGTCGAACGCACAGTTCACTGCCTGCTTTATGTGCTGATGCTTGTCATCCCGCTGCTCGGATGGATGAAGACGAACGCCGCCGGGCATACGGCCAGTTGCTTCGGATTCTTTTCGTTGCCAACGCTAGCGCCGAAAAGTCGTGCCCTGTCGCAGTGGCTAGGAGAAGTGCATGCATTGACGGCATATGGACTTGCCGCATTGGTTGGCATCCACGTGCTCGGCGCACTGGCGCATCGGGTGATCCGGACGGAAAGCATTCTCCCCCGCATCCTTCCCTGGCCGACGCGCGCCGGCCAGCATGAGGCTCGGACAGAGGATATTGCATGAAGCCAGAAATATGACTCGCAGTGACCGGGCTATTCCGGTCTCGTGGCTACAAGGATATGCGTCACGCCTTCACCGACTGTGAGCAGGCGTCGAGCAATTCTCTCGAGGCTCAAAGCAACCGTTGGTCTCCCATGCAACGTCAACCAGGTTCGTGCTCCACGCACAGCCCCTGCTTCCCATCCTACGCATCTGAATGCGATGCGCCAGTGTGATCCTCCACCCCCCTGACGCCTGGAATGCCCTCCGCCGCTACCCGCATCGCCTGCACCTCGTTCGGCGCCCAAGCGTAGTAGCCCCAAAGATGGACAATCCCGTTCTTGACGATCACATTGCGACCGGGAAAGCTCCATTTGTGACCTGCAATCTCGGCCAGCAGCATGCCTCGAATCTCGCGATCACTCAGAACCTGCTGCAGGTTCGGCGTAGACGCCGAAATAGCGAGTGCCTGGACCAGATTGGCGCGGCTCACGATCCCCACGACCTCATTGCCGCGCACGACAGGAACGCGTCTGATGTGCAGCTTTTCGAGAATACGGGCCACCTCGTCGATCGGCGTCATCTCCTGAACAGTGACGACGTGCTTCGTCATGACATCCTTGACGAGATGCGCATGCGTTTTCACATAGTCGGCGGCATCGTCGCGGCGGGCAGTCAGCAGTTCCATCCACCAGGCGCGATGTGGCCTGTCCGTTTCGATCTCCACGCGTCGCACCAGGTCCGACTCGCTGATCATCCCGACCAACCGTCCATTCGCGTCGATCACGGGCGCACCACTTATTCCATTCTCGACGAGAAGCGCCGCCGTTTGTTGAACGGTCATATCCGGTTTCACGGAAACGACCGAGGGTGTCATGACGTCAATGGCGTGCATTGTCAGCCTCCTCGCACCTGTTTCAGTCATGCGCCAATAGCCGGCGCTTGCCTGCGTTTCCAATATCGAGATTAGGTGACGAGCACACCGGCTCGTTGATGTGCATCAATCTGGCTTGCACAGCGCACATTGCCGGGTATCGGCGGAGTTTTGGCGTGAACGACCCCATCCCCACTCCCACCTCTCAGCCAGCTCGGCGACAGGCCTCTTGATCACGATCAATCGTCGACAGGATGCATCGCAGTAAATATTGGCTCGTGGCTTTTGCCAGTGACGCGGGCTCGTACGGCGATGACCGGTGCACGGGTGCCCTCCAACAGCGACTAAAACCGATGAATACCGCCACGATCGCCAATGTCTCCAGCCCGCAGCTTCCCGGATGCGTCGTCGCGGTGCGCGGCGCCGTCGTCGATCTCGCGTTCCCGGCAGGGACACTGCCCCCGGTGGACACCGCGATCTCGATCGAAGTCGATGGCGGCAGTTCGATCGTTGCGGAAGTACAAGCCCACCTCGATGAGAGGACCGTGCGGGCACTGGCGATGCAGTCGACCAGCGGATTGCCCAGAGGCGCGTCGGCGCAAGCGTCATGTCAACCGATCGCGGTTCCGGTCGGCAATGCCGTACTCGGTCGCCTGATCGACGTGATGGGCACGCCGGGCGACCGGGGCGAGCCGCTTCCGGTCGATGTTCAGCGCCGCCCCATCCATCAAACGCCGCCTGCATTGTCCTCACAGGACAGCGCAACCGGCATCTTCGCGACGGGCATCAAGGTCGTCGATCTCCTTGCCCCGCTCGCGCGGGGCGGCAAGGCGGCGATGTTCGGCGGTGCCGGCGTGGGCAAAACCGTCCTCGTCATGGAGTTGATTCATGCGATGGTCGAGCGATACAAGGGAATCTCGGTGTTTGCCGGCGTCGGGGAGCGCTCGCGAGAAGGCCACGAACTGCTGGTGGACATGCAGCATTCCGGTGTGCTGCCGAAGACCGTGCTCGTGTATGGTCAGATGAACGAGCCCCCGGGAGCGCGCTGGCGCGTTCCGCTGACCGCCCTGACTCTGGCCGAGTACTTTCGCGACGAGCAGCACCAGAACGTGCTGCTCCTGATGGACAACGTATTCCGCTTCGTTCAGGCCGGCGCCGAAGTGTCGGGCTTACTCGGCAGACTCCCGTCACGCGTCGGCTATCAACCGACGCTCGCGACCGAAGTGGCTGCGTTGCAGGAGCGCATCGTATCTGTCGGCGGCGTCTCGATCACGGCGATCGAGGCCGTCTACGTTCCGGCGGACGATTTCACGGACCCAGCCGTCACGACCATCGCCGCGCACGTCGACAGCATGGTCGTTCTGTCCCGCGCGATGGCCGCCGAAGGCATGTATCCGGCGATCGATCCGATCACCTCGTCGTCGATCCTGCTCGATCCGCTGGTGGTCGGTGCCGAACACGTTCAGGTCGCAACCGACGTTCGGCGCACGATCGAGCACTACCGCGAACTGCAGGATGTCATCTCGCTGCTCGGGATCGAGGAACTGGGAGCGGATGACCGCAGGATCGTCGGCCGGGCCCGCCGTCTGCAGCGGTTTCTGACCCAGCCGTTCGCCGTCACCGAAGCGTTCACGGGTGTGCCCGGCCGTTCCGTCGCGGTTGACGACACGATTGCAGGATGCCGCGCGATTCTGGACGGCGAATGCGACGCGTGGCGGGAACAATCGCTGTACATGGTCGGGACGCTGGACGAAGCACGCGAGCGGGAGCGGGAAACGTCATGAGCACGGCGCTTCACATGACCATCGCGACGCCCGCCGGGATGCTGGTCGACGCACCTGATGTCGTTGCCTTCCGTGCGGAGGATGCGACCGGCAGCTTCGGTGTTCTGCCCGGCCACGCGGATTTTCTCACCGTGCTGTCGCCCTGCGTCATGCGTTGGCGCACTGCGGATGGCACGCGCAGGTTTTGCGCCGTAAGCGGTGGCGTGTTGCGAGTCGTCAACGGAAAAGACATCAATATCGCGTGTCGTGACGGCGAACTCGGGGACGCGCTCGAGACGCTCGAATCCCGCGTCCGGGAAGCCCGCGAATCGCGAATCGATGCGGCCCGCCGCGTGCGAGTCGAGCAAACGCGCCTCAACGCCCAGGCGATCAGGCAGGTACTGAAGTACTTGCGCCCCGGCGCCCCGGCTGCGGCCGGACATGCGGATGGCACGAATGAAGGCGACGGTCATGGCCAGTAACTCACGAAAACCCGCTCCTGGCCCGCGCGACCGGGACGTGAAAGCGCCCAAGCCCGTTGCGGGGGTACTCGAGCAAACCACGCAACGCGCCGTCCGGCGAGACCGGCAGGCGCGCGATGTACCGGAGCCGACACTGGGCTCCAGACTGGGGCAGATCGGCATGCTTGGCTGGATGATCGTGATTCCGGCCTTACTGGCACTCTGGGCGGGACATTGGCTCGACCGACATTTTCATACCGGCGTGTTCTTCTCAGCGCCGTTACTGATGCTGGGCGCTGCATTCGGTTTGTGGTCCGCGTGGCGCTGGATGCATCGCCAAGGCCCAGGGAGCTGAAACATGATGCCAGTCCATTTATTGTCGATTCCCCTGCAGATGGTTGCCGGTGGTGTGACCGGTGGCGTCGTCGGGCTCGCCTATTTTGCGTCGCTATTCGCTAATGTGCGCTGGTACGTCAGGGATGCAATCAGCGTCGCCATCATCGTGCATCTCATTCGTTTCGGGGCGCTCGCCCTGGTGCTGTTCGGTCTGGCGCATATTGGATACGTTGCGTTGCTGAGCGGCCTCGCCGGCATCATGCTCGCTCGCCGCGCGATGATCCGCTTGCCGGGAGGTTCGTCATGATGCATTCACCGCTCGTGACCGAACCGCTGTTTCGCATCGGGGCGATCCCCGTGTCGACGCCGGTCGCGACCACCTGGGCCCTGATGGCGCTCGTCGCCCTCACCGCGGCCGCGATGCGCAGGCGACTGTCGTTGACCCCGGGCAAACTCCAGACGGCGGTGGAACTGTTCGTCTCCACGCTCGACAGCCAGTTGCAAGACACGATGCAAATCGACCCTGCACGTTGCCGCGCCCTGCTCGGAACGTTGTTTCTGTTCATCCTGACTTCCAACTGGTCCGGCTTGATTCCCGGCGTCGAGCCGCCTACCGCCCATCTCGAAACCGATGCGGCCCTCGCAGCCGTCGTGTTCGCGTCGACGGTGTTTTACGGCGTCCACGAACGCGGGCTCGCCCGCTATCTCGCCTCGTTCGCTCAACCGACCTGGATCATGATTCCGCTCAATCTGGTCGAACAGATAACCCGTACCTTTTCACTGATCGTGCGCCTTTTCGGCAACGTCATGAGCGGCGTGTTCGTGATCGGTATCGTGCTGTCGCTTGCGGGTCTTCTGGTGCCGATCCCCCTCATGGCGCTCGATCTGCTGACAGGTGCGGTTCAGGCGTACATCTTCACGGTACTCGCGGCGGTATTCATTGGCGCCGCGCTCGGCGACGAGCGCGCAGCCACGCCGCATCCACGGCAAGGAGCATCATGAGCAACTGGATTCAGCTGGTGAGCATCGTCGCGGCAGCCCTTGCCGTTTCATTCGGCGCGATTGGGCCGGCGCTGGCCGAAGGTCGCGCCGTCGCGGCCGCGATGGACGCGCTCGCGCGTCAGCCGGAATCGGCAGGCACGATTTCGCGGACGTTGTTTGTCGGTCTGGCCATGATCGAAACCATGGCGATCTACTGTCTCGTGGTCGCCCTGCTCGTTCTGTTCGCCAATCCGTTTATCAAGTAGGCGTTAGCCATGCGAATCGACTGGTGGACACTCGGCTTTCAGACGATCAACGTCCTCGTCCTGATCTGGCTGCTGTCGCGCTTGCTGTTCAAGCCGGTCGCCAAGATCATGGCGGATCGTCAGCAGGCCGCCGCACGCCTCCTGCAAGAGGCGTCGGCTGCCCGCGATGCTGCGCGGCAGGATCGCGACAAGGCTGCAAGGGAAAGCGCCGCGCAGGATGCAGAGCGCCTTGATCGATTGAGTTCGGTGGCGTCGGAGGCAGAGCGCCTCAAGGCGACCCTGCTCGCCGATGCGCACGCCGAGGCCGATACGCTCAGAAAGACGGCTGAGGCTGAAGCCGCGGCAATGAAGGACGATGCGCTGCGTGCCAATGCCGAGCGAGCCGGCCAGTTTGCCGTCGACATCGCGGCGCGGTTGCTCGCGACGCTCCCGTCGAGCACGCTGGTAGAAGGATTCATTGCGCCGCTCGCGGACGCAGTCCGCGCCCTGCCCGCGGTGGACCGCGCTTGCCTCGGCCGCGAAGGCGAAACGTTGCGCTTGATAGCCCCGCGCACGTTGAACGACGACGAACTGGCTCATTGCCGTTCGATGCTCGCGACAGCATCGGGCCACGCCCTCTCCATTCGAACCGAAGTCGATCCCACCCTGATCGCGGGACTCGAGCTCGTCGCACCTCACCTGATCGTGCGAAACAGTTTTCGACATAGCCTGGAATCCCTGAGAAGCGGACTCATCTCCCGTGGCGACGAACGACATGCATAACGACTCCGACGACGCATGGCTGACGGACGGCCGAGCCGTGCTGGCGTCGCTGAATCTTGCGCCACAGGCGGAATCGGTTGGGCGCGTGGAGCATATCGCTGACGGCATCGCACGGGTGAGCGGCCTCCCGAATGTTCGTCTGAACGAGTTGTTGCAGTTCGGGGACGGACAGTACGGCTTCGCGCTCAAGCTGGACGTCGACACGCTAAGTTGCGTGCTGCTCGACGACAGCAGCGGCATTGCCGCCGGCACGCGCGTATCCGGCACCGGCCGCGTGGTTGAGGTTCCGGTAGGTCCGGACCTGCTCGGACGCGTCGTCGACCCACTCGGGAGGCCGCTCGATCGCGGACAGCCGCCGAAATGCACGCTATCCCTCCCGATCGAACGCGCCGCACCGTCGATCATCGAACGCGCACCGGTCTCTCAACCGGTCGAAACGGGCATTCTCCTGATCGACGCGCTTTTCGCGATCGGCCGTGGGCAGCGCGAACTGATCATCGGTGATCGCGCAACGGGCAAGACGTCCATCGCGGTCGATGCGATTGTCAACCAGAAACATTCCGACATGATCTGCGTCTACGTGGCGATCGGTCAGCGGGCCACCGCGGTCGAGCGCGTGATCGATGCGGTTCGACTGCACGGTGCACCGGAACGCTGCATCTTCGTCGTCGCGTCGGCGGCAGATCCGCCCGGCCTGCAATGGATTGCCCCATTTGCCGCGTTCAGCATCGCGGAGTACTTCAGGGATCGGGGCGAGCATGCGCTCGTCGTCATCGACGACCTGACCAAGCATGCCGCCACCCATCGGGAACTGGCATTGCTTGCACGAGATCCGCCGGGGCGCGAGGCGTATCCGGGCGACATCTTCTATCTGCACGCCCGTCTGCTGGAGCGTGCCGCCAAGCTCTCCTCGGAACGCGGCGGCGGCTCGTTGACCGCGCTCCCCATTGCGGAAACCGACGCCGGAAACCTGGCGGCATACATTCCGACCAATCTGATCTCGATTACCGACGGCCAGATCGTGCTGGATGCACACTTGTTCGCGGCCAACCAGCGCCCCGCGATCGATGTCGGACTCAGCATCAGCCGGGTTGGCGGCAAGGCACAACTGCCCGCATTGAGAGCCGCCTCGGGAAGGTTGCGGCTCGACTATGCACAGTTTCTCGAGCTCGAGATGTTCACGCGCTTCGGCGGTCTCGGCGACACGAGGATCAAGGCGCAAATCGCTCGTGGAGAGCGTATTCGGACATTGATTGCGCAGCCGCGATTTGCGCCGCTACGCCCGGTTGGCGAGATTGCGTTGCTGTTTGCGCTGGCCGACGGTGTATTCGATGCGTGTGCACTGTCGACGATCGCTGCCGTGCGAGTCGCGCTTCCCGCCCGTCTAGATTCGACCGGCATCGCAACAAGATTGGGTCCAATCCTCGTTGCCGGCGGAAAAGTGTCATCCGACGACCGGTCGGCGCTTGTTCGGATTGTCCACGACCTCATTCCGCAGTCCGCGGAAATCAGGAGCGGTCGATGAGCAATCGGCTCGACGAAGTCCAGAATCGATTGGGTACGGTCCGCGAACTGGAATCCGTGGTACGTGCAATGCGCGGTATCGCAGCGACACGGACGCGAGAAGCGCTCTCCCGCCTGCCGGGCATCCGGGCTTGCGCCAACCTGATCGGCCTTGCGATCGCAGACGCAATGGGCATTGCCGCCCACCGCCCATCGGAGAGCCGAGGGCCGCCCGTTCCGGCCGACACTCACGTCTTTATCGTCATCGGCGCGGCGCACGGCTTCGTGGGCACTTACAACCAACGCGTATTCCAGTCGATTTGTGCGCCTGCGAATGTTGCCGTCGAGTACTTCGTGGTAGGTGATCGCGCAAGAGCCGCTGCCGACGCGCTCAATCTGCCGGTCACCTGGTCGTCGGAAATGATCGGTCACGCCGATATGGTGTCCGATCTCGCAGCCAGGATCATCGATGCGCTTTACGGCCGCCTGCGTCACGGTAACGCCTCGCACGTCACGCTCGTCCACGGAGCGCCGCAAACGGCTGGCGAATCGGCTGTACAGTCGACTTCGCTGCTGCCGTTCGATTTCCGGCGGTTCGAACCGGCCAGACGGCCCTTCCCGCCAGTCGTCACGCTCCCGATACAACAACTGCAGGAAAGACTGGCCGAAGAATACGTCTACACCCAGGTATGCGAGGCCATCATTCTGTCGTTCGCTGCGGAGAACGAAGCGCGAATGCGCGCGATGATCGCGGCGAAACGCAATATCGACGACACCGCACAGCGGCTGAACCGGGACTATCACCGCTTGAGGCAGGAGCAGATCACTGCCGAAATCGTTGAATTGTCGACCGTCGAGGGGACGCTCGCTTCATGAACCGCTACGGTGCCGTAATGGTCGGTTCGGGCGGCGATGTCAACTTCCGCAACAGCCATCCGAACGTGGTGCCCTGAGTCAGTACGGAAAAGACGACGACGACATAGGTTACGGTCACGATCAGTTCCCGCTGGGGCCCATGGGGAAGCAAAAGCGCGAGCGCAAGCGAGATGGCACCGCGCAAGCCTCCCCAGATCAGCAGCCTGGTCGTGCCTTTCGGAAACCGGATCCGCAGACCGATCACCCCGAGCGGAATGGCCACGCTGACCGTACGTCCCGCCAGCACACAGCCGACTGCAACTATCCCGGCTATCAGATACGTCCGGCTCTGATGGATCGAGAGGACTTCAAGACCAATCAGCAGAAAGAGCACGCTGTTCATCATCTCGTCGACGATCTCCCAGAACATGCTCAGATACTCCCCCGTCTGGCCGGAAACGGTCTTCATCGTCCCGTGGTTGCCGGCGAACAGCCCGGCCACGACCACCGCGATCGGTCCCGATGCACGGCCAAGTTCCGCCAACGCGTAGGATCCCATGCAGAGCGCGATCGATAGCAGGATCTCGACGTGATGATTGTCGATACTTGCGACCAGACGGGATACGATCCACCCAGCCAGCCATCCTGCCAATGCGCCGCCGACCGCCTGTTGGAGAAACAGCAAGGTGACGTCGAAGACACCGGGTTCGCGAGCCGCAGTTGTGATACTCAGAAGCGTCAGGAAAACGATCGCACCCACCCCGTCGTTAAATAGGCTTTCCCCGGTAATTCGGGTTTCCAATTCCCTTGGAGCACCCGCCTTCTTGATGATGCTCATCACGGCAATCGGGTCGGTAGGCGAGATGAGCGCGCCGAACAGCAACGCATAGATGAAGCCGATCCGTACGCCCAGCCACCATGACGCATACCAGAACGCGGTACCGACGAACACGGTGGAGATCAGTGTGCCGACGGTCGAGAGCACGCCGACTGTCCACTTCACCTGGCGGAGATCGTGAAAATCGACATGCAACGCGCCGGCAAACAGAAGAAACGGCAGGAAGCCGTGAAACAGGAGTTCGCTGAAGTCGATCTCCGGAATCAGCCGCGTGAAGCGCGTCACGTCGATTGCGCCGAATTCGCCCAATATGACGAGCAGGACGGTTGCCACCAGTGCGATCGTCATCACCCCAATCGTCGGCGGCAAATGGAAAACGCGATGATTGACGTAGCTGCCCAATGCCGCCAGGACGATCAATGCAGTCAGCGCGTGGAAGAACGTCATGTCAATCGATCCGATGGCCGGCCGAACGGTGTGCTGCCGCGCGCCGAAATAGAAAGGTCACAGTGTGACAGGAATACCATGCTGCCCGGAGCGGGATGGCGAATGTTGCGCTTTGCAGGCACCTTCGGCATCACGGAGAAAGCGGGCCGGATGTTCGCCCTTTCCGAATGCGCCGTTCAATGGGGATGGCTGGGCAGCGTCTCGACTTTTCTGCGATCGAAACTGATCGTCTTGCCAATCATTCCTCCGTTCATTGGCTTGCGTAGGCGCGCACTCTCGCCTGCCCGGCCATGACGCCCTTGTAGCTCGAGGAGCCGCAACGCTCGCTCCTTTGAACGGACACACTGATTCCGGACTTTTAAGCAAAATTTAATTCTGGCGACCTACGGTGGAATGGTCGTGTCATGAAATAGCCGTGTGGGCGGCTATGCGCAGTGCGTTCGGCACGGCGCGATGGGAGCGTAGTCATGGCAAGCATCGGGTTCAAGCGTATCGGGCTTACCAGTCTGGCCATTGCAGCCGTGTCCGCGAGTTGCATGGGGAAGGAATCACTGTCACCTGCAACGGCGCCACGCGCTCCGCAGGCTGTTTTGTCCGCAAGCCCGGGTTTCACGGCCTACCCGGGAATCGTGTCCGACTTCGAGAACATGACGCGAATCGACGGCCCCGCCGTCGTGACCGTCAAGGTGTCCAGGACCGACACAATACCGAGTGTGCGGCAACTGTGGCCCCCGCCAGGCAGCGCGAACGTGCCGTTCCTCGGTTTCTTCGAGGAATTTTCACCTCCACCCGGCGCCGATCGCGGTGCCCTGGCACAGCGGCACGCCAGCGGCTTCATCATCTCGTCGGACGGCAACATCCTCACCGATGCCGGCGACGTTGCGGGCGCATCGAGGATCTCCGTTACCCTCGCCGACGGGCAAACGTACCACGCACGGTTGATCGGCAGCGATCCGGCGAGTGGTGTCGCGCTGCTTCATGTTCATGCGACGGGTCTGGCTGTCGCCCGGATCGGATCACCTGCGATGCTTAAGGCCGGCGAATGGGTCGCCTCGATCGGTTCGCCCTACGGGCTGGGAACCTCGATCGTCAAAGGTGTCGTCAGCAACCTCTCCCGTCTGCTTCCCGATCAATCGTACGTTCCGTTGATCCAGACCGATCTTACGGAACACTCCGGGGACGGCGGTAGCCCGCTCCTGAACCTCAAGGGTGAAGTCGTCGGTATCGAAACGCCACCTCCGGACGACGGCAACGTGTATCAGGGTCTCGCCTTTGCGATACCCATCGACAAGGCCATGAAGGTCGAACGCCAGTTGAAGTTGCATGGCAAGGCCGTGCATGGACAACTCGGAGTCTCGGCGAAGGAGGAGACGCCCCCGCTTGCCAAGGCGTCCCGGCCGATGCGGCCAAACGATCGAGTCACGGACGCAGGTTGAGCAAGTTTCGCTGCCGGCAGCTCGGTATGGCGCACATTCAAGGAGTCGGTCATGACGTACTCGTCCAGAACAGCGCTCGGCGTCGTCGCCGTGACGATTGCCGTGTTCACCCATGACGCGTTTTCCGCCGAGCAGGCATCACTGCCGCAGCCCGAACACGCTGGCAACGTGACCTATCTATCCGGCGGCATCGGTAGTGATCAATCGGCCGCAATCAAACAGCAGATGGGCAAGTATCCGCTCGTGCTCGAGTTTGCGGGGCATACGAGCAGCGGGAACGACTATTTGGCCGATGTTCCTGTCAAGATCGTCGATGCACATGGCAAGACCGTGCTTTCGACACGAACCACCGGGCCATTCCTGCTCGTCTCGATGCCCGACGGGCGCTATACCGTGTCGGCCACCTATAACAGGCAGACCATGCGGCGAAGTGTCGACGTACGTGAATCGTCCCATGCCCACTCGATGTTCGTCTGGACAATGTAGCTCGACCTCTAGGAGCCTGCCCCATCTGCTCGGCCAAGGTGTCGGGCATGGCAGCGACCCGGAAAGCATGAGAGACGGCTGCATCGAAGGAGTCGACATGGACGAGAATCCGACCGAGCCGGTGGGGCCCGACATCAAGCGTCGCCGTTGGCTGATCGCGACATCCGTCGCGAGCGGCATCGGCGGCATCGCAGCCGCCATCCCTTTCGTTGATTCCCTGACACCACCCGCCAATGCGCTGGCCGCTGGCGCACCGGTCAAGGTCGACATCGGCCGCTTGACCGAAGGCGCAATGTTGACCGTTGCATGGCGCGGGAAGCCAGTGTTCATCGTCGACCGCTCGCCGGCTATGCTTGAAAGCGTCATCAAGGCGACTCCGCTCGTCGCTGATCCTGACTCGCGCCACGCCTTCTCAATGCCATTGCCGCTCTATTGCCAAAACACCTTTCGCTCGCGAGCGGACCATCGGAACATTCTGGTCGTGGTTGGCGTCTGTACGCACCTCGGTTGTACACCGACACCTCGGTTTCAACCAGGGTCTCAGCCAAACCTGCCGGATAACTGGCCAGGCGGCTTCCTGTGTCCCTGCCACGGCTCGACCTACGATCTTGCCGGACGGGTATTCCGCGACAAGCCAGCACCGCAGAACCTCGACGTGCCACGTTACATGTTCTTGTCGCCGACCGAACTGTTGATCGGTCAGGACGAACATGGGGCCGCGTAGCCTTCCGAGACGATGCGCCGGAACGCTGCATATCGATCGAAACAAAAATCCGCCAGGGCGAACGCTCAACCCTGCGCCGTCGATGTACTCTTGTGCCACACTGCGATGCAATTTCGTCAACGGATCCCACCTCGGGCCGCATCGACACGGAGATCACCGATGAACAATTGGCAGATGGCGATTGCAACAGGGTTCTGTGTACTGCTTGTGGCGTGTTCGCGCCGAGACGGCGTCTTCTCCCTATCCCCCGTATTCGCGGAGCAATCGAGCCTATCTGCGTCCGAGGTCGCGAACTGCGTCGTCCATCGCTGGAAATCAAGTACGCGGCAACTGCATCGCGCGGAAGGTGCCGGGGCGATCCTGCTTCGTGCCGAATCATTCTTCCGCGGCGTGCCGATCGGATTGCGCGTCTTGACTGACGGACGGCACTCCCGCGTCGAATACTTCCGCCGGCGCCGTACAGACCCGCTGTACGGGTCGATGGTGCGCGGATGCCTGCGTCCCGATGTGATCCGTGGCACAGCCGGCACGCCGGCCGTTCCGCGATCATGACAGGCCGCGCGACGCACGAGGCTCGGGATCCGGCTCGATCGTTTGACAGCACCTGCGCACAATTTAAGCTCACCGCTCGCGTCAGTCGCGGCTCGCCATGCGCGAGGCGGCCGGCCTCTCATTCCATCGGCTTCATTGCAATACCCGCCACATGCGTGCGCCAGATGTCGCACTTTGCCTTCACGGGAAGCCAGGCAGCACGCTGTCGAAGGCGTGCGGAAGCGCGAATAGTTCCCGTTGAATGCACAGACAGTCCATTGTCGGCACTCCCGTCTATCGCGCGAAACGCGCGAACTTTGCCCTCAGCTGACGACCGTCAGGTGCAAGATACATGTCGTATTTCGACGAGGTTCGAATCCATCGGTCGATTTCCGCGACGCAATCGATGACGACCGGACGAACATTAATACGCGCCAGATAACGATAATCCTCTGAAATCGTATCGTCAGCGCTGCATCGTGCCGCATACGCAAACAGAAGCATCAACGCGGAGAGAAAGATGAGCGGCCCCTCCATGAGTAGTACCGGACGAGGTTAATCATGTCCTGTACCGCGAACCGATGCCCTCGAGGTCACCGGTGATCTCCGGGGAAAAAACGCGTGGAAAGCGCTTCATACAGCGGCGGAGCGAAGAATCGCGACACGCGGCTGGCAATCAGGGCCGTGGCCATCAGCGAAATGACGGGCGCATGGCCGTTGATCATCTCGATGACGATCACGAACGCCGTGATCGGGCTCTGCGTAACCGCGGCGAGATAGCCGACCAGCCCGAGCGCGATCAGCATCTGCAACTGCATTCCCGAAAACACGATGTGCAGCGTATTGCCGATGCTCGCACCGATCGCCAGAGACGGTGCGAACAGGCCACCCTGTGCTCCGGGAAGTTGGGGCAGTCGCCGATGTCGATCATGTAATGAGGATTCAGCCCGTGCCAAGGATACAAGTCATCACAGCATAGCAGACGTCGTGATAATCGAGCGACAACTCGGATGAGCCGTTCCGAGGTTCGTTTCGGGCAATCAGGCGTGGCGGCTTACCGCCCGGCGACAGCTCGACCTGAACTGCGGACGGACCAAGCCATTCAAGCCCGGATCAGGACGATAACTGTTCAAATGCAGCGAGCGCGTGCATGGCGTACATCATCGAGGGACCACCTCCCATATAAACGGCGGTTCCTAGCACGTCCTCTAGTTCGGCGCGTGTGGCGCCCAGCTTGACGAGAGCTTGGACGTGAAAGCCAATGCAGTCATCGCATCGGTCCGCGACTGCGATGCCGAGCGCAACAAACTCTCGCATTTTCTTGCTCAGTGCGCCATCCTTGGTGCCGGCTGCAGCCAATTGACCGAATGCGGTCATTAACTCAGGCTGGGACCCGCGCAGGTGACGCATGAGGCCCGATACGTCGTTGACGACCGCTTTGAAATCGGGTATCCCGCTCATAAAGTTGCTCTCCTTGATCAATCGCGAAGCAAACGTCACGTGACGCTGATGCGCGCGAGCAGCCGGGCGACTTGCGACCGGCCAAGTTCGAATTATTTAGCGTCGGTCTTCGACGCCGAGCACGTCTTCACGCCCAGAACGCTGTACAGAGGGCAGATGCGCACGATGCCTGTCAGGAGTGGCACGATGCCAAGCCAGCCCCACAAGCCAACGTGCCCTGTTACGGTCAATCCGATCAATATCAGCCCAATGAATATTCGCAGGGCGCGGTCGATATTTCCAACATTTGCTTTCACAACAGACTCCTCGGTGATCATGAGGTGGCATGTTCTCTTAACTGAATGAGTTTGCGGCCCCTTACGGCTGGCTCTTGATTCACCCCATTCTTTGCACATTCTGGGTTTTGACCAGCGTTTCGCCATGATGTAACTCAACTTCGAGTGAAACGACGAATCGCACCCTTCGCGCTTCCATAGCAGGCTGCCGGAAAATTGTTATGACGGCGCCTACCCCCCGATTCACGGGTGCGTTGCCGGTCGTACAAGTCGCGTAAGCGGCGCGTGGGGTGTTTAAGAAGTCTGTAAACTTCGACGCAGCCCTCCCCGGACGTTTATCAACAGTTCGATAGAGCCAGCCATCTCTATGCGCGAGCGTCTCGATACACCGACCGTCGCGCCGACGTATTCCCTCCCCCATAGCCGGCCCGCATCCACGACACCAAGCGCGAAGCTCAATGACTGCATGGAATGCGCAAGTGGCGATATGTGTCGCAATGTTGCCGGTTGATCGCCCAAATCGGTTACGCGATTCAATAGCGGGCATCAGCCGGCTTGCCGCCCACGGGCCAGTCTCGAATCTTCCCAGGGAAGTCTGGGCGCGGCTGCTGTGTGAAATACGCTGCGACGTCGAGGGCATCCTGATCGCTCAAGCCGCCCTGTGCTAGTGGAAAGCCGCTGTGCGATCCGATCGGCATGTTGTGCTTGACGAAGGCGGCAGCAGTATAAAGTCGCGCCATGCCCGCCCCGACGTTGAACGACTGCTCGCCCCACAACGGCGGATAAATGTACTGCCTCTCCGACCCTATCGCCCCCTCGCCGTTCGCACCGTGGCACGACGCGCATTGCGCCGCATACACCGCTTTGCCGTGGGCCACGTCAGGTGTCAGGTGCGTGTCGATCTTCCCCACACCGCGCCCCGGTACCTTTTCGTTTGGCCGGGCTCCGTCCTTCATCCAGTCGAAGTACGCGATCATCGCCTTCATATCCGCGGAATCGACAGGTATCGGCTTGCCGTTCATCGAACGTTGGAAGCAGCTATTGATGCGCTCCGCCAACGAAATCACCTTCCCCGCGCGCGACGAATAACTCGGGAATTGCGGGGAAACGCCCACAAAAGGCGATGCGTGCGCAACGGTCCCTCCTTCGAGATGGCAGCTGGCGCAGTTGAGCGAATTGCCGACGTTGCCCGGCAAAAGCGCTTTCGTTTCCAGATGCAACTGCATGCCGCGCACGAGTTGCGCCGCATTCGGCTGATCGAGCATCGCAGCGAAGCGCGGCGTCTCGAACGCCGATGGCGTGGGCGTCTTTACTCCCAGTTCCCGACGCAGTTTGCCCACATCGGACGCGCTTACTGGAGCCTGGCGATTGCCCCACGAAGTGCGGACGAAGGTCAGGATATCGGCCAGTTCTCGGTCGGACAACAGGTTGAAGGCCGGCATCGTATAGACCTTCGGATGGGCGGCGGTCTTCGGGGTCTGCCAACCGGTCAGCACCACGTGAATCGACGAAACTGGATCGGCAGACAGCACGGCCGGGTTCTCCGACAGCGGCGGAAACACGGCGGAAAAGCCACGACCGTCGACCTGATGGCAAGCGGCACAAAACTGGAGATAGGCGAGACCGCCGCGGGTCGTCAACAGGCCCGTGGGTTCCTTGGTAGTGTGTTGCGCACCGGATGCCCGCTTCGCCTCCTCGCCAGGCGAATTCGCAGGCAGTGATGTCAGATATATCGCGATCGCACTGAGATCCAAATCGCTCGTGTATTGCGTGCTATGACGAACCACGTCGCTCATGCCACCTGCTGCATAGGTATAGCGGTTTTGCCCGGTCTTGAGCAACGCAACGAGGTCAGCGGCGGTCCACGATCTGCGCAGATTGACGGCGCGCCAAGAATCGACCGTCGCCCCGGAAAGATAGGCGCTGCCATCACTGCCCGCATCGGACAGGGCTTTTTCCTGAAACCCGATACCGCGCGGTGTATGGCATGCACCGCAATGGCCCAGGCCCTGCACGAGGTACGCGCCGCGGTTCCAGATGGCATCGTGCTTCAGATCGGGGATGTAAGGCTTGTCGTCGAGGAAGAGCCCGTTCCAGACAGCGAGCGTCCAGCGCATATTGAACGGCCACGGAATGTCGGGAGCCTTGTTCGCACGACTCACCGGCGCGACACCGTGTTTCAGATATGCAAACAGCGCGCGCATGTCTTGGTCGGTCATCTTTACGTACGACGGATAAGGCATCGCGGGATAGAGATTGTGACCGTCCGCGGCGATACCTTTTCGCATGACCCGCTCGAATTGGGCGAAAGTATAACGACCGATGCCCGTCGCGTCGTCGGGCGTGATATTGGTTGAATACACGGCGCCGAACGGCGTATTGAGCGGCAGACCACCGGCCATCGGTTTGCCATCAGATGCGGTATGACAAGCGACGCAATCGCCGAGGCGGGCGACATAAGCCCCATGCGCGACAAGATCGGCATTCGATACCTTGGGAGAGTCTGATTGAGCAGCCCCTGCGTAATGGCCGCATGTCGCCAACGCGGCGACAATCCAACGTGTGAGCGTTCGATAATTCATGTCGTATCGGTATCTGTCGGCACATTGTGGGACCGACGCAAGCCTTGCGCGAGGTTCTGTCGAGCCTCTAAAGATCAGCGGATGGGATCGGTTATCTCTCCGACGGCCGCCCTCTACTGCGCCGCGTACTCACCCGGTTCAAATTACTTGAAAGTCGGCATAGACTGCGGCTATTTTGCGTAATGGAATCCGGATTGCTGAAGCTCCACGAGCGTCGCGACCGCTCCGGGTGTAACAATCACGCCTGGAAGTACGTGATTGGTCAGTTCAGCGGCGAGTGCCTCGAGCGACAGTTTGTCTGGGTTCGTTCCGGCATCGATCAGTTTCTGGGCGGTCTCCCAGATGGAGTTATGACAGCCCAGAAAAACGGCACCCCGTCGCTGCAGCACGGGGATGCTAGTGTCATGTGGCGACAAGACCCCGCGGAGAATCTCTTGATCGGTCGCATCTGCAGTCGCTCCAGCACGTTCGTTGATGAAGGCGTTGGATGCGAACTTGCCACCGGTCAGTCTCGCAAGTTCATATTTGTCCCACATAGCCTGATCGAACAATGCAAGATGCGCCGTGCCGTGCGTGGCCGACACGACCAGAAAATCCGGATGTTTGAAGGACCAGATCTGCGCATTCAGCGCATTGCGCATGAGATTCAGCCAGGGACCGGCCAATTCCGTGTTGTCCCATACTTGACGAGGGCCGCCACGATACGCGATGACCTCGGCGAGCGCCTCATCATCCCACTGTTGAGGACGCTCCAGGATCATCGGAACGGTCTTGAATGATCGGCGTCGCGGAGCATCAGCCAAGTGCTGCGTCAAGTGCCTGAGCGTCGAGGCTCCCTCCGGCAACGACGCAGACAGCTCAGCCGGACGCGCCGCGCGCGGGTGGCTGATCCCCCCAAGCAATGCCGCGCCCGCCGTGACGCCGATCGTCTTGAGCGTCGCGCGTCGTGTGGTGGTCTCCGACATGTAATGATCTCCCGTTGGTATGGTCTATTCGACCCGCTTGTCCTCGGCCCCCGCTTTGCAGAAAATTCGCTGGATGCCTCCGTCCGAACGTTCGGCCCGCCCGCCCGCTCGACGTAGGCCGCTTATTCCAAAAAGGAATAAGCATATTCTAATTCGCAATTTAGAATTCGCACGTGCCGTGCGTCAATTCGGCGCAATGCGATGAACGCATTCCGTGTTTGGTGTGGTCCATGTGGCGATCCCGCCGACCGGCGTTTCAGCACAGACCGCGCGTGCGGCGCCGAGCTTTCGCCGACACGCCACTAGACAGATCGCGTACCCGAGTGCTAGTGAGGCCACCTCTCGTCCGATCCGCACTGTGGCCTCCGTGCTCTGGGCCTTCGGGCGGATAGTCGTGATACGTGAGGAGCCGTGTTTCAAGCAGCAAAGCCAACAGTCTATGGATAGAGCGATCTAGCTCGTGTATGCCGCCCTCTGAAACGTCGCAGAGAGCCGTGCCGACATTCTGCATGAACGGGAAATCGCCCACGACGACGGCGTCGCTGTTTTGGTACGCCACATCGGCGGGACGATTGCCACGAACATGGAGCGCCCTGCCCGTCACGCCCCTCTCGAGCCGGCGCCGCAGTCGTCAGCGGGCTCAAGTAGGATCGCAGGAGTTCAGCCGGCGCCTGATTTACCCGCTTACGCAGTCGTTCCACCGATGCATTGCCCGGCAGACAGCCGCGTGCCTCAGTCTGCACGATTACGCATCCAGTCCGCGGTTTCACCGAAGGAGTGGAGCAGCCGCTCGCGCAGTTCCTTTGGCAGGTCGATTTCTCTCATCGCCATTGTCATGCAGTCGACCCATTGATCTCGGTCCGCTGATGCAATGGGATACGGCATATGCCGTGCACGCAGGCGGGGATGGCCAAAACGGCTAACGTAGTGATCCGGACCACCGAGCCAGCCGCACAGGAACCAGAACAACTTATTTCGCGTGTCGTCGAGCGTTGGCGGATGCATCGCGCGAAGCTGCTTGAATTTGGCTTCGAGATCCATCAGGTCATAGAAGCGGTCGACGAGCTCGCGCACTCGTACCTCCCCCCCAATGAGATGGAAGGCCGTTGTTTGCTCGATATCTTCGTGAGGTAAATCAGCCATTTAGGAAATCCTTATGAAAATTGCAGAAATGATGGAGCCAGGTTCATATGCCGGCATGGCGAAAGTCTCAAAAAATAAACAAGAACGTCAGGGGCGGTGGCGATGCCGCGAGCGAGCTGTGCACGCTTTCATCGATTCGCTCCAACATTATTTTTTGCGGCTCCACGATAGTGCCGAGCGCATGACGCCCCCTGTAGCGCGACCGCCTACCGGCAGCTGGCGTCCTGCGCCGATTTCGACACGCACTAGTTCGCTCAGCATCTGAGCCAAATTGATTTCGCGCGGTGTCCGAGGAACTACGCGCAGAATCGAGACTCCGCCCACACGCAGCCTATCTATCCCGGACGGCCAGTCGGGCGGACCGAGCTGCGCTCGCCCGGCATGATCGCAACCCATCAAGCGGCAAATGCTCTCTCCCCCGTGCACGCAATTGACGATCGGGCATTGCGAATCAGAAACCTGCCGGCGGTGCAGCACCGGCAGTTCGATCTCGCACGCCGCGCCGCGCGCATGCTTAAGCGCTTGCATAGCGTCGCCCGCGCACACCGCATTCATGACCCACCGCGTGGCCCCCCACTCGACAAGTCGGCGTAGTGTGCTCGCGCCGTCGCATGGAATCTCGGGCCCTGCGACGAAAGACGCATTCCCTGCCAGCAACGCCAGCGAGTTCGCATCCCCGGCCTCGATCCGGAACCCGGATTCTCTGATCCACTTTGTAGCGCTGTCGGCGGCGACTTCCTCGCTCGATCGGCGGACAGACAACACGACCTCCTTTCCGCTCGACGCAAGTTCGCGAGCAATTGCCAGCCGCTCCCGACGTTGAACGACGGGGCGCGACGAACACAGGACGTTCCCGATATACACGATGTCCACGGACGACAACGCCACGGCATCGTAGAAGTTCGTCACTGCGTCACGGGACCAGCATGCAGGAAGGGGCGCAATGGAGACTTTCATGAGCGTTTGCATGTTCGATGTGCACCGGAGGGATAACGCACAAAGCGGAAAAGGCCCTTCCCGGCGGGTCCGCCATCCGCACATTCAGCCGCTCTCTGACCACCACTCGCCTTTGCTGCGTGGCGGCCAGCAAGCCATGCGCCGCCATAAACAGCCCGATCATCGCCGCGTGAATCAACCACGAGAGATACCAAGCGCCGTAATCCCGGACCACCACGCCACCTCGACGCGTCGTGCTCCGCCTTGACCTTGCCGCGCATTATGTGAAGTCGCCAGCTCATCTACGCGAGAATGAACACGCCGACACATGCTGCCGTCCAGGTCAAGATGTTCGCAGCGCGACGCGGCATTCCCGATAGTCCGGCTCTCGCAGGGGGCTCGACAATGACATCAGAAGTAACAACAGGCTTGCGCTTGCAGTACCGATCGCTGGCGCGATGCGCCACCATGAGAGCAACGGACAGTCAGCGAGGGTCGCAAGCAGGTCGAGCTGCATGTCGGCAGGCCCAGTTCGGGGGCAAGCGCCAGAACCGCATGCGCGCGCAAATTGTCACGCCGCGCACCGCCAGGCGGCACGGCGCCCTGCTGTACCGAACCCAGCGCGAGGCTTGACACCGGAGAATGGTCGAGCCCGTGGCATCTGCGGATGCGCGACACTGAAGCCGCCGATGGTAAAGAGCAAGGTCGCACGAATCGCGCCGACTGTCGCGACGCGAAAGTGCCAAAATACTTTCAGTTGGTCGACATTAATTCGGGAAATGATACGTCGAGCAAAGCTCATGAATGACACAAACCTGTTCATGCAGATCCCGACCGTCACGCATCGAAATGCTTTGCATCCAGCGGCGCGCTCTGCCACGGCGACATCCCCCTCCGACCGATACGCCGCAGACATAGAATTGGCACAGTGTTAGGCCGTGCGACAAGCTCGCCTGGCGGCCGAATGATGTGATCTTGCATTGAGGTGGGTTAACAGCAACTTATCAATTGCCTATTATCGCAACTATGCAATAGTATAGTTTGACCGTGGTGCTGGACGATGCGCGACACGGTGCCGCATATGCATACGAAGTCTTGGCTGCCATTGAAAGTTTGTAAGTATAGCTAACGATGGCCGTTCGCGCGCAGATCAGCCTTGTTAGCATAGGATTCTGATTCGGTAAGCGCGCGGATCTCGACACCGTGATGTTGCCCGAAGCGCAACGTCGAAGTTCGCTGCCCTTCGGAAGATAGTGGAGCATCTCGAGGAGACGGTGGTGCGCTCCGGAGTATTCCGCCTACGGATCTAGCCATTCCCTCCTCCACCGCGGTTCCGATACGTGAGTGCGAGCTGGCTTACCGAGTAGCGAGGTCATCAGCGCACGCGTCGCGCCTTGGCCCCAGCCGGCATTGACAGCGAGAAAGTCCGCGCCGGTCTCGCCGACCGTCGTGGACATGACCTTGATGATCCAGAACGAGAGCGCGACGTCAGGAACCTTGTTCAGCCAGGGCGAAGTCGGGCGGTCGAAAGGCGAGAGCATGCCGTTGCCTCCTGAAGATTTGGGGTACAGGCAGTCTGATCGTGCAGACTTAGCTCATCCATAGCGGCGCTGCAAGAGTGGCGCCACTCACCGATCCATCAGGAAGTGATTGATTCGACTGAGAATTATTTTAGGAGCGGAACGCCATGCCCTGTCGCGACTAGATCGGCCTACCCCGGAAAAATGCACTGAAATCAAGGGGACCCCAGTCCCTGCAGATAAAACACCGCCGCGCCGCCGCGTCGCGTCTGCGTGGCCGCCTTCATCGGATCGCGCGACGAGAACGCCGTCCGAACCGCCTTGTGCGCGAGCCACAGCAGATAGAGCGCGCCGAGGATCTTGAGCCACATGAGCAGCGGCCGGTACGACAACAGCATCGCCGACACGCCGGCCGCCGCGGTCACGCCCCAGCACAGCGAGCCCGAGATCACGCCGGCCGCCGTCGCGAGGCCCGGCATGCGTCCGTAGTTGAGCGACGCGTTCGCGATCGACAGGTTGCCCGGCCCAGGCATCGCCGTGCCGATCAGGTAGACGGCGACCGCGACGCCGAAGCTGGAGAAGTGCGCGAGATTCATCTAAGGGTCCTTGTGCTCATCGCCACGCGCGGCCGTTCCGCTGCGCGCCGCCGTGCTCGTGTGAAACAACCGTGATCGAGTTTTCTTCCCGTCGGAAATCCACCTCCGCGGCTCACGCCGCCCTTACAGGCGCTCGTCCCGGCGTTCTCGGTCGAGGCAGCGCACGGCCCGATGACTGGCCGAACCGATGCGGAGCGGCGGCGTCGCGCCCTCCTTCACGACGACGCCGTGCAGTGCCGGCACCCGCGAGACGACCAGCGGCACGCTCATCGCGACGTTGAAAACATGGGTGTTACCGAGGCGCATGGGCGTACCGCCTTTTCCATTCGGAACAGCCCGATTTCGCGCATGTGATCGCCCTAGCCGCTACGGTTCGACAGCGGCCCCACCGAACGCCTGCGGTAGCGATTATTCGACTAGAATCCGCTCACCGGAATGAACACAACCGAACAATCACCATCAAAGTGTTCGGGCATTTCGCCGAACACTTTGCCCGCCCTTCCTGACGAAGGTGTCAAATGAAACTCGCGCTCGATACGACGACCGGCGTCCCGCTCAACGAGCAACTCGCTCGCCAGCTCGAACAGATGATTCGCTCGCGACATTTGCGCAGCGGCGTAAAACTGCCGTCGATCCGCAAGATGGCGGCCGACCAGCAGATCAGCCGCTTCCCCGTCATCGAGGCATACGACACGCTCGCGGCCCGCGGCCTGATCCAGCCGCGTCACGGCGCGGGCTTCTACGTGACCGACCGGTTCGACCGCAGCGCGCCGGTCGGCGGCACGGATCCGCAGATCGCCGAGGAAGAATCCGGCCACATCCTCGAGCAATTCGCGTCGACCGACGATCGCCTCAAGCTGTCGAGCGGCTTCATGCCGGCTGCGTGGCGCGACGTCGACGGCATCGCCCAGGCCATACGGCACGTCGTGCGCAGCGACGCGGCGAGCCTGGTCGACTATGCGCAGCCGCAAGGTGACCCGCTGCTGCGGCAGTACCTGAGCGGGTATCTCGCGCCACTCGGCATCCACGCGCAGCCGCAGCAGATTCTCGTCACGCACAGCGCGAGCCACGCGCTCGATCTCGTCGTGCGCCTGATGCTGAAGCCGGGCGACACGGTATTCGTCGAGGATCCCGGTTACTTCAACCTGTTCGGGCTGCTGAAGCTGCACGGCGTGAAGCTCGTCGGTGTGCCGCGCCGCGCGACGGGGCCCGACGTCGAGATCACCGAGGCGCTGCTGCGCGAACATCGTCCGAAGCTGTTCTTCGTCAATACCGCGTTCCACAACCCGACGGCGACGAACATTGCGCCGCCGGTGATGTTCCGGCTGCTGCAGCTCGCGCATCGGCACGACTTCACGTTCGTCGAGGACGACGTCTACGCGGACTTCGAAGCGGCGCCGTCGCAGCGGCTCGCGACGCTCGATCAGTTCGAACGGGTGATCTATCTGAGCGGGTTTTCGAAGGCTTTGTCGTCGTCGCTGCGGATCGGCTACCTGGCCGCGCGGCCCGAGCTGATCAAGCCGCTCGTCGAGCTGAAGGCGCTCACGAGCATGGGTGGCGCGCGGCTCGCGGAAAGCATCGTCGCGTCGCTGCTCGAGCGTGGCACGCATCGCAAGCATCTGGAACGGCTGCGCCGGCGCCTCGCGCAGGCGTCGGCCAACGCGGTGGCGCGATTACGCCATGCGGGCTGGGAAGTGTTCGAACAGCCGAGCGGCGGCATGTTCGTGTGGGCGCGCGTGCCCGGCGTGGAAGATTCCGCGCTGCTGTGCGACACCGCGCGCACGTTCGGGCTCGACCTTGCGCCCGGGCGCGAATACCGGCCGAACGGCGAGGCGACGCCGTGGGTACGGCTCAACGTCGCAGCGGCGAGCGATCCGCTTGCCGAGCCGTTCATCGACGCGGCCCCCGGCCTCGCTCGAGACACGTGACGGACCGTCTTGCGCGGATGTGATGCGATGCAAACGCGGCCGGCTTCCGACGGCCGCGCCGGTCGCGGACGGCCGGTCAGCTGCGCGACAACACGTCGTCATTTGCGGGTCCGTGCGATCGACGATACGTCGCTGCCGATTTCGCAGCCGGACTTCAGATTGCATGACCCGACGCCGTCGTCGCCGTTTCGGGCAAGCCGATGTGGCCAGCTCGGCCGTGTTGTCGGTAACCGACACGGTTCCCAACCATGCGTTGACGCCGGCGCAGCGAATGCCCGCTCGGATCGATGCGTGTCAGTGCGCGATGCCCCAGCGGCGCACCGTCACGCGCTCGAGCGTATCGAAGACGAGATGCTCGACGAGCAGCCCGATCACGATGACGGCCGCGAGACCCGCGAATACGCGGTCGGTATACAGCTCGTTGCGGTTCTGGAAGATGTACCAGCCGAGCCCGCCCTGCCCGGCGCTCGCACCGAACACGAGTTCCGCCGCGATCAGCGTGCGCCATGCGAAAGCCCAGCCGACGCGCAACCCGGACAGGATCGACGGCAGCGCGGCCGGCACGAGGATCAGCGCGATCTGCCGCAGGCCGCTGAGCCCATAGTTGCGCCCGGCCATCTTCAGCGTGGCCGGCACACCGGCGAAGCCCGTATACATACTGAGCGCGAGCGGCCACAGCACCGCGTGCACGAGCACGAACAGCAGGCTGCCGGTGCCGAGCCCGAACCACAGCAACGCAATCGGCAGCAACGCGATCGACGGCAGCGGATTGAACATCGACGTGAGCATCGACAGCACATCGCGACCGACGCGCGTCGACACTGCGAGCGACGTCAGCACGAACGCGAACAGGACGCCGAGCGCATAGCCGCGCAACAGCACCGACATCGAGATGGCCGTCTTCACCAGCAGTTCGCCCGACGCGATGCCTTGCACGAACGCAACGAGCGTCGCGCCGAAGGTCGGTACGAGCAAATCGTTCGCGACGATGCGCGCGACGGTTTCCCATACGGCGATCAGCACCAGCGCGATCACCGCGCGGCGAAAGCCGCTCGCACCGGCGATACGGCGCAACAGGGGCGCGGGCGCGGCACGCGCGGCTTCGGGCAGCGCGTCGAGCGTGCGCACGTATTCGGCACGAACGGGCGGCAACGGCGGCAGGACAGGATCGATCGTGGTCATGATGCAGTGGCCTCCGTGGTCGATGCGGCGTGCGTTTCGCCCAACGCGTCGGCATCGAACAGCAGATGATGAATGCGGGCGACGCTCGCGCGGAAGTCACCGCTACCGACGCTGTCGAACGAATGCTCGTCGCTGTTGAGCTCGGCGCGCACGCGTCCCGGATGCGGCGACAGCAGCAGGATCCGGTTGCCGACCACGAGCGCCTCCTCGATCGAATGCGTGACGAACAGCAGCGTGAAGCGGAATTCGTCCCAGAGGCGCAGCAGTTCTTCCTGCATCTTGCGCCGCGTGAGCGCGTCGAGCGCGGCGAACGGTTCGTCCATCAGCAGCACGCGCGGTTGCATCGCCAACGCACGCGCAATCGCGACGCGCTGTTTCATGCCGCCGGACAGCGTATGCGGATAGGCATCGGCGAACGCGGCGAGCCCGACCTTGTCGAGATAGTGCAGCGCACGCTCGCGTGCTTCGGCCCGCGACAGCTTCGCGGCAGCACGCAACGGAAACGCGACGTTCTCGACGACCGTCTTCCACGGCGGCAACTGGTCGAATTCCTGGAACACGACGATGCGATCGGGGCCCGGGCCGTGCACGGGCCGGCCATCGAGCGCGATCGAACCCGAGACGGGCTCGATGAAGCCCCCGATCGCCTTCAGCAACGTGGATTTTCCGCAGCCGGACGGACCGAGCAGCACGAAACGGTCGCCGCCGTACACGTCGAAGCTGACTTGATGGGTCGCGCGCACGATGCGTGCGCCCGCCCGGTATTCGAGGCTCACGCGCTCGATCGCCAGCAGGCGCTTGCTGGGCGCGCCGGCCGCTGCGGCCTGAGGCGCGGACGCGTCGCGCGCGTCGGTGACGGGATGGACGGCCGATGCGGCCGCACCGCGCATCGCGTACGGCGGCAAGCCGATCGACGGAGAAGTGGCGTTCACGATGGAAACTCTCGCGGGTAAATCATCAACATACGGCGGTGTGGCGCACGGCCCAACCAACGATTGCGCATATCGAAACCGCGCAGCCGCATAAGCGGCGATCGCGACGCGGCAGCGTCGGCTCGGCGTCGGATCAACTACCGCCGGCCGTCGCCGGATCGTCGAAGAAGTAATCGCGCCACGATTTCGGCTCGTTGCGGATCGCGCCGGTGCGATACATGAACTGCGCGAGCTTCAGCGTGTTCTCGGGAGCCGTCTTGAACTGCACCTGCGGATTGCGCAGGATCTTCAGCAACAACGCGCGATCGATCCTCGAACCGTTCACGCGAAGGTACGTGTCGGCCGCGCGCTCGGGGTCGGCTGCGATCTGGCGCGCGGCGTCGGCGAGCGCCGCGACGAACGCGCGATACGTCTTCGGATTGGCGTCGCGGAATTGCTCCGTTGCATACAGCACCGTCGCGGAACTCGGGCCGCCGAGCACATCGTAGGAATTGAGCACGATGTGCGCCTTCGGATTGCCGGCGAGCTCCTGATCCTGGAACGGCGGGTTGCCGAAGTGCCCGGTGATCACATTGCTGTTCGCCAGGATCGCGGCCGTTGCATCCGGGTGCGGGATCGCCTGCGTCAGCGCATCGAGACGATCGAACTGCTTGTCGCCCCACTGCTTCGCGGCCGCGTACTGCAGCACGCGCGACTGCACCGACACGCCGACGGCCGGCACCGCGATACGGTCCTTCGCGCTCAAGTCGGCGATCGTCTTCACGTTCGGATTGGTGCTGACCAGGTAGTACGGGAAATTGCCGAGCGAGGCGACGCCCTTCACGTTCTGCCGCCCGCGCGTGCGGTCCCATACGGTCAACAGCGGCCCGACGCCCGCCCCGGCGATATCGACCGCGCCCGACAGCAGCGCGTCGTTCACGGCCGCGCCGCCCGACAGCCGCACCCAGTCGACCTTGATGTCGACGCCGGCCTTGCGGCCCTCCTTCTCGATCAGTTGCTGGTCGCGCGCGACGTTCAGCATCAGGTAAACCACGCCGAACTGCTCGGCGATGCGGATGCGGCCTTCCGCGTGTGCGGGGCGCGGCGTGCCGGCGACCACGAACGCCAGCGCGGCGGTGAGCGTGACGGCCAAGGCGCGGCGCGCAGAACGGGTCGTGCGGCGCAGGGCCGGCGAAACAGGAAACGACATCGGAACTCCAGCAGAAACGAGGCGTCGGGACGAAACGTGGCGCTCAGAACGGCGCGTCGCCTTCGATCGTCGTGCGGTACAGCTTGCGGCGCAGATGGTCCGGCGTGCCGGCCGCGAGATGCATCAGCGAGCGGTTGTCCCAGAACACGAGGTCGTGATCGCGCCACCGATGGCGATACAGGTGCTCGTCCCGCACGCTGTGCGCGAACAGTTCGTCGAGCAATGCGCGGCTTTCGTCGGCGGGCAGGTCGACGATGCGTGTCGTGAAATGCTCGCTCACGAACAGCGCCTTGCGGCCCGTCTCCGGATGCGTGCGCACGATCGGGTGCACCACCGCTTCGACTTGCGCAAGCTGCTCTGCCGACAGCACGGGCCGCCACCGGTTGCGTGCCTGCAGCTCCGCATAGCGCGCGAGATACGTATGTTCGGCGCGCCGCCCTTCGACCGCGCGACGCAGGTGCGCCGGCAGCGTATCCCATGCGAGATGCATGTTGGCGAACAGCGTGTCGCCGCCTTCGGCCGGCAGTTCCTGCGCATGCAGCAGCGAGCCGAGGCTCGGTTTTTCCTTGTACGACAGATCGGAGTGCCAGAAATGGCCGGCGTCGCCGAGCCCGATCGGCTTGCCGTTCTCGACGATGTTCGACACGATCAGCACTTCCGGATGCCCGGCCAGCGCGAATTGGTGCAGCACGTGGATCTGCAGCGGGCCGAAGCGGCGGCTGAACGCGATGTGCTGTTCCGGCGTGATGCGCTGGTCGCGAAACACCAGCACGTGATGGTCGAGATGCGCGCGATGGATGCGTGTGAAAGCGGCCGCGTCCAGCGGTTGCGACAGGTCGATCCCGACGACTTCTGCGCCGACCGGCGCATCGAGCGGGATGATGTCGAACCGCTGCGCGGCGGCCTCGAACGACGGTGCAGGCTGATGGCCGACGCGCGCCGCTGTTGCGGCGTGGATGGCGGGAGTCGTCACGATAGCGCCCCTGATTCGATGAAAAGGCGAATCTTCGAGCCCATGCCGGACGGCGTCAACGAAGCGATTTCGATACGTTTATCTGCCGCAGCGATAAGGATCGGCGCTCGGGCGGCGGGCCTGTCGGACGAGGAAATCAGGTCATGCGGCCGACTGTCGGATGTCGGCGCGCGTCGATATGCAGCGATCGTGCGACGCACGCCTTCGGTGTGCTCTCGGTTGAAAGGACGGCCGAGGGTCGAAGCGTTTGTCGCTCCGCCGACGCGTGCGCGATGCGACATGCCACATCGCGTCGCAGCGAAAACGGACGGCCCGGCGACACAGTTACAAGATAAGCGTTGACTCAAGCATTCGCGGCGGTTAGTGTACGCACCGAAGTCCAAGAAGTCCGATTGCTGTTCATCAATGTCTCGCCCCTCAGCGGTATTCGTTGTCCTCTCTCTCCTTGACGCTTCAAACGCTCTACAACAGAGCAAATCTCCTATTTACTGCTCAAGGATTCATCATGGATACCGGTATCGTCAAATGGTTCAACGACAGCAAAGGCTTCGGCTTCATCACCCCGGACAATGGCGGTGACGACCTGTTCGCTCACTTCTCCGAAATCCGCGCCGACGGCTTCAAAACGCTCGCCGAAAATCAAAAAGTGAGCTTCGAAACGAAGCAAGGCCCGAAGGGTCTGCAGGCGGCCAACATCAAGCCTCTGTAAGTCTCAAGCGCCCGACGTCCGGGAACGGACGCGGGGCGCAGCGCCCCTCCACGACACGTCGTCTTCCTGAAGCGCACGCGCTCGGTGCCAGGCTGCGGCCGTTGATTCGACCGCCTGCCACGCGTCGCATGCGTCGTTGCGTCTCGCGCTTTCGTCGGCCGGTGACTCTCTTTTGCGCGC
The DNA here is from genome assembly GCF_000959445.1 of Burkholderia vietnamiensis LMG 10929. Classification (NCBI taxonomy): domain Bacteria; kingdom Pseudomonadati; phylum Pseudomonadota; class Betaproteobacteria; order Burkholderiales; family Burkholderiaceae; genus Burkholderia; species Burkholderia vietnamiensis. The sequence goes on along the minus strand of NZ_CP009630.1, from coordinate 1,008,178 downwards.
TCTTATTGCGCCGGATTCAGCTAGTAACGGCTGTAAATCCGCGCCCGTTCAGCACGGCATGCGCGCGCTCGAATATTATTAAAATCAAAATGCAACACAACCAAACACAACAGTACAACGGCTATGCCATCCAGCCTTCGGCGCATCGCTTGCCCGACGGCAGTTATTCATCCAACCTGCTGCTCGAGCCGATCGACAGCCGCTGCGCCGATCGCCGCTACCAGTTCTATTCGCTCGACTACTTCCCGAGCGAACGGCAGGCGCTGCAGCATTCGGCTCGCTGGGCCCGCAACTGGGTCGATACGCGCGGCTGAACGCAACACCGCGCGGGCGTCGTTCGTTCGCGGCGGAACGCGAGATAGCAATCCTCGCTCTACGACTTCGGCCGCGCATGGCGCAGCCAAACCGCACGCCGCGCCGGCTTGTCGCGACAACACAAGCACGTGGCCCACGCCTTGCTCACGCCGTGGATGCGCAACATTCTCAGGTTGCGACCAGGAGAGCGATATGACACGTCAACAGCAACACGCAGGCAAGTCGACGGGCGACACGAAGCCCGACGAACAACGTAACGATGCTCAGCCGACCTTCGAAACCGATATTTCGGAAACCGGCGACGACGGCACGACGGTGCGTCAAGCCGAAGTCCGCGAAGACGACCTGTCGGAAGTGAAACCGTCCGACTCGGGCACGAAGCAGTGAGCCTGCGGAAACGGCGTGCTGCCCGACGGGCAGCGCGCCGTTTCCCGCGATGCGGGCGCGCAACGGCGAAACGCCCGGCGACAGCGCCGCATCCACTTGGGCGGCACAGCGTCACGCGCTTGCTGATATCCACGACGACGCGGTGCCTTTTGCGGAGTCGTTGCAATTTCCGCCTTCCGGCGTCGACCGACGCCGCTTTCATCACCTTCCCCACCCGGCCACGAGCTCGGCGCATGCTCGGCGACCCTCCAGCGCACTCGACGCACGGATCGTCTTCGCCGCTCCCCCGATGCGAGCCCCACCGCCCGCGCCCATCCCCTTCCCGCCCACCGATTCCATCCGATTTCGCAGAAGACCTTTACTGTGCAGCGACTTAATCGACCGTTGCGCGATCTCCAATAATTGCCGCTCGATTCGTCGGCCGGGGGGGCCGACGCGGCCCGCACGGCGGTTCTGCCGCGCTAATGATAAATATTCCTATGCATTCCACGACCAAACGAAAGGCCCGCGCTCGCATCGCCGCGCTGCAATCCACCCAACGCGCGCGCCGCGCGGGCACGGCCGCGGGGACGGCCGTCGTCGCCTGCATGGCCGGCTTCCTTCCGGCCTCCGCCAACGCGCAGAGCAGCGTGACGCTGTACGGCCTGATCGACACGTCGATCACCTACGCAACCAGCCAGCGCGCCGGCGGCGCCGGCTCGCACGGCAGCGGCAGCGTCGGGCTGACGAGCGGCGCATTGAACGCATCGCGCTGGGGGCTGCGCGGCCGCGAGGATCTGGGCGGCGGGATGGCCGCGATATTCGCGCTCGAAAACGGCTTCTCCGGTACGAACGGCAAGCTGTCGCAGAAAGGCGTCGACATGTTCGGCCGCCAGGCGTGGGTCGGCCTGAGCTCGCACTCGGCCGGCGCGCTGACGTTCGGCCGCCAGTACGACCTGATCATCGACTTCGTCACGCCGCTCGGCGCATCGGGTCCGGGCTGGGGCGGCAATCTGGCCGTGCATCCGTACGACAACGACGATTCGAACCGCAACCTGCGCATCAACCATGCGGTGAAGTACGTGAGCCCGACGTATCGCGGGCTGAGGTTCGGCGCGATGTACGCGTTCTCCAACGCCGCCGGCCAGTTCTCGAACAACGCCGCGTGGAGCGCGGGCGTGTCGTACGAAAACGGGCCGTTGAAGCTCGGCGCCGGCTACCTGAAGATCAGCCGCGATCGCAATGCGCCGAACCCCGACGGTGCGCTGAGCACGATCGACGGCTCGGCGACGATCACCGGCGGCAACCAGCAGATCTGGGCACTCGCCGGACGCTATTCGTTCGGCCCGCACTCGGTCGGCGCCGCATGGTCGCACTCGGCGACCGACGGCGTGACCGGCGTGATGCAAGGCAGCGGTATCACTCCGTTGAAGGGCGAGTCGCTGGTGTTCGACAACTTCTCGGTCGACGGCCGCTATATGGCGACGTCCGCGTTGAGCCTGTCGGCCGCGTACACGTACACGATGGCGCGTTTCGACACGCGCACGGGCCAGACGCGCCCCAAATGGAACCAGGTCGTCGCGCAAGTCGACTATGCGTTCTCGAAGCGCACCGATGCGTATCTCGAAGGCGTCTATCAAAGCGTCAGCGGCGGCCACGGCAATCACGCGTTCGACGCCACCGTCTGGACGCTGACGCCGTCGGCCAACAGCAACCAGGTGGTCGTCGCGCTGGGGCTGCGCCACAAGTTCTGATGCCGTGCTGCCGCGCGTCATGCGCAGCACTGGAACCTTCCCGCGCTGCCCGTGCTGGGGCGGCCGGGAAGCTGGTCGCACCGCGACATTTTTCCTCGCTACGGGAAAGCCGCTGGCGCTCGCCCACGACGAAGCGTCGTGGGCGCAGAACCGCAGGGCCGATCTCGTCTATCGCCGATCGGCTGGACGCCGCGGCCGACGCGGCGTCTACGTCACCCGCGTTCGACGCCCGATGCGCCTACCACCATCCTCCCCGATCTCCCGCGCGACGCAATCGCCGTCGGCGCACCTGCACGCGCCACGTGCGGCTCGTCAGCCGCGAATACGAGGCGCGCGGCCGGTCATGTGGGTGAAGCCGGTCAAGCGTGACGACGCGTGCGCGCCCAGGGAAAGCAATCCGCTCCTCTCCACCCAGGGACGCGCCACCCAAGAACCAGCGCTTGCCCCGATCAATCTCCGATGACCGCAGCCGTGCGCGCGATCGCGCGCTGAACCCGATATGCAAAAAGCATGGAATAAGCGGCGCTCGCGATACGTGTTGCATTGCGTTGCGCGCGCTCGTACGAAATGGCTCGTCAAGCGATCTGCGCGGCGAAAGGAGGATGAGATGAAACCGGCACGAGCGACCGCGGCGCTGATCGCGGTGTTGGCGCTGCTGCTGACGACCGGATGCACGTCGGCGGACGGCGGCGCTGCGCAAGGTTCCGGCATGAGCCGATACGGCGGCGCAGGCGGTACAGGCGGAGGCGGTAGCTACTGAAGCATCGTCGGCCGTTTGCGGGCGGAGCGTCGTGCGCGGGCGCCGCCGTAACGCTGCCGCATCGCGAGCGGCGCCCCGTTCAGCCCACGTCCGCATAAATGCCTTCACGTCGGTCGGTGTGGCGCCGCGGGCGCGCCGCTAGCTGCATACAGATTCCCAGACGACGAGCGAGATCACCGCCGCCGAGCACGCGCGCGACGCTCGGCATCCGCCGCGCGCTTTCCCCGCCCGCGAACCGAAGCGCGGCACGGCCCGCACCCGACATCGTTCGGATATAAGCCCTGGCGCGCCTTCCACATGAAATACTTATTGAAATCCTGATGACGGCCTCGCCGCAGGGCGCGACGACCAGTCGCGAGCCGTCGTCCGGAGCGTCCCACGCGCCATAACCGCGGCGCCGCACCGGGGAATCCGCGAGGCTCGCACGCGCGATGTTTCATGGTAATGTCGTCGCATCCGACTCACCGGTCATCCCACCCTCTGCCGCGCGCCGGCGACCGGTTGGAAACCGCCTCGTGTCCAGGTCAAAAACAACCATGGCAGTCAAGGCCCGCCTGCTGAACGCCGTTCTCTCCACGCCGCCCAGCGGCAATCACCACGTGACGGCTGCGCTGCGCCCGTCGATGCTCGTCACGCTGTTCGAAGACGTCCGCCCAATGGCGTTGTCCGGCATCGCGAGCGGCTTCGTCGCGGCGATCGCCCTGATCCGGCTGCAGCAACTCTGGTGTCTGATCTGGCTGTGCGTCGACGTCGGCCTGCTCGCCGCGCGGCTCGCCATTGCCCGCGCCTATGTCGTGCACGACGCCGCCGGCGAAGGCCGCCCCGAATACTGGGCGCTGCGCTATGCTCCGGTGTCGCTCGCCGCGTGCTTCGTGCTCGGCCTCGGCGTCATGGGCTGCCTCGATTCGCCCGACATCGAACTCGGCACGCTGTCGGTGATGGTCGCGGGGGGCGTGTTCGGCGGGATCGCATCGCGCAATTCGGCGCTGCCGCGGCTCGCGATGACGCAGGTCACGCTCGGCGTCGTGCCGATCGCCATCGGCGCGCTGCTGGTCGAGCGGCCCGGCGCGTGGCTGCTGCTGCCGCCGCTCGCGATCTATCTCGCCGCCATGCGCACGGTCGTGCAACGCCATTACCGCGTGCTGGTCGCGCTGATCGCGGCGCGTCAGCGCAACGCCGAGCTCGTCACGCGCTTCGACGCGGCGCTCACCTACATGCCGCACGGCCTGTGCATGATCGACGGCGACAGCCGCGTGATCGTCGCGAACCGGCGCACCGCGCAGCTGTTCGGCTCGCCGCGCGAGATCATGCTCGACACGCCGCTGCCCGACGTGATCGCGGCGCTCGGCGCGAACGCGTCGACCGATTCCGACGGCGCCGGCCTCGCGGCGCAATGCGACGTCTGGCTGAGCCACGACGAGCCGGTGCCGCTCGACATCGAGCTTGCCGACGGCCGCCAGCTCGAGCTCACGCGCCATCGCGTGCCGGACGGCAATGCGGTGATCATCGTCGAGGACGTCACCGCCCGCCGCCAGACCGAGCAGCATATCCGGCACCTCGCGCGACACGATGCGCTGACCGGTTTGCCGAACCGTCACGAACTGCATGCGGCCCTGAAGCGGATGCTCTCGCAGCGGCCGCGCCTGCCGAGTCCCGCGCTCGCGGTCATGTATCTCGACCTGGACGGCTTCAAGTCGATCAACGACCGCTGCGGCCATCAGGCCGGCGACGAAGTGCTGATGCAGGTCGCCGAGCGGCTCGCGCGCGCACTGCCGCCCGGCGCGCTGGCGGCGCGCGTGGGCGGCGACGAGTTCATCGTCGCGCTCGACGACACCACGATGCACGAAAGCTCGCTCCTCGCCACGCGGATCATCGGCCAGATCTCGGCGCCCTACACGCTGTCGATCGGCGTGACCGTCAGCCTCGGGATCAGCATCGGCATCGCCCTCGACGACGGCCACGGCAACCCGGACGAGCTGATCCGGCAGGCCGACAGCGCGCTGTACGACGCGAAGTCGGCCGGCAAGGGCATCTATCGCTTCTATTCGGCAGGCAGCCACCGCCCCATCGCCCCGGCCACCGCGAACTGAACGGTAGCCTGTCCGCGCGTTCGCGCCTATCCCGCGGTTCATTTCTGCAACGCATCGCGCGCCGCCGCGCGCGTGCGCGTGTTTCGCGGCAGCCGCCCGTGTCACGTGACGTGTTCCGTAACATCGCCGGCGCGCGCGCCGCACGTTCGCCGCAGAAGCCTGCACGATCGCGGCCGCACGCGGGTTTTCGAGCTTGGCACCCTTATTGCTCCTTGACTGGAAAACAGAACGTCAGGGAGCCCGCACATGAATACCGTCGAAGTCATCAGCCGCGCAGAAACCGTCGATCGAGCGGACGTGATCGACGGCGCCTCGCTGATTCGGCGGCTCGTTTCCGAGCGCCGCACGCCCGCCGCCCGCGAAGCCGCGTGCGTCGACAATCCGCCGCTGACGCTGTACGGCGCATTTCGCCAGGGCGTCGCCGATCACGCGGCGCGCCGCGCGAATCCGTATCGCGCGGGCAGCCGTTTCTGGGCGCTGTGGGAAGAAGGCCGTATCGAAGCTGAAACAGCCGGCCGTTGACGCGGCCGCCGGTCGAACGGCACGCGCGGCGCGGCTGCGGCCTCGTCCGACGCGCGTGGGCAGCCCGCTGCTCGTCGATCGGTGATTCACCACTGCAACACGCGGCGCGTGCAGCACGCGCACTGCCGGGCGGCGGCCGATCGAGCCGCCGCCTTGCCACGCGTTTCCCGATAAGATGGCGGATTCCGTTCATCGAACGATGCCGCCATGACCGCTTCCCCGTCCCACCGAAATCCGATCCATTGCGAAATCGACCTCGATTCGCAAGGCAAGCACGCGGGCTATCTGCGCTTGCCGCATTCCGTGCATCGCTCCGCGTATGGCTGGCTGCCGATTCCGATCGCGTCGATCCGCAACGGCGAAGGGCCGGTCGTGCTCGTGATGGCCGGCAACCACGGCGATGAATACGAAGGCCAGATCATCGTGTCGCAGCTGATCCGCGAGATCGAGCCGGAGATGGTCAGCGGGCAACTGATCCTGCTGCCGATGGCGAACTTTCCGGCGGCCGAGGCAGGCCAGCGCGTGTCGCCGCTCGACGGCGGCAACCTGAATCGCAGTTTCCCCGGCGACCCGACCGGCACGCCGACGCAGATGATCGCGGACTACATCGAGCATGCGCTGCTGTCGCGCGCGCAGTATCTCGTCGATCTGCACTCGGGCGGCAGCTCGCTGCTGTACCAGGGTGGCAACATGCTCGCCATCGATCCGCTCGATGCCGACGAGGCGGCGAAGCTCCACGGGCTGCTCGTCGCGTTCGGGCTGCCGAACGCGCTGCTGCATGCGCCGAACCCCGTGCATTCGGCGTCGGCCGCGCGCCGGCAGCGCGCGATCTCGATCGTCACCGAACTCGGCGGGGCGGGCATGGCCGATCCGGCGCTGATCCGGCTCGGCCGCCACGGGCTGCTGCACTACCTCGGCTATGTCGGGCTGCTGCACGGCGCACTCGTGCCCGATGCGCCGCCGACCGTCACGCGCTTCCTGCGCGTGGACGGCGATCGCCACTTCGTCTATGCATACGAGCGCGGGCTGTACGAACCGCTCGTCGAGCTCGGCGAGCGCGTGACGGCCGGCCAGCCGGCCGCGTGGGTGCACTTCCCCGATACGCCGCTGCGCGAACCGGTGCTGCATCGCTTCAAAGGCGACGGCGAAGTGGTCTGCAAGCGCGTGCCCGCGCAGGTGCAGCGCGGCGACTGCCTGTTTCAGCTCGCCGAAGCATCGACGCCGCCGACGGTCATCGGCTAGTTCGCCGTTCGCCGCCCCTCATATCGCCGACCGCAACGCCATGCCCAACCTTCCGGGACACGCTCATGGGTGACGCGACCACCGCGCTGATCGACACGAAGATATCGCGCGCGTCGGCGCCGAACGCGGCACGTGCGCTCTACGCGCGTCTCGTCGAGGGCGGCGTCATCGTTCCCGAGCTCCGCAGCGGGTTGTCGCTGGGCGCGCCCGCCTTTCCGTTGCGCGCCGACTTCCGCGGGCTGGACGATCTCGAAGGCTGGGGTTCGCCCGAGCGGAAAGTCGATGCCTACAGTCCCGTCGTCACACGCATCACGGCGATTGAGATCGACGTGACCGGTCACGGCTGGCAGACCGGCGCAACGGGGCGGCCGGAACTGGTGGCTTCTGCGGACAATAACGGCCTGTTCATGAACTACGACGGCGGTTTCAGCGTCAATTGCCCGTACTGCCGAGCGGCGATCGAACTCGGCGCAGACGGCAGCGACGAACTCGGTGAGGCGCTCGACGCGTGGTGCCGAGAACCGGAGTCGGCGCGGCTACGCTGCCCGTCGTGCGATTCGATCACGCCGGTGTCCGAATGGCGCTCGGTAAATTACGAATTCGCGGCCGGCCATCTCGGGATGACGCTCTGGGGCGAACACCTGCTGGGATTGGTCGAGCGTCCGTCGAGCGCAGCGGCCAAACACCTGAAGACGCTGTTTTCGGCGATCGAAGGCGCCGAGCCCGCGGTCGTGTTCTGCAATATCTGAGCGCTGCGCGCCTGATCGCCATCCTTGGTTCGATGCGCATGAGCTGCGAGACAACCGACGCGTGGGCCGCCTGCATCTGCTTCACATGCAGGCCGAGCGATCACGGCCGCGCAACGCGCACACTCCATGCCCGCTGCAAGCCTTCTGACTTGCGCCGCGAAATCCTTATCGAAATTGCTTCGTTCGCCTTTGCGCGCCGCGCCGCTAACGTGTTCGGAACGGCGGCGGCACGCCCGATGCATCGCAGCACGCACTGAGCACTGAGGCCGCCGCCATCACGACAACCGCGTCGCGATAACGGCACTGACCGGACGGGCCGCATGCCCGGCCTTCGAACGGAACGTCCGCATCGCACGCCCCTCGCGATGCCCATGGCCACGAACGACCGCATCATCGACACGACGCCGCTCGACGTCCGCGCTCAGCCGCTGATCGACGCGCTGATCGACGAATACGCGACGCGCTACGACGCGTACCGCCCCGACAGCCGCGCGGCCGCGCGCGACGAACTCGCGCGCTACCCGGCCGATCTGTTCGCGCCGCCCGACGGCGCGTTCGTGCTGCTGCTGCGCGACGGCGAGACGATCGGCGGCGGCGCATTCAAGCGCTACGACGCGCAGACCGCCGAGCTCAAACGCATCTGGACGCGCGCGGACCTGCGCCGCCAGGGGCTCGCACGCGCGATCGTCGACGCGCTCGAACAGCGCGCCGCGCGGCAGGGCTATCGGCGCGTCTACCTCACCACCGGCTTTCGCCAACCCGAGGCGTGGGCGCTGTACGACCGCGCCGGCTATACGCGGCTGTTCGATGCGTCGATCGACCCCGAAGCGTACTTCCATCTGCGCTTCGGCAAGGACCTCGTCGATCCGTCGCGCACGTCGACGCTCGCCGACCTGTGGGCGCCGCTGCCCGAACCGGCCTTACCGCGCTGAACGCGCTGCGTCGTCGCAAGCGTTTCCGACTCCATCCCAGAAAAACCGTCAACTCCAGGATGCATTCATGCAACGAGCCGTTCCTTTCACGCCGCGCGCCGTGCGCACGCTGGCGGCCGCGCTGATCGGCGCGACCGCGATCGCCGCGGCGGCCGCGACCTTCGACCTGAGCCCCGAGCAGCACGGCCGCCCGCGCGGCACGGCCGATGCGGCCGTACAACGCGCGGTGCCGCCGACGTTCAAGTTCGCCGAGGCCGGCACGCTGACGATCGGCATCGCGCCGAGCCTGCCGCCGATCAGTACCTACGCCACCGACGCGCGCACGGTGATCGGCTTCGACGCGGACATCGGCCAGCTCGTGTCCGACAGTCTCGGCCGCAAGCTGAAGATCGTCCCGCTCGCGTGGGCCGACTGGCCGCTCGCGCTCGAATCCGGGAAAGTCGACGCGGTGATCTCGAACGTGACCGTCACCGAGGAGCGCAAGCAGAAGTTCGATTTCTCGACCTACCGCAAGGACCAGGTCGGCTTCTACGTGCGCAACGACAGCAAGATCCAGTCGATCCGCGAGCCGAAGGACGTCGCCGGGCTGCGCATCGTGACCGACGCCGGCACCAACCAGGAAAAGATCCTGCTCGCGTGGGACCGCGAGAACGTCGCGCATGGCCTGAAGCCCGTGCAGGTCCAGTACTACGACGACCAGGCGATGCGCATCGTCGCCGTACAGTCGGGCCGCGCGGATGCCGTGTTCAGCGTGAACTCCGTGCTCGCCTACCAGAGCGCGCAGCAGGGCAAGACGCGCGCGGTCGGGGCGATCAGCGGCGGCTGGCCGCGCACCGCCGACATCGCGATCGCGACGCGCCGCGGCAGCGGCCTCGCCGATCCGCTGACCGTCGCGCTCAACGGGCTGATTCGCAGCGGCAGCTACCGGCAGGTCCTCGAGCGCTGGAGCCTCGGGGCCGAAGCGATCGACCAGTCGCGCACGAATCCGCCCGGCCTGCCGAAGAGCTGAGCGGCCCCTTCCCTGACGCCCCCGCGAGAACGCCCATGTCATATTCGCTTTCCTTGCTGGACAAGAGTCCGATCGCCGAAGGCGCGAGCGCGGCCGACGCACTGCGCTTCACGACGACGCTCGCGCAGCGCGCCGAACAACTCGGCTACGAGCGCTTCTGGGTCGCCGAGCATCACGGCGCGCCGGGCCTCGCGAGTTCCGCGCCCGAGATCGTCGTCGCGCATCTGCTGGCGCATACGTCGCGCATCCGCGTTGGTTCGGGCGGCGTGATGCTGCAGCACTACAGCCCGTTCAAGGTCGCCGAGACGTTCAAGCTGCTCGCCGCGCTCGGGCCGGGCCGCGTCGATCTCGGCATCGGCAAGGCGCCGGGCGGGCTGCCGCTGACGACGCGCGCGCTCCAATGGGGCCACGACCACGCGCGCAAACCCGACTTCGCGACACGGCTCGCGACGCTCGACGCATTCCTCGGCTGGGGTGTCGCCGAAGATCATCCGCTCGCCGGCGCGGTCGCGCTGCCGGTGCCGCCGCACGCGCCCGAACGCATCCTGCTCGGCGGCTCGCCCGACAGCGGCGCGCTCGCCGCCCGCCATGGCTGGCGCTTCTGCTACGCCGGCCACTTCAACGGCGACGACGCGAACCTCGAACGCTCGCTCGCCGCATACCGCGATGCGGGCGGCACGCGACCGCTCGTCGCGCTGTACGCGGTCGCCGCCGCGACCCGCGACGAAGCGGAACGACTGATCGGCGCGCTCAGGATCTTCAAGCTGCAATTCGCCGGCGGCTCGAGCTTCAACCTCGCGAGCGCACAAGCCGCCGCCGAATTCGCGCGGCAAAGCGGCGCGTCCGATTACCGGATCGACGAACTGCGCCCGACCGTGCTGGCCGATACGCCCGAGCGCATCCATCGCGCGCTCGACGCGCTCAGCCGCCGGCTCGACGTCGATGCGTTCGTGATCGACTCGCCGGTGACCGATTACGCCGCGCGGCTCGCGTCGACCGAATGGCTGGGCGGTGCGCAGTCGATCAGCCGCGCGCAACCGGCCGTCGCGGCCGAACGCGCCCCTTCCCCCGACCACAACGCGTGACACGCCCATGACGACCCGACGATCGATCCCCTTCGGCCTGATGCTGCAAGGCGCAGGCAGCCACATGAACGCGTGGCGGCATCCGAGCAACCCGCCGGACGCGAGCATCAACCTGGACTTCGCGATCGGCATCGCGCGCAAGGCGGAGGCCGCCGGCATCGCGTTCGCGTTCGTCGCCGACGGCCTCTACATCAACGAGAAGTCGATCCCGCATTTCCTGAACCGCTTCGAGCCGCTGACCGTGCTGTCGGCGCTCGCGGTCGCGACGAAGAAGATCGGGCTCGCGGGCACGATCTCCACGTCGTACAGCGAGCCGTTCACGGTCGCGCGCCAGCTCGCGTCGCTCGATGCGATCAGCGGCGGCCGCGCGGGCTGGAACGTCGTGACGACGCCGCTCGAAGGCACGGCGAAGAATTTCGGCAAGGTGCATCCCGAGCATGCGTTGCGCTACGAGATCGCCGATGAATATCTCGAGGTCGTGCAAGGGCTGTGGGACAGCTGGGACGACGGCGCGTTCGTGCGCGATCGTACGAGCGGCCGCTTCTTCGATCGCGACAAGCTCCACACGCTCGACCATCACGGCCGCTTCTTTCAGGTCGCCGGCCCGCTGAACATCCAGCGCTCGCCGCAGGGGCAGCCGGTGATCTTTCAGGCCGGCTCGTCCGACACCGGCATCGGGCTCGCCGGCAAGTATGCGGACGCGGTGTTCACGCATTCGCCGTCGCTCGACGAAACCGCCGCATTCACGCGCCGCGTGAAGCAAAGCGCGGTCGAGCACGGGCGCCAGCCGGGCGACGTGAAGGTGTTCCCCGGCGTGGGCCCGATCGTCGGCCGCACCGCGGCCGAAGCCGAAGACAAATACCAGGCGATCCGTGCGCTGCTGACGATCGACGAGGCGCTCGCGTATCTAGGCCGCTACTTCGATCACCACGACTTTACGCAGTACGCGCTCGATGCGCCATTCCCCGAACTCGGCGAGATCGGCCGCAACAGCTTCCGCTCGACCACCGACCGCATCAAGGCCGACGCGAAGCGCAAAAACCTTACGCTGCGCGAGACGGCGCTCGCCGTCGCGACGCCGCGGCCGAACTTCATCGGCACCGCCGAGCACGTCGCCGACGAGTTGATCCGCTGGCACGACGCCGGGGCAGGCGACGGTTTCATCCTCGGCTTCCCGGTGCAGGCACAGGGCGTCGACGACTTCGTCGACCTCGTGATTCCGATCCTCGAGGCGCGCGGCCGCTACAGCCGCGACCTGCCGGGCAGCACGCTGCGCGATCACCTCGGCCTGCCGCGCAAGGCGAGCCGTTACGCGCCGCGCGACGCCGTGCAGCAGCAGAGCGACGCGGCCGAAGCGCACGCATGACGCCGCTGCGCCGCCGCGTCGAGCGCGGCGCTTACCACCGACGACCCGATCGAGGACTCTCACCGACATGAGCGACACGACCCATCTCGGCGGCGCGCTGGCGCCGCTGCCTTCCCCGGACGCGCAAGGCGCGCACGCGCGTCTTCGCATCGTGCCGGCGCGGCACCGGTCGCGCCTGGCCGGCACCATGCTCGCGCTCGTGCTGATCGCGCTGGCGCTATATTCGATCCTCGGCAATCCGCAATGGGGCTGGCCGGTGTTCGCCGAGTGGTTCCTGTCGCCGCCGGTGCTGTCGGGGCTCGCGCGCACGCTCGTGCTGACCGTGCTCGGTGCGGTGTTCGGCTTCGCGCTCGGCGCACTGGTCGCGCTCGCGCGGCTGTCACGCTCGCGCCTGCTCGCCGCGAGCGCGTGGACGTTCGTGTGGCTGTTCCGTTCGATTCCGCTGATCGTGCTGCTGCTGATCCTTAACAACCTCGGCTATCTGTACGAGCACGTGCGGCTCGGCGTGCCGTTCACCGACATCGTCTGGTTCGACACACCGACCACCGACCTGATCTCCCCGTTCTTCGCGGCCGTCCTCGGCCTCACGCTGAATCACGCGGCGTTTTCCGCCGAAGTGATCCGCGGCGGCATCCTTGCGGTCGATCAGGGCCAGCTCGAAGCGGCCGCCGCGCTCGGGCTGCCGCGCGGCCGTCAGACCACGCGGATCGTGTTGCCGCAGGCGATGCGCGCGATTCTACCGACGGCGTTCAACGATCTGATCACGCTCGCCAAGGGCACGTCGATGGTGTACGTGCTCGCGATGCCCGAGCTGTTCTATACGGTGCAGGTGATCTATCGCCGCAACCTCGACGTGATCCCGCTGCTGATGGTCGCGACCGTCTGGTATCTGATCATCCTGACCGTGCTGTCCGCGATCCAGGTGCAGGTCGAACGCCACTATGCGCGCGGCGCGCTGCGCAATCCGCCGCCGTCGGCGTTGACCTTCGTGCTGGCGCTCGCCCGCGCGCTGTGGCGGCGTACCGCGGCACGCAACGCGACCGCGCGCGCGGTTGCCGTCGGCGACGCTGCAGCCGTTGCGCCGCCGCTCGTCGGCGGCGACGTGGCCGTGCACAACGTGTCGAAGCAGTACGGGCCGCAGCACGTGCTCGACAACGTGTCGTTCGTCGCGCCGCGCGGCAGCGTGACGGTAATCGTCGGGCCGTCCGGCTCCGGCAAGTCGACGCTGCTGCGCACGATCAATCATCTGGAACGCGTCGACGACGGCTTCATCGACATCGACGGCGAGCTGATCGGCTATCGACGTGAAGGCGACGTGCTGTACGAGCTCAACGAGCGCGACGTGCTGAAGCGCCGCACGGCGGTGGGCATGGTGTTCCAGAACTTCAACCTGTTCCCGCATCTGACCGTGCTGGAGAACCTGATCGAGGCGCCGGTCGCCGTCGGCGGCGTCGCGCACGATGCGGCCGAGCGCACCGCGCGCGCGTTGCTGGCACGCGTGGGCCTCGCCGACAAGGCCGATGCGTATCCGCGCCAGCTGTCGGGCGGTCAGCAGCAGCGCGTCGCGATCGCGCGGGCGCTCGCGCTGCGTCCGAAGGTGCTGCTGTTCGACGAGCCGACGTCGGCGCTCGATCCCGAACTCGTCAACGAAGTGCTCGACGTGATCACGGAGCTCGCGCGCTCCGGCACGACGCTCGTAATCGTTACGCACGAGATCGGCTTCGCACGCGAAGTCGCCGACAACGTGCTGTTCATGGAACGCGGGCGCATCGTCGAATCGGGGCCGCCCGAGGTCGTCCTCGATGCGCCGGCGCATCCGCGCACGCGTGCGTTCCTGTCGCGCGTCCTGTGATGCGCGCCGCCCTTCCGCTGCGAGGCCTGCACCGATGACCGACCGACGCCTGTTCATCACCGCCGCGCTGGCCGCCGTCGCGAGCCTGCGCTCGCACGCCGTATTCGCCGAAGCCGCGACGGCCGACCTCGACCCGCGCCAGGCCGGCCGCATCCGCGCCGCGCGCGACGCCGCCGCGATCCGCGCGGCCGGCAACTATCGCTGGGTGCGCGACGGCGCATTCACCGTCGCGATCGCGCCGCACGCGCCGCCCGTGTCGACCTATGCGACCGACGCACGCACGGTGGTCGGCGCCGATCCGGATTATGCGCAGCTCGTCGCCGATGCACTGGGCCGCGCGCTGCTGCTCGTACCGATCGCATGGGCCGACTGGCCGCTCGGGCTCGCGTCCGGCAAGTACGACGCCGTGATCTCGAACGTGGGCGTGACCGAGAAGCGCAAGGAGAGATTCGACTTCACGACCTATCGGCTCGGATTGCACGGGTTCTACGTGCGCAGCGCGAGCCCGATCGCCAAGATCGCCGAACCGAAGGACATCGCGGGCCTGCGCGTGATCACCGGCGCGGGAACGAGCCAGGAGCGCATCCTGCTCGAATGGAGCCGGCGCAATGTCGCACAAGGGCTGAAGGCGACCGAGCCGCTCTATTTCGACGACGATGCGGCAGCGCGCGTCGCGCTGCTGTCCGGTCGCGCCGACGCCGAACTGAATCCGAATGCGTCGCTCGCGTACGAGGCCGCGCGTGACGGCAAGATCCGTCGAGTGGGTGTCGTGAACGCGGGATGGCCGGTGAAGGCGGACGTCGCGATCGCGACGCGCCGCGGCAGCGGGCTGGCGCCGGCGCTGACGCTCGCGACCAACACGCTGATCGACAACGGCCGCTATGCGCAGGCGCTGGCACGCTGGGGATTGCAGAGCGAGGCGCTCGGGCGCGCCGAAACGAATCCGCCGGGGCTGCCGTCATTTTGATTCGGTGCGACGGTGCGGCTGCCGTCGCGTGCTATCGGCCGCGCGGGTAACGTGGCGCGGTTCGGGTTGCGCGTCTTCCGCGAAATTCGATAGATCGGCTCGTGCGCTTGATCGGCATACCGTCGAACCGCGCTGCCGGCGGCTTCAGGCGCGTGCGCAATGCCACACAGAGCGCGCCGCGCGGCGAATGCGCATGAACCATCACGATGAGGTCGATGCGCATGCGGCGCCGCGCTGGCGCCGTTCACAGGTGATCACCGATCGCGGCGACATCGTCACCGCGCGGCAGCCGTCTGTTGCGCGGGGGCCGCAAACGCGCCCGCATACGAGCGGTCGAGCAGTTTCGTCGTGTCGTAGGCAACCGGGATCACGCCGGCCTTGTGCAGGAAGTCGGCGGTATTCTGCGCGTCCTTCGCGGCAGCGTCGTCGACGGGGCCCACGCGCTGGTGCGCGTTGCCGAGCCAGCGATACGCGACGTCCGGCTCGAGCTGCGCACGCTTCGCCCACAGCTGCGCGTATTCGCGCGGATGACTGTCGACCCACTGCCGCGCCGCCGCGACGCGCTTCAGGAAATCGGTGATCTCCGCGCGTTTGCCGGCTGCGGCCTCGTCGTTCGCGGCGACGAAGCTGAGCGCGGGCATCAGCCCCTGCGCGGTCGTCACCGGCCGCGCGCCCTGCCGCAGCGCGAGCGTGCTGACGAACGGCTCCCATAACGACACGGCGTCGACCGAGCCGTTCGCGAGCGCATTGGTCGCGTCGATCGGCATCAGGTATGCGTACTTGACGGAATCCATCCGCAGGCCCGCGTGTTCGAGCGCACGCAGCACCAGTTGCTGGCTCCACGCACCGCGCCACACCGCAATGGTTTTGCCCTGCAGGTCGGCCACCGTGCGCACGGGCGAATTCTTCGGTACGAGGATCGCGACGCCGTCGAGGCTCTGCCGCGACACCGCCACCACTTTCACCGGCGCACCGCGTGCGGCCAGCGTGAGCAGCGCGGAATCGCCGAGGAAGCCGACGTCGATCGCATTGCCGCTCAGGCTTTCGGCGACCGGCGCGGCGGCCTGGAAGTGCTTCCACTCGATCGCGTAACGCACGTCCTTCAGCACGCCGGACGCTTCCATCGACGCCTGGATGTTGAAGTAATTCTGTTCACCGACGCGCAGCGTGACGGTGTCTTTCGCGATGCCCGGCTGCGCGGCGAGCGCGAGCAGCAGCGTGGTGACGATTCGGCTCGACAACGTGATTTTCTCCGGTAGTTGACTGGCGTGCGCATCGCAGCAGCGCCGGATAGCGCATCGAACGAAGCACACGGCGCACGCCATGAAACCGTCGACGATACGTCGATCGCCGGCATCGAACAAACGCAATATTCTGCTATCGAAAGGCGCAAATCTTCGATGGCAGGACGGCGCGCATGCCGATGTTGCAACGCGCCACGGGAAAGCCGTTCGAGGACATCCTCGACAGATATTTCGTACGCGAAATACACCGAGAACTATATTTCGCATGCAAATTACCTTTCTGAACGAGGACGGACATGACATCGGAACCCATCGCGTTTTCCGCCGCCGACGGCTATGCGCTGCGCGGCACGCTCTGGTCGCCGGACGCGCCGCCGCGCGCGCTGGTGCTGATCCACCCGGCGACCGCCGTGCCCGAGCGCTTGTACGCCGGCTTCGCACGCTTTCTGACGACGCGCGGCTTCGCGGCGCTGACCTACAACTATCGCGGGATCGGTTCATCGCGGCCCGCGCGGCTCACCAAACTGCAGGCCCGCATGCGCGACTGGATCGAACTCGACGTCGGCGCGGCCATCGCGTGGGCGCGCGACACGCACCGCGCAGTGCCGCTGCTGGCGGTCGGGCACAGCGTCGGCGGCCACGCGGTCGGCCTGTCGGCCGGCACCGCGCATCTGCGTGCCGCCGTGCTGGTCGCCGCCCACGCGGGCAGCACGCGGTTGATCGAAAGTGCGGCCGAACGCCTGAAGGTGCGTCTGATCCTGCACGTGCTCGGCCCGCTCGCGTCGGCGCTGCTCGGCTACGTGCCGGGCAAGCGGCTCGGGCTCGGCGAGGATCTGCCGGCCGGCGTGTTCCGCGAATGGAGCCGCTGGACCACGCTGCCGCACTACTTCTTCGACGATCCGACGCTCGGCGCGGCCGAGCGCTTTTCGAAACAGCGGCTGCCGATTCTCGCGGTCGGCTTCGACGACGATCCGTGGGCCAATCGGCGCGCCATCGACCTGCTGGTAAGCTACCTGACCGGAGCGGCCGTCGAACGCCGGCAGATCGATCCGCACGCGGCGGGCACCGGCCCGGTCGGGCACATGGGCTTCTTCCGCAGCCGGCCGGGCGCCGTGCTGTGGCCGGGCGTCGCCGACTGGCTCGCGCAGGCGCTCGACGCGCGCCGCGACGCCGACCGCCCATCCCTTTCCATCGCAGCCGGGAACCGAACTTGAGCGAACATCGACGACTGTTTTTTCTGTTGAACATCGGCCAGCGGCGCGTACAGCGCTGGGTCGACCGCAAGGCCGAGACCGACGCGCGCGCGAGCGCCGCGCAGGCCGGCGTGCTGTTCTTTCTCGCGAAGCAGGACGGCGCGCTGATCGGCGAAGTCGGTGCGGCGCTGCAACTCGCGCCGTCCGCGATGACGGGGCTCGCCGACCGGATGGCGAAGGCCGGCCTGCTCACGCGCCACGCCGATTCGGACGATGGGCGCGCAACGCGTCTGTTCCTCACCGACGAAGGTCATGCGGCGCTCAAGCGCGCGCGCGTGTTGCTGCGCGAGCTGAACGGCAAGCTGTGCGACGGCTTCTCCGACGACGAACTCGACGTCGTCGCGCGCTGGCTGAACGCCTTGCAGCAGCGCTTTCCGGCCGAGCGTTGACTGCCGGCGCGGCGCGCCGCATCGGCTGCGTGCACCGCGTTCCGCACGTAATCGATAGCGATTCCAATTCGCGCTTCGATTCGGCTTCCGAAGTTTTTCGAAGGAAAATTTTGCGCGCCTGCGCGAGCCGTTTCGGCAACGCTTTCCGGCTACGCTCTGTTACAAAAAATTGCCCCCCGCGCCACATACGGATCACCTACATTCCATTCCACTTCGATGCATTCGTCGTAGGCGCCGACCAAGCAACGAAAAGCAATGAAAACGAAGCGGAGTCTCACCGACGTGCTGGCGGGATCCAGCACCTGCGGCTTGCGATGACCGAAGCGGCTTCCTGATCGCCCGATCCGTCTCGTGCACGGCATCCGTTGCCGTGCGCCGGTTCGTGTCGGCTCGCCATGCCATCGCTGCCGCACCTCAACGAGGAGCAGTCCATGCGACGCCAGATCGAGTTCCACTCGCCCGTCACCCGCCTCACCCGCCTGACTCGACTCAGCCGATTTAGCCGACTCTCCGGCGCGCTGGCGATGGCCGCCGTCGCGACCGCGGCCCATGCCGACCCGGTCGTCGTGTCGGGGCCCAGCCCGTTCGCGGCCTGCACGATCGGCGGCCCGGGCACGAACTACGTGAACGCCGAGGTCGAGCCCTGGCTGTCGGTGAACCCCGCGAATCCGACCAACATGATCGCGGTATGGCAACAGGACCGCTGGTCGAACGGCGGCGCGCACGGGCTCGTCGCCGGCTACACGTTCGACGGCGGCTCGACCTGGGCGCGCACGCCGCAACCGTTCAGCGCCTGCGCGCCGGGCGGATTGAAGTACGAGCGCGCGTCCGATCCGTGGGTGTCGTTCGGGCCGGACGGCACCGCGTACTCCGTGTCGATCTCGTTCAATCAGTCGAACAACAGCAACGCGGTCGCGGCGTCCGTGTCGGCCGATGGCGGGCAAACGTGGAGCCGCCCGGCCGTGCTGATCGCGAACGACGAACCGACGACGCAGTTCTTCAACGACAAGGAATCGGTCACCGCGAACCCGGTGAAGGCCGGCACCGCGTATGCGGTGTGGGACCGCCTCGAGCTGCCCAACGGCAACCCGTATGCGAACCTGCACACGCAGGCGTACCGCGGGCCGACGTTCTTCTCGAAGACGACCGATGGCGGCAAGACCTGGAGCGCGGCGAAGGTGATCGTCGACGTGCCGTCGCGCCAGCAGACGATCGGCAACCAGATCGTCGTCGATCCGAAGACGGGCACGCTGTACGACTTCTTCGATCTGATCCAGCCGCCGTTCAACAAGGCGGCCGGCAAGGTCGCGTTCATCAAGTCGAGCGACGACGGCGCGACGTGGAGCAAGCCGCAGGTGATCGCCGCGCTGCAGACGGCCGGCGTGACCGACCCGAACACCGGCGAACCGGTGCGCACCGGCGACATCATTCCGGAGCCCGCGATCGATGCCGCGTCCGGACAGCTCTACGTCGTCTGGCAGGACGGTCGATTCAACGGCGGCAACTACGACGAGATCGCGCTATCGACGTCGAAGGATGGCGGCGCGAGCTGGAGCGCGCCGCTGCAGGTAAACACGCCGACCGGGCGTGCGGCGTTCAATCCGTCGGTGCGGGTCGACAGCGCCGGGGCGGTGATGGTCACCTACTACGACTTCCGCGACCTCGCGGCCGGCAACACGACGACGCTGCCGACCGGATTCTGGCGCAAGATCTCGCACGACGGCGGTGCGACGTTCGCCGACGAGCGGCGCGTCGGCGGTCCGTTCGACATGAAGCTCGCGCCGAACGCGGAAGGCTTTTTCATCGGCGACTACCAAGGGCTCGACGTGCTGCCGTCTTCGTCGTTCCACCCGCTGTTCGTGCAGACCAACGCGGGCAACCTGACGAACCGCACCGACGTGTTCTTCGCGCCGTGATGCGCACGTAAGCGCAGCGCAGCCGCGACGTTTCGCGCGTCGCGGCTGCGCATCCGACGCTGGCGCGTCACTGCATGTCGGTCAGCACGATGCGCCCGTCGATCTTCCCTTCGCGCAAACGGGTGAAGATGTCGTTGATGTTGCCGAGCCGGTCGCGATGGATATGCGCGCGCACGAGGCCGTCCGCAGCGAAATCGAGCGACTCCTGCAGATCGCGGCGCGTGCCGACGATCGAGCCGCGCACCGTGATGCCGTTCAGCACGGTCGAGAAGATCGGCAGCGGAAAATCGCCCGGCGGCAAGCCGTTGAGCGCGACCGTGCCGCCGCGCCGGACCATCCCGAGCGCCTGCGCGAACGCGCTGCGCGATACGGCCGTGACCAGCACGCCGTGCGCACCGCCGATTTCCTTCTGGATGACCTTCGCCGGATCGTCGACCGATGCGTCGATCGTCAGCTCCGCGCCCAGTTGCCGCGCGAGCTCGAGCTTCGCCGGCGACACGTCGATGGCCGCGACGTGCAGGCCCATCGCCCGCGCGTACTGCACGGCCACGTGGCCGAGGCCGCCGATGCCGGAAATCGCGAGCCACTGGCCCGGACGCGTATCGGTGACGCGAATGCCCTTGTAGACCGTCACGCCCGCGCACAGGATCGGCGCGATCTCGTCGAAGGCGACCTGCGCCGGCAGATGGCCGACGTAGTTCGGATCGGCCAGCACGTATTCCGCGTAGCTGCCGTTGACCGAGTAGCCCGTGTTCTCCTGTCCGTGGCACAGCGTTTCCCAGCCCGTGTGGCAGTACTCGCAATGGCCGCACGCCGTGTACAGCCACGGCACGCCGACGCGATCGCCTTCGCGCACATGCGTGACGCCCGCGCCGACTGCCGCGACGATGCCGACCCCTTCGTGGCCGGGAATGAACGGCAGCGTCGGCTTCACGGGCCAGTCGCCGTCGGCGGCGTGCAGGTCGGTATGGCAGACGCCCGTCGCCTTGATGTTGACGAGAATCTGGCCGGGGCCGGGCGTCGGCACCGGGACTTCCTCGATACGCAACGGTTCGCCGAATGCGTGAACGACGGCCGCTTTCATGGTTTGGGTCATGCCCTGCTCCTGTCTGGTCGATGACCGGGCCAGTATCCGGGCTCGAGACCGCAACGACTTGATACGTGTCAACGCTACGGGAAACGCACGCGATTGCGGCCGGTTCGCAGCGCGCCGTCGTGTGCTGCGCGGCCGTGCGCACGCTCGCAGCACCGCCTCGGGCCGTTGGCCGGCGTCGCCGATGAAGCGGTACGTCGGCGCATGGGCGGCATCGTCCCGGTTTGAATCAGAAATGATATAACGTATCATTCTCGATGCTCGTCCGTCGTCATGGTGCGTTATCGACACGGCCGGGCGCCGCCGGATCGGATCCGCAGCGGGTCGGTGCGCGCACGCGATGAAACAATATATCGTTTCGATGTGTGCTCGCCGGGCTGACATTCCGATCCGATTTCTACACAACTCCCAATGTCTTCACCGCTCATGCGCGACCTTCGCCGTCTACCGCTTCGCCGGCTTCAGCCCGTCTCTCTGATGCTGTTCGCCGCCGTCACGCCCGCCCATGCGGCCGACCCGCCTGCCACGTCGCCGCCCGCGCCGCTGGCGCCGATATTCGTGACCGCGAACCCGCTCGGCGACACCGACCCGATCGCCGCCACCACGCAGTTGAGCGGCGACGCGCTCACGCGCCGCCAGGCCGATTCGCTCGGCGAAACGCTCGACGGCCTGCCCGGCGTGTCGACCACGACTTACGGGCCGATGGTCGGCCGGCCGATCATCCGCGGCATGGACGGCGACCGGATCCGGCTGCTGCAGAACGGCGTCGCCGCCTACGATGCGTCGTCGCTGTCGTACGACCATGCGGTGCCGGAGGACCCGCTGTCGATCGAGCGCATCGAGATCGTGCGCGGGCCGGCCGCGCTGCTGTACGGCGGCAATGCGGTCGGCGGCGTGGTCAATACGATCGACAACCGCATTCCGCGCGAAGCGATCGAAGGCGTGACGGGCGCGCTCGACGCGCGCTACGGCGGCGCGAACGCAGTGCGCGCCGGCGCCGCCCAGGTCGAAGCCGGCAACGGCCACTTCGCGTTTCACGTCGACGCGTTCGATCGCGAGGCCGGCAAGCTGCGGATTCCCGGCTATGCGCGCAGCAGCGCACTGCGCTCGACGGACGACGCCGACACGCCGCAACCCTACGGGAGCGTTCCGAACAGCGACGGCCGCGTGCACGGCGGCGCAGTCGGCAGCGCGTACACGTGGGCCGACGGTTTCGCCGGCCTGTCGTACAGCGGCTACGAATCGAACTACGGTTCGGTCGCGGAGGACGGCGTCCGCCTGCGGATGCGCCAGGAGCGCGTCGCGTTCGCGTCCGAGATGCGCAATCTCGACGGCCCGTTCACGAAGCTGAAATTCGACTTCGCATACACCGACTATCGGCACAAGGAGGTCGACGACGGCGAAACCGCGACCGTGTTCCGCAACCGCGGCTACGAGGCGCGCATCGAAGCGCGGCACCGGCGCATCGGCCCGTTCGAAGGCGCACTCGGCGTGCAGTTCGGCCAGAACACGTTCTCCGCGCTCGGCGACGAAATGCTCGTGCCGTCGACGCGCACCAACAGCGTCGCGCTGTTCGGCCTCGAGGAATGGCAGGTCGACCCGGCGCTGAAGCTGAGCGTCGGCGGACGGTTCGAGCACGTGCAGGTCGATCCCGATCCGGCCGGGATCGCGAAGTTCGCCGACGCGCGAGCGCGCGACTTCAACGCCGGCAGCGTGTCGGCCGGCGCATTGCTGTCGCTGACGCCCGTGTGGTCTGTCGCGGCAAACGTCGCGTACACGGAACGCGCCCCGACCTTCTACGAGCTCTACTCGAACGGCCCGCACGATGCGACCGGGCAGTTCCTGATCGGCAACCCGAACGCGTCGAAGGAAAAGGCCGTATCGACCGACCTGTCGCTGCGTTATGCGAGCGGCCCGAACCGCGGCAGCGTCGCGGTGTTCTACAACCGCTTCTCCAACTACCTGGCCGAGTACAACACGGGCCGGATCGTCGACGACCACGGCGACCCGGTCGCGCCCGGCACCGCCGATGCGCTCGACGAGGCGATCTACCGCGGCGTGCGCGCGGAGTTCTATGGCGTCGAGCTCGACGGCAAGTGGCGCGCGTTCGCGCAGCGCGGCCACACGATCGACCTGGAACTCACCGCCGACTACACGCACGCGCGCAACGTCGACACAGGCCAGCCGCTGCCGCGCATCGCACCGCTGCGCGCGACGCTCGCCGCCGACTACGGCTACGGCCCGTTCGGCGCACGCGCACAGGTCACGCGTGCGTGGGCGCAGCATCGCGTGCCCGACAACGACTTCCCGACGGACGGCTACACGTCGCTCGGCGTGCTGCTGAGCTACAAGTTCCGCGTCGGCGCGACGCACTGGCTCGCGTTCCTGCGCGGCGATAACCTGACGAACCAGGAAATCCGCTACGCTACGTCCGTCGTGCGCGGCTTCGCGCCGCAAGGCGGCCGCAGCGTGATGGCCGGCCTGCGTACGACGTTCTGACGTTCTGACGTTCTGACGTTCTGACGTTCTGACTGCCGACCGGTCCGCGACGCAGGTCGCGGGCCGGTCGGCGGCGGGAAACTGCGCGTTCGCGCGTCTCGCGCACTGAGTGCGTGGTCACGAGGTCCGGACGCACACCACCGACAGCGGGCTCACGCTGACCGAAGTCCGACAGGCGCACCAGCATCCGCAGGATCAACTCGCCAGCTGAAGGACACGATGGCGAGCGCGGCTGACACGACCGATCGCGCACGTGAACGCGTCGCCGAGATCGTGTGGAGCGCGGCCGACTACGAATCCGTCGAGCGCGACATCGTCGAACTCGCGCACGGGCCGGCAAGCAAGCAAGCCGAAGCGAGCGCCGATATCGACGACTTCTGAAGACAGTTGCTCGCGCAACTTGTTCGCGCGGAAGATGCAGATGCAACCTGCACGTACGAGCGCGGGATCGTGATCGCGCAGGCGTGCATCGACCGCTACGCAACCGAGTACAACTTGGCACCGGCCATCGGCTCAATCGCGGTCGCGATTCAGCGACGCACGAACAGCGCTTGCGCGTTTTTATCGGCTCGATGCGCAATTTTTATTCCCGAAGATCCGATACGGCACACGACGCATATTGCGACCGCGCGCCATTCCGTTCAACCCGGACGCGCACTTTTAAATCAGGCGAATGACGAGTATGCTTAAAAAGCACTCCACGTTCGGACGGCGAATCGCAGCCCCTGATTCCCTGCCGATCGTACCGCGGCCCCATCGCGCCTCGCGTCGGTGGCGGCGTCCGCCTCGCGCCCTGGCCGCACGAACCTTCCCCAACCATTCGCAGGAGAGCTGGTGAGCCGACTCGTCGTCGTATCCAATCGCATTGCAGATCCCCGTAAAGCCGCCGCCGGCGGCCTTGCCGTAGCCGTGAAAGACAGCCTGCAGGAATCGGGCGGCGTCTGGTTCGGCTGGAGCGGCAGGCTGCGCAGCGAGGGCGAGCGACCCGCGCAGGGCGACGACGTGCAGATCCAGAACGTCGGCGGGATCCAGCTCGCGACGATCGATCTCGATCCGCAGGATTACGACGCGTACTATCTCGGCTACTCGAACAACGTGCTATGGCCGGTGTTCCACTACCGGCTCGATCTCGCGCAGTTCGACCGCCGCTTCGCCGACGGCTACCGACGCGTGAACCAGCTGTTCGCGCGCAAGCTCAGCACGCTGCTGCGGCCGGACGACACCATCTGGGTTCACGACTATCAACTGATTCCGCTCGCCGCCGAACTGCGCGCGATGGGCTGCACGAATCCGATCGGCTTCTTCCTGCATATTCCCATGCCGCCGCCGCCGATCATGGCCGCGATTCCGGAGCACGAATGGCTGATGCGCGCGCTGTTTGCGTACGACCTCGTCGGCTTTCAGACCGAATCCGATCTGCTGCACTTCGAGCACTACGTCGAGGCCGAGGCCGGCGCCGCGCGTCTGCCCGACGGTCGCCTGCGTGCGTTCGGCCGCACGCTGTCGGCCGGCGCGTTTCCGATCGGCATCAACGTCGACGAATTCGCGGCGCTGGCGGAGAATCGCGACGGCATCGACATGTTCGAGCGGATGCGCGATGAATATTCGCGCCGTCAATTGCTCGTCGGCGTCGATCGTCTCGATTACACGAAGGGCCTGCCGCAACGCGTGCATGCGTTCCGTCAGTTGCTCGAACAGTATCCGGAGAATCGCAACCGCGCGACGCTGATCCAGATCGCCGCGCCGAGCCGCGAGGATCTCGGCGCCTACGACGACCTGCGGCGCGAGATGGACAGTCTGTGCGGTGCGATCAACGGCGACTACGGCGAGCTCGAGTGGATGCCAATGCGCTACATTCATCGGACCGTTGCGCGCAAGCGCTTGCCCGGCCTCTATCGCGCAAGCCGTGTCGCGCTCGTTACGCCGCTGCGAGACGGGATGAACCTGGTCGCGAAGGAGTTTCTTGCCGCGCAGGACGAGGCTGATCCCGGCGTGCTCGTGCTGTCGCGCTTCGCCGGCGCAGCCGAGCAACTGAAGCCCGCGCTGCTCGTCAATCCGTACGACACGCAGGGCACCGCGCAGGCGATTCAACGCGCACTCACGATGCCGCTCGACGAGCGCCGCCAGCGCCACAACGCGCTGATGGCGATCGTGCGCAAGACCGATGTGCACTGGTGGCGCACGCGCTTTCTCGATGCGCTGACCGAAGCGGCCGAAGTTGCGGCGGCGGCTGCGTCCTGATTTGCGTTCGCGGGTACGCCGTTATGCGACGTGGGTAGCGCATGCGCTTTCTTGATACGCCGACCGAAGCGATCGAAGTCTATGCGGCCGCTGCGTCCTGACTGACGATCGCGGGCGAGGTGCGATTGCGCATCGCATCGCATCGCATCGCATCGCATCGTTCGCGCGCGACAGCACCGACGCCGCGAACGTTCCGCCGTGATCCGCAATTCTGCGTAGTCCGGTCCTGTCGAAGGCGTTTCTTCAGATCGTATCGATCAGTCGCATCGCGCATCCGGCCGCGCACGCGTGCGCGCCATTCGCAAAACGCGAGCAGCCACGCAGACAAAAATGCCACCGCGCCCGCATCTCGCCACGTCGCTCAATCGGATGAATGACGCAGCGCACCACAAGCGGATGTTGCTCGCACGAACCGCCCTGCCACCCCACCACCCTCGATTCCCGCCCCCGCGCCCATCGTCGCGCATAGCTCCGACAAATCCCTTTCATCGCCCCAGCCGACCGCGCTATAGTCGCGTGCATGACATTTTCGTGACAGCGCGAAGCTTACCGCCGTGAGCCCGCACGACGCCGGCTCTCGTGCACCTGCGCGCGCGCCAGCACGCACCACCCAGCGCGCCCCACATCGAACGACCATCGCCCATTCGAGGAGACCACGACGTGACCGACACCCCCGACCGCCCCGACGATCTTCCCGTTGATGCCGAGCGCCGCCGTGTGCTCGGTGGCCTCGCCACGCTCGGTGCGGGCGTCGCGCTAGGCGGCTGCGAGATCACGTCGGGACGTGCGCCGCGCACGGCCGCCGACCTGCAGCTCGACGAAACACTGCGCCGACACGTGCGTCACATCGTCGTGATCTTTGCCGAGAACCGCAGCTTCGCGAATCTGTACGGCGATTTCCCGGGCGTGCAGTATCCGCTGAGCGCGGTGAAGCCCGAGCAGGCACAGCAACTCGACCGCGACGGTAAGACGCCGCTGCCCGTGCTCCCGAAAATCTGGGGCGGGCTCGTGCCGCAGGCGCAGGAAGTCGACGGCAAGCGTTACGTGATCGCCGAACGCGACATCGACAAGCTGCCGAACGCGCCGTTCCGGCTCGCCGATGCGCAAGGCAAGCCGCTACCCAACGGCGTGATCACGCGCGACCTGTGGCACCGCTTCTATCAGAACCAGATGCAGATCGCCGGCGGCCGCAACAACCAGTTCGCCGCATGGGCCGATTCGGGCGGCCTCGTGATGGGCCACTACCGCAACTCCGCCGACACGCTGCGCCTGTGGAACCTCGCGCGGCAGTACACGCTGTGCGACAACTTCTTCATGGCGGCATTCGGCGGATCGTGGCTCAACCACATGTTCCTGATTTCCGCGCAGCCGCCGGTCTACCCCGACGCACACAAGCATCCGCAGGCGACGAAGCTGCTGTCGAAGGTGGACGGCGACGATCCGGCCGGCACGCGCCTCGCGCTGGCCGCCAATTCGCCCGCGTCGGCGCTCGACGGCCCGCCGAAGTTCGCAGCCGACGGCGCCCTCACGCCCGACGGCTACGGCGTCAATACGATGGCCCCGCCGTACCAGCCGAGCTACGTGCCGCCTGCGGACCCCGGCAATGCCGCGTATGCGGACCCGGCAGACCATCGCGTGATGCCGCCGCAGGCTCACGCGACGATCGGCGATCGCCTGTCGGAGAAGGACGTCGACTGGGCCTGGTACAGCGGCGCGTGGCAATACGCGCTCGAGCATCGCGACACGGGGAGCGTGCCCGACTTCCAGTATCACCACCAGCCGTTCAACTACTTTGCGAACTACGCGCCGGGCACCGATGCGCGCCGCAAGCATCTGCGCGACGCGGGCGTCGGCGACGATCCTTCGACCAATCACTTCCTCGCCGCGGTCGACGCGGGCAAGCTGCCGGCCGTGACGTTCTACAAGCCGCAAGGCAACCTCAACATGCACGCCGGCTACGCGGACGTCGAATCGGGCGATCGCCACATCGCGAACGTGATCGAGCACATCCGCCGTAGCCCGCAGTGGGCGAACACGGTGATCGTAATGACGCACGACGAGAACGGCGGCTGGTGGGATCACGTCGCGCCGCCGGTGGGCGATCGCTGGGGGCCGGGCTCGCGGATTCCCGCGCTGGTGATCTCGCCGTTCGCGAAGAAGGGCCACGTCGATCACACGATGTACGACACGAACTCGATCCTGCGCTTCATCGGCCGCGTGCATGGGCTCGCGCCGCTCGACGGCGTCGCCGCGCGCGACCGTGCGTTCGCCTCGCGCGGCGCGCCGCCGCCGGGCGATCTGACGAACGCGCTCGATTTCGGTTGACGGCCCACTGAGGTTCGTCGAAGCGACGACGTGCGGCTTGCGACCGGTGTAGCAGCCGCACGATGCAGTGCGATGCCGCGCGTCGACGCACGGGCAGCGCGCACCAACGAAAACGTCCCGCGCCGGCAACGCATGCCGGCGCGGCACGTCATGCAGACACCGCGCTTCAGTTGCCGATACGCTGCTCGATCTTCTTCATCGTCTCCGTCAGCTCGGCGGGCAGGCGCAACTTCAGCGTTTCGAACAGCGCGGCGTGCAGCTTCAGCTCGTCGCGCCACTCGGCTGCGTCGATCGACGTCGCCGCATCGAACTGCTCGCGCGTGAAGTCGAGCCCGTCCCAGTGCAGGTCGTCATACGCGGGCGTCACGCCGAACACGTGATCCTCGCCGCCGCCGTTGCCTTCGAGGCGCTCGATCATCCACCTCAGCACGCGCATGTTCTCGCCGAAGCCCGGCCACACGAACTTGCCGTTCGCGTCCTTGCGGAACCAGTTCACGCAGTAGATCTTCGGCAGCGTCGCGCCGCTCGCTTCGAGCTGCTTGCCGAGCTTCAGCCAGTGCGCAAAGTAATCGCTCATGTTGTAGCCGCAGAACGGCAGCATCGCGAACGGATCGCGTCGCACGACGCCTTGCTGGCCCGCCGCCGCCGCAGTCGTTTCCGAGCCCATCGTCGCGGCCATGTATACGCCTTCGATCCAGTCGCGCGCTTCGGTCACGAGCGGCACGGTCGTCGAACGGCGCCCGCCGAAGATGAACGCGTCGATCGCCACGCCGGCCGGATCTTCCCAGTCCGCGTCGATCGACGGGCATTGCGACGCAGGCGCGGTGAAGCGCGAGTTCGGGTGCGCCGCCTTGCGGCCCGTTTCCTTGCCGAGCTCGGGCGTCCACGCGTTGCCCTGCCAGTCGATCAGCTTCGCGGGCGGCGTGTCGGTCAGCCCCTCCCACCACACGTCGCCGTCCTCGGTCAGCGCGACGTTCGTGAAGATGACGTTCTCCGTCAGCGTCGAGATCGCATTCGGATTCGTCTTCACGCCGGTGCCCGGCGCGACGCCGAAGAAGCCGGCTTCCGGATTGATCGCATACAGGCGGCCGTCGCGACCCGGCTTCAGCCATGCGATGTCGTCGCCGATCGTCGTGACCTTCCAGCCATCGAAGCCCTTCGGCGGAATCAGCATCGCGAAGTTGGTCTTGCCGCACGCGGACGGGAATGCCGCCGCGACGTGATACTTCTTGCCGGCCGGCGACGTCACGCCGAGGATCAGCATGTGTTCGGCGAGCCAGCCCTGGTCGCGGCCCATCGTCGACGCGATGCGCAATGCGAAGCACTTCTTGCCGAGCAGCGCGTTGCCGCCGTAGCCGGAGCCGAAGCTCCAGATCTCGCGCGTCTCGGGAAAATGCACGATGTACTTGACCGGGTTGCACGGCCACGGCACGTCCTGCTGCCCTGCTTCGAGCGGATGACCGACGCTGTGCACGCACGGCACGAACGCGCCGTCCTCGCCGAGCACGTCGTACACGTCGCGCCCCATGCGCGTCATGATCCGCATGTTGGCCACCACGTATGGGCTGTCGGACAGCTCGACACCGACGTGCGCGATCGGCGAGCCGAGCGGGCCCATCGAGAACGGCACCACGTACAGCGTGCGGCCGCGCATCGCGCCGCGAAACAGGCCGTTCAGCGTCTCGCGCATTTCATCCGGCGCGATCCAGTTGTTGGTCGGCCCCACGTCGTCGGGCGAGTCCGTGCAGATGAAGGTGCGATCCTCGACGCGTGCAACGTCCGACGGATCGGATTGCGCGAGATACGAGTTCGGCCGCTTCGCCGGATTCAGACGCTTGAGCGTGCCCTGATCGACCATCGCCTGACACAGCGCGTTGTATTCCTGCTGCGAGCCGTCGCACCACACGACGCGCTCGGGTTCCGTGAGCGCCGCGATGCGCGACACCCAGTCGATCAGCTTGCGATGTTTGACGAATGCCGGAGGAGCGATCAGCGGGCCGTGCGTCGCTTCGGCCAATGAGTTTTGCGACATGGGGGTGTCTCCAGATTATTGGACGGGGATACAGGATGCGGGGCGAGCCCGCGAGATCGGGATTGCGGTGGGCGTGCAGACTGAAGCGACACGCAGCGCGCGACGCGCGAGCGGAGCGCGCGTCGATGCCGCGATGCGGGCGAGCGTATGTGAACTATCTGAACGATCGCGTGAGTGTACGAACGCGAGTTTCGCCATGCGAACAACCTGCCGTCCAACTCCATGCAGGCCAGCATACCATCGCCGATATTGCGCGGGCGTTGCGTTGCAACAAGAAACAACCGTGACGATGGGTCGGGCATGTCGCTTGCAGAGGGGTTGTTTTTACTGGTTCGCTGCATGCTCCGCGCGGACGAAACGGCCCGGCGCTTTGCAGTGCAAGGGTTGCGCGCCAGCGGCAATTTTGGTCGGCGCCTCGCGTGGCCCACGTACGCAAGCGCACGTTGCGCGGATCCGTGTTTTCGCTACTCAGGCAAACCCTGAATCAGGTTGCGCACACAAACATCTGTTGCGAGCGCGCTGCCTACGCACCGCTCAAAACCGCGCTTTCTGCAATTCGGGCGAACACGTGCGACGGCCGCTACGACGGTGAGCTGCGACTGCCTCACGACCGAGCGCGACTGAAAAAAAACGCCAACCCGTGAACAACGGGTTGGCGTCGTGTGCCGCGGCTATGACGATTACGAGAACTGGTTCATCGTGTTGTCCTTGCCCGCTGCCTTCAGCGCGGCTTCACCGCTGAAGTATTCCTTGTGATCGTCGCCGATGTCCGAACCCGACATGTTCTGGTGCTTCACGCACGCGATGCCCTGGCGGATTTCCTTGCGCTGCACGCCGGCCACGTAGCCGAGCATGCCTTGTTCGCCGAAGTATTCCTTCGCGAGGTTGTCGGTCGACAATGCGGCCGTGTGGTACGTCGGCAGCGTGATCAGGTGATGGAAGATGCCGGCTTCACGCGACGCATCGGCCTGGAACGTGCGGATCTTGTCGTCCGCGAGCTTCGCCAGTTCGGTGTCGTCGTATTCGACACTCATCAGTTGCGCACGGTCGTATGCCGACACGTCCTTGCCTTCGGCCTTCAGCGCGTCGTACACCTGCTGACGGAAGTTCAGCGTCCAGTTGAACGACGGGCTGTTGTTGTACACCAGCTTCGCGTTCGGGATCACCTTGCGGATTTCGTTGACCATGCCGGCGATCTGCGCGATGTGCGGCTTTTCGGTCTCGATCCACAGCAGGTCGGCGCCGTTCTGCAGCGACGTGATGCAATCCAGCACGCAACGTGCTTCACCCGTGCCGGCGCGGAACTGGAACAGGTTGCTCGGCAGGCGCTTCGGACGCAGCAGCTTGCCGTCGCGCTTGATCACGACGTCGCCGTTGCCGAGCTGGTCGCCCGACAGTTCTTCGCAGTCGAGGAACGAGTTGTACTGGTCGCCCAGGTCGCCCGGCGCGTTCGTCACGGCGATCTGCTTGGTCAGGCCGGCGCCGAGCGAGTCGGTGCGCGCGACGATGATGCCGTCATCCACGCCCAGCTCCAGGAATGCGTAGCGGATCGCGCGGATCTTCGCGAGGAAGTCCTCGTGCGGCACCGTGACCTTGCCGTCCTGGTGGCCGCACTGCTTCTCGTCCGACACCTGGTTCTCGATCTGGATGCAGCATGCGCCCGCTTCGATGAACTGCTTGGCCAGCAGATAGGTCGCTTCAGCGTTGCCGAAACCGGCGTCGATGTCGGCGATGATCGGCACGACGTGCGTCACGTGGTTGTCGATCTTTTGCTGGATCGCGGCCTTCGCAGCGGCGTCCTTCGCGGCATCCAGCTCGCGGAACAGGCCGCCGAGCTCACGGGCGTCGGCCTGGCGCAGGAACGTGTACAGCTCGCGGATCAGCGCGCTGACCGACGTCTTTTCGTGCATCGACTGGTCCGGCAGCGGGCCGAACTCCGAGCGCAGCGCAGCGACCATCCAGCCCGACAGGTACAGGTAGCGGCGTTCGGT
Organism: Burkholderia vietnamiensis LMG 10929; assembly: GCF_000959445.1. Lineage (NCBI taxonomy): Bacteria > Pseudomonadati > Pseudomonadota > Betaproteobacteria > Burkholderiales > Burkholderiaceae > Burkholderia > Burkholderia vietnamiensis. The sequence goes on along the minus strand of NZ_CP009630.1, from coordinate 976,186 downwards.
GCTGTTGAAGTGCTTCTTGATGGAAATCATCTTCTGCTGGCCGATGAAGCCGTGCCAGCAACCGAGCGACTGCGTGTACTTGGACGGATCCGCGTCGTACGCAGCCATGTCGGCGCGCATGATCTTCGCGGTGTACTTGGCGATGTCGAGGCCCGTCTTGAACTTGTTCTGGGCGCGCATGCGAGCGGCATACTCGGGATTGATGGCATTCCACGCGCTGCCGTGGTTTTCCTTCAAGCCAGCCACTGCCTTGATGTCGTCTTGATATTGGGACATGTCAATCTCCTGGGAACGAAGCGCATTTGAGTAAAGGGTTCCGCGTGTCCGCCGCGTCTGACGAAGCGAACTGCATGGACTTAATAGTACCGCTGCACGGCGCGCTTTCGGCCAACTCTTATATAAGACATAAGATATAAATTTCTGTAAATTTTCAATGAGATAGGTCCGAGTTTTTGCGATGCAAAACACTTTTTCAAGGCACGGAAAGACAGGCGGCACGAAAGCGCCCACGCCATTTCGCAACATGAAATGGCCTTTCGGTACACGGTGCGCGCGCCTTGCCTGCCGTGCGCCCAACGCCCTTTTCTGTCTGCGGCGCGACAAAACGTCTATACTTGGATGATTCATCTATTTCGACCGCGCTACGCGCGCACTCTTACGGCCTGCCACGACATGACCGAATACCCCGTCTTCAACGGGCTGTGCGAGCTGCTGACCAGCAACGGTGCGCGGTTCCGCGTGCTCGAGCACCCCGCAGAGGGCAAATCCGACGTGATCGCCGCGATTCGCGGCACGCGTCCCGAACAGGGCGCGAAGGCGATGCTCTGCACGTTCAAGGATGGCGGCGATGCGACCGCGCTAGCAGTGATCCCCGGTCATCTGAAGATCGACTTCCGCAAGGTCGCCGACGCGCTCGGCCGTCGCAAGGCGACGCTGGCGCCGCCGGAGCGCGCGGCCGCCGTCACCGGCTGCGTGATGGGCGCCGTGCCGCCGTTCGTGTTCGACGCGAGCGTGACGCTCGTCGTCGATCCGGCGCTGGTCGAACGCAACGACGCGATCGCGTTCAACGCCGGACGCCTCGACCGCTCGATCGTGCTCGACGCGTCCGATTACGTGCGGATCGCCCGACCGCTGCTCGCCGACATCACGCGTCCCGAGACCACCGACGCACCTGCGCTCGAAGCCGCGCGATGAACCGTTCCCGCCCGACGCCGCAGCTGGAACAGGCATCGCTGATCGAACAGGTGCTGCGCATCGCCGAAGGGCTCGGCGCAATGTTCGCGCCGTTCACCGAGGTCGTCGTGCACGACCTGCGCACGCCCGAGCACGCGATCCTCGCGATCCACAACAACCTGTCGGGCCGCGCGGTCGGCGATCCCGCGACCGAACTCGGCCTCGCGCGCATCGCGGACGACGACTTCCCGCAGGTGCTCGCGAACTACGCGAACCGCTTCGCCGACGGCCGCACCGCGAAAAGCACGTCGATCGGCATCAAGGATTCGAGCGGCCATTACGTGGCCGCGCTGTGCCTGAACGCGGACGTCACGCTGTTCCGCGGCTTCCAGGGGATGCTGAACCAGTTCTGCAGCGTCGAAGGCGCGCCGGTCGCCGACACGCTCGATCCGGCCGGCGCCGACGCGATCCGGCAGCGCATCGATGCGTTCGCGACGCGTCTCGCGTCCACGCCGCGCGAACTGAAGACCGACCAGCGGCGCGAGCTGATGCAGATGCTGAAGGCAGACGGCTTTCTCGAGGTGCGCCGCGCGATGGAAATCGTCGCGCAGCACCTCGGCGTATCGCGCGCCACCGTATACAACGATGCAAAATGACGGGCACGCCCGCCCCGATGATCGCCCTATCGACGAGAGCCACCGATGACCAACCCGACCCTTCCCACCTACGACGACGTCGCGGCCGCCGCCGCGCGCCTGCAGGGCCACGCGCACCGCACGCCCGTGATGACGTCGAGCACGCTCGACGACGCGCTCGGCGCGCAGGTGTTCTTCAAGTGCGAGAACCTGCAGCGCATGGGTGCGTTCAAGTTCCGCGGCGCATTCAACGCGCTGTCGCGCTTCGACGCCACGCAGCGCCGCAACGGCGTGGTCACCTTCTCGTCGGGTAACCACGCGCAGGCGATCGCGCTGTCGGCGCGCATGCTCGGCATCCCGGCGACGATCGTGATGCCGCAGGACGCGCCGGCCGCGAAGATGGCCGCCACGCGCGGCTACGGCGGCAACGTCGTGACCTACGACCGCTATACGGAAGACCGCGAGCAGATCGGCCGCGAGCTGGCGGAGAAGCACGGGCTCACGCTGATCCCGCCGTACGACCATGCGGACGTGATCGCCGGCCAGGGCACGGCGGCGAAGGAGCTGTTCGACGAAGTCGGGCCGCTGGACGCAGTGTTCGCGCCGCTCGGCGGCGGCGGCCTGCTGTCCGGCACCGCGCTCGCGACGCGCGCGCTGTCGCCCCAAGCGAAGCTGTACGGCGTCGAGCCCGAAGCCGGCAACGACGGCCAGCAATCGTTCCGCAGCGGCGCGATCGTGCACATCGACACGCCGCGCACGATCGCCGACGGCGCGCAGACGCAGCATCTGGGCAACCTGACGTTCCAGATCCTGCGGCGCGACGTCGACGACATCCTGACAGCGACCGACGCCGAACTGGTCGACAGCATGCGGTTCTTCGCAACCCGGATGAAGCTCATCGTCGAGCCGACCGGCTGCCTGTCGCTCGCGGCCGCACGCAAGATGAAGGACGAACTCGCGGGCAAGCGCGTCGGCATCGTGATCAGCGGCGGCAACGTCGACCTCGCGAACTTCGCCGCACTGGTTTCCAGTCCCGCCGCATGAAATCGCCGGGGGCGCGCGCTCCCGGCGCAACACCCCACCGCCTCGTTCGAACGACGAGGACGCGCGCGTTCCAGCCTCATATCGCCCCGCCACGGCCAGCCGCTTTCATCAGATCTGAAATGCGCTCCGTCGCGCCCGCGACACGCCATCCGCGAGCATTCGACGCGCGGTGACGTTTTTTCGCACCCCTGCGCGATTCGACGATTGACGTGCCGGCGTGCTCGCCCTTACGCTTGCGCACCGATGGTTCCCGGAGACGGGATCAAAAGGGAACGCAGCAGAGGCCGAGCCTCCAATCTGCGGCTGCCCCCGCAACTGTAAGCGGTGAATCCGCGCCACCACGCGCCACTGGGAAACCGGGAAGGCCGGCGCGGATGACGACCCGCAAGCCAGGAGACCTGCCATCGACCCGAGGTCCAGCAGCCGCACCGGGCGGGGTGTCCCGATGCGCCGGCACCGCCGTTGGCGGTCGCCCCGTTGCATGGACGGCCCCGACCTCTGAACGCTTCGCATGTTCATTCTTACCGCCCTCGCTTCCGCGCCGGAAGCATCGCGCCGCTGCACCGCCTGCGTGCGCGGCGCTGGCTCGCGCGCACGCCGCATCTGCAACACGACCACGCTCGCCGCATCATGAATCTTCGCCACCTTCTCGCCACGTCCGCCGCATCGGCGCTGCTCTGCCCGCTCGCGCATGCGGCCGGCGACACGGCGCCTGCCGAAGCGTCGCCGCCCGCGGCCGGCACGGAGCTGCCGACCATCGCCGTGACCGACACGCGGCGCCTGCCCGAGTCGTTCGACCAGCGCTATGCGACGACGCAGGTGCTCACGCGCGCCGACCTCGAGCGGCTGTCGCCCGGCGAGCCGAGCATCACGCAGGCGCTCGCGACGCTGCCCGGTGTGACGGTGTCGTCCAACGGCGGCCCCGGCTCGTCCGCGTCGGTCAGCATCCGCGGCTCGTCAGCGAGCCAGGTGGCGGTGTTCATCGACGGCATCCCGATCGGCTCGCCGACCACCGGCATCGCGCCATGGGCGGACCTGCCGACCGAAGCGTTCGAGCGCGTCGAGGTGATCTCCGGGCCGGCCGCCGCGTCGTTCGGCGCGAACGCGATGGGCGGCGTCGTGCAATTGTTTACGCGCCGCGCCGCGGGTCAGCCGAACCAGACGAGCGTGTCGTTCGGCGGCGGCTCGAACAAGACCTTCGATACGCAGCTGCGCACGTCCGGCACCGTGCCGTCCACCGGCCCGCTCGCCGCGCTCGGCGGGCTCACCTACTCGCTCGGCCTGCACGACTACAACACCGCCGGCATCGACGCCACGCAGCCCGTGCTGCCGTACCACGAGGCCGGACGCAATCCGTATCACGCGCAGGATCTCGATGCGCGTCTCGGCTATGCACGCGGCAACTGGTCGGTCTCGACGTTCGCGCTGTATCACCGCTCCGACCTGTCCTACGACAACGCAGGCTTCGCGAATCGCCAACTCGACCATCAGCTGACGACCGGCGTCGCGTTCCATCTCGACATCACGCGCGACACGCAGTTCGCGCAGTCGTTCGGTTATGCGAGCGACCGGCAGTTCCTGTATGCGAACGATCCGACCATCCCGACCGACCAGATCGATTCGCAGCGCATCAGCGTGTCGACGTCGCTCACGCATCAGGAGCACGGCTTCCGGCTGTTCGGGCTGCCGCTGTCGGGCGAGACGAAGCTGGCCTACGACTTCACGCGCGAGCAGGCGTTCCTGCCTGCCGACCTGCCGGACGGCATACCGACGCGCAACGACTCGGCGTTTTCGCTGCATCAGTCGGCGACGCTCGGCAGCGTGACGATGTTCGTCGCGGGCCGGCACGAGATCATCATGGGCAAGGCGGTGAACACGGGTAACGTCGCGCTGTCGTGGGCGATCACGCCGGTGTATGCGGCGCGCGTCTCGTACGGCAATGCGTTCCGCCTGCCGTCGTTCAACGACCTGTACTACCCCGGTTACGGCAATCCGAACCTGAACCCCGAACGCAGCGATTCGGTCGAGGCGGCGCTCGATGCGAATACGGCATACGGCACGTTCAGCGCTGCGATTTACGACACGCGCGTCAACAACCTGATCGCGTACAACCCGGCGACGTTCTCGCCGATGAACATCGGCCGCGCGCATATCCGCGGCATCGACCTGTCGTACAAGGGGACGATCGGCCGGTCGACGCCGGTCAGCATCGCGGTGGGCATCCTGAATCCGCAGGACGTGACCAACGAAAGCTGGCTGAGCCGCCGGCCGCGCCAGACCTTCAGCGCGAGCGTCGACCACACGTGGGACGAATTGCGCCTGCATGCGTTGAGTACCGGCGCCACGCTTAGCTACGGCGGCACGACGTTCGACGACCCGGCCAACACGACCTATCTGCCGTCGTACCTGAGCGTGAACCTGCGCGCGTCGTACAAGGTCAACGCGCATCTGACGGTGTCGGCCACGTTGTCGAACCTGTTCGACCGCCAGTACATGACCGCCTACGGCTACAACACGTTGGGCCGCACTGCGTTCGGCAAGATCAGCTATACGTTCTGATCGCGCCGGGTACGGTGCTGGCCCGCGCGGGCGGTGCTGCATCGCGTCCTCGTGCGCAGGCGGTGGCTCGGTCGCGCGGCGATGCGCGTCACGCCCCGGCGACGCCCCGCACGCCGGCGATCAGCTGGATCGCGCCGAATCCCGCGATCACGAGCGCGGACACGCGCGCGAGTGCGTACATGAGCGCCGGCGGCATCCTGGTGCGCAGCGCGGCGCTCGTGCCGCTCAGGCACAGCCACCACGCCGCCGAACCGACGAACACGCCGCCCACCATCATCGCGACCGTCGCGCGCATTCCGCTGTCGTGCGCGCCGGCCAGCGGGCCGAGCGCCGCGAAGATTCCGACGAACGACAGGATCGTCATCGGGTTGGACAGCGTCAGGCCGAAGGTCGTGACGAAATAGCGCAGCACGGTCGTGCGCGGCAGTTCGGCGCGCGCGGCCGGCGCAGGCGCTCCCTGCCGCGCGATGGTCCAGGCCAGCCACATGAGAAACGCGCCGCCGCCGATCTTCAGCACGACGGTCAGCATCGGAAACACGGTGACGACGCCGGCCACACCGAGCGCGCCGAGCAGTCCGTAGAGCGCGTCGGCGCATGCGGCGCCCAGGCCCGTCGCGAACCCCGCTTGAAAGCCCCGGCTCAGGCTGCGCTGGATGCACAGCATGCCGATCGGGCCGACCGGCAGCGCGATCGACAACCCGATCACGACGGACTTGATGAACAGCATGACCGGCTCCTGGCGATGTGTGGTGACTGGAGAAACCATCGTAGGGAAAATCCGATCGCCGCTGAAGCCGGTTTTTAAGGAAAAATGGCGCTTTCACCTTAAAAACTCCGACGCGATGGACGAACTCGACTGGAAGCTGATCGCGCTGCTGCAGGCCAACGGCCGCATCAGCTATACGGAACTCGCGCGGCAGGTTCACCTGTCCGTGCCGGCGGTGACGGAGCGCGTGAAGCGTCTCGAGTCGACCGGTGTGATCGGCGGCTACACGGCGCGCATCGATCCGGCCGCCGCCGGCTATCCGGTCAGCGCGCTGATCGGCATCACCGTGCCGCAGCCGGCGAAGGCGAAATTCCTGAAGCTGCTGGAGACGATCCCCGAGGTGGTCGAGTGCCATCACGTGACCGGCGCCGACTCGTACGTGATGCGCTTCGTCGCGGTCAGCATGGCGCATCTCGAACAGTTGATCGAGCGCGTCAATCTGTATGGGGAAACGCGCACGTCGATCGTGATGTCGACGCCGTTGCCGGCGCGCGGGCTCGCGCGGCCGGCCGTCGCGAGCGATTTTCCGGCGAGGCGGTGA